>NZ_CBFIIK010000022.1:0-27621 GCF_965662675.1 Roseicyclus sp. | reverse complement strand
ACCCGGCCCACCACGGTCACCGCCGCAAGCGCACGCTTGGCCCGCTCCAGTTCCGTCCCCTCTCCCGGCATGAGGCTCGCCAGCCGATAGGTCTGGAAATTGCGGCACTGCCTGTCCCCCGGCCGGGCAAGGCGCGCGCGGACATAGCCTTCGAAATGATGCTCCTTGGCGAGCTTTGCCCCCCATGTGTCGGCGTTCTGCGTCCGCTCAAAGCGATAGGCCGATTTGATCCGCTCGATGGGATCGCGCAGCAGCATGAAGGAGATGACGCGCACCCCCGCGACCTGCGGGATCGGCCCCATCATGGTGTGCGAGGAATAGGCCACCGCTTCGGGGGTTTCCCTGATCCACTCCTCGACCAGCGCGGTGTTGTTGCCGCCCATGCCGGGAAACTCGCGCGTTACCCATTTGCCGGGGAAATTGCGTTTGAGGATCGCATCCACCGATGTGCCTGCGTTCTTAAACAGGTGGTAGTGAAGGATGATGGTGCGTTCCATCCCCTCACACCGCCCCAAACAAATCCACCGCCTCGAAGGCGGCTTTCATCTGCGTCCGGCCCCGCGCGAAGGAGAACCGCTCGGCGGCGTAGGTGCGGGCGGCGGTGGACATGGCTGTCCAGAGCGCGTCATCGGTGCTGAGCCGGGTAATCGCCTCGGCCCAGTCCTGTGGCGTCTCGGCGATCAGGCAGTCATGGCCGTGGCGCAGCCCTGTCCCCTCGGCCGCGACGGGTGACAGCACGCAAGGGATGCCATGCGCGATCGCCCCCAGCACCTTGCCCTTGATCCCCGCCCCCGACAAAAGCGGCGCGACAAAGATGCGGTGGCGGTGATAGGCGTCGGCCACCGTCTCGACATAGCCGACCGGGTCGATCATGTCGGAGGCCAGCGCCGTGATATCGGCCTTCATCCCCGCGCCATAGATCGACAGATGCGCCCCCTTGAGCCGCGGCATCACTTGGGCGGCGAACCAGCGCACCGCTTCGGCATTGGGGTGGTGGTTGAAGCTGCCCAGAAACGACAGCCCCGCGCGGCCCTTGAGCGGCGGCACGCTGTCGGGGATGTCGACCACCCAAGGGCAGGTCATGACGCGGACCTTGCCCTCGGTATGCGAGGCGATGACGGCGTGTTCCACCTCGTTATAGCTCAGCACAAGGTCGGCGTTGCGCATCATCTCAAGCTCTTCGTCGCGGACCCGGCGCATGGCGGCAAGGCGGGATTGGTCATCCTCGCTGATCGCGGCACGCAATTCGCGCAGGAAATGCAGATCGGCATTGTTGAGGATGATCCGCGCCTTGGGGTTCGCACGGCGGATATGGGGGATGCTATCTTGGGCGACGTAGTAGCGGGTGATGTAGACCGCATCGAATTCCGCGGCGCGTTTCTCGAGGAACTCAGGCACCGACAGGTAGAAGGGGGCGGTGATCACCTCGACCCCCTTGTTTTGCAAGATATCTGTCTGGCTGCCGAAATGGGCAAGGTTTTGCGGCAAAAAGGTCACCTTGTAGCCCAGCGATTGCACCAGCTCGATCTCGCGGTGGGCGGCGTAGGACCCGGCATCGCGATCTTCGCGCGGCGTGGTGTAGTCGATGAACAGAACCCGCCCGATGATGCCGCGATCCTTTTCCAGATCGGGCTCATGCCCCTCGCGGCCGAATTGCGCATAGTCGCGTGCCCAGCGGCGCTTGAACTTGGGGCGGTTGACCTCTTGAAAGCTTTTGAAACCGGACGAGACATCGGTGCCGCTGGTCATCCCCTCGAAGTGATAGACGATGGAGGAGGGGACGAACCAAGTGGTGTAGCCCGCCTCACGCGCCTTGAAGGCAAAGTCGGTGTCTTCGAAATACATCGGCTCGAGGTACTCCGACAGGCCGCCGATTTCGTCCCAGATCGCCTTGGTCGTCATCATCGCGGCGCCTGACAGGTAATCGACCTGTCGTGCGTAGCAAAAGCGCGGCTCCCACGGGTTGGCGTGGTTGCCGTAGTTCCAAGGATTGCCGCTGCCCCAGATGATGCCGCCCGCATCTTGCAGCTTGCCATCGGGGTAAAGCAGTTTCGACCCCACAAGCCCGACGCTGTCGAAGCGCACAAAGGCATCGCAGAGCGCGTCAAGCCAGCCCACGGTCGGCTCGGTGTCGTTGTTCAGTAGCACGACATATTCGCCGCGCGCGGCCGCTACCCCGGCATTGCAGGCGCGGATAAAGCGCTGCGGCTCGATGTTGCGAATGACGGTGATACCCGAAACAATCCCTTCGATCTCGGCCGTCTCGTCGGTCGATGCGTCATCGACCAAGATCACCTCGAACGAGGTCGTGTTATGCGCGGCTAATAGCGCGCAGAGGCCGTAATACGTCACCTCGACCTTGTTATGGGCGGGGATGATCACGCTGACGGTGGGCTTGTCGACCTTCGGAAAGGCGATCGGCTTGAGCTTGAGCGTCTCGAACGTCAGGTCGAGCGTGGCGAAAGCCGTTGCAAGCGCGCCGGGGTCAAGGCCCGGCACCGGCTTGTCCAGATGGGCGCGCAAGGCCCGGTAGCGGTGATTGGCGCGGATCGTCAGATCGGTCGGGTAAGGTGCGCGCGTTTCGCGCACCATGACCTCATGCGGGGTCAAAAGGCGCGGCGCCAGCACCGGCAGCGACAGGAAATCATGACTGCCCGACATGTCGCGGATCGAGATGTCGACCACCTCACCACACAGGCATGCGGCTGGCAGCCTGACGAATGTATCCTCGATGCCGATATGGGCCTCTTGCAGCGGCTTGCCATCGACAAAGATCATCACCGCTTGGGGCTTTTCCGCCTTGAGAACCAGCGCATGGCCGTAATCATCGACGAGTTCTATGCTATTCTCTATCGGCGCAAAGATCGGCTTGCTCTCCGTATCGAGTTTGAAGGTCACCGACGCATCGCCCGCACGGCGGAAAAGCGGGATATGGGCGCGATACCAATGATCCTGCGTCACACGCGTCGTGGTGATTACGCTTTGGCGGGGTTGAAGGCTGTCGGTCCTAAGATTGGGGCTGACGACACGTGCATTGGCGATGAAGAGATAGGGGTAGTTGTCCGACCCATCCGGCCGATAGCCATCGTATTTGATCTGAATCGTGATCTGTTGCGCGGTCTTGCTGTGCGGCAGGGGAAGCGCGATTTTCTGATATCCATCGACTTGCCTCCCTCCGGTGAAGCGCGGGTCAAGTTTTACGGTTATTTCCTCTGCATCGGCGCCTTGGCCTTTTTCGCATGTCACCACGAGGCTTGCCTTGCAGCGATGCGCAGCGACGTAAGCCTCGAATTGAAGCTTCTGTTCGGTTGCCGCTATGCTTAACGGATGTGCGATCTCGATAAGGCGCGGCTGTTCGGCGCCATCGACCTTGATCTGCAGGGTTTGACCGTTCTCCAGCGCCCAATCCGAAAGCAGGTTGACATGCGCCTCGGATTTGAACGCGGCCTCGGCCTCATCCGTGCCCGGCACATGCTCGGTCAATTTCACATCGCTTGCCGGATAGTCAAAGTTGCGCCGCAACGGTAGATTGGCCAATGCGATATCGAGATCATCGATCAGTGTCAGTGCGATCATCTGACCCTGCGCTTCGACCTGCAATCCATCGGAAAGCGCCGTCTTGCCTGCCCGGATCAGGAGTTCGTTCCCGACCAGCGTCGCGCTTTGCACAAGTTTCGCCAATTTCGTCAAAAGACAATATCTCCACTAAAGATGTGTTCTTTGGAGCGGAGGTGTGGGGGCGAGTCAAGCCCATAGGCGGACTGGCGGCATGTCTGCGGGCAGGGCGTGGCGTGCGGCGCGCGCATGCGACCGGCGCGCGCGTGCGGCTTACAGGGGTGCGGTCATGTTGTGCTGAAACTGGCTGGGGTGGTAGGATTCGAACCTACGGTACGCGGTACCAAAAACCGTTGCCTTACCACTTGGCTACACCCCAACCGTGCCGCGCTAGTTACGCTGGGAGCGACGAGGGATCAAGACCCCGTTTCCACAAAATCTGATGCAGCGCGCAGCCTCTCGCCGGGGCGCTAAAGCCGGATCGGATCGGCCTTTGCCAAACGGTCGAAACCCATCAGCCCAGCCACCAGCGCGGGCATCTGAGAAAGGGGTATCATGTTCGGCCCATCAGAGGGCGCGCGGTCGGGGTCTTCATGGGTTTCGATGAAGACACCCGCGATCCCAAGCGATACGGCGGCGCGCGCCATCACGGGGGCGAACTCGCGCTGGCCGCCCGAACTGCCGCCTTGGCCGCCGGGTTGTTGCACCGAATGAGTAGCGTCCATCACCACCGGGTAGCCGGTTTTCATCATCTCGGGCAGGGCGCGCATATCAGCCACCAGCGTGTTGTAGCCGAAACTGGTGCCGCGCTCGGTCAAGATGATCCGCCGGTTGCCGGTTGATTCGATCTTGGCCACGACATTGGGCATGTCCCAAGGGGCAAGGAACTGGCCCTTTTTCACGTTGATCACCGCCCCGGTCTCGCCTGCGGCCAGCAACAGATCGGTCTGGCGGCACAGAAAGGCGGGGATCTGGATGATATCGCAGACGGCGGCGGCGCGCGCGCAGTGATCGGCGCCATGCACATCGGTCAGCACCGGGCAGCCAAGCTCGGCCTTCACATCGGCCAGCACTTGCAGCCCTTCATCCATGCCAAGGCCGCGCTTGCCCGACAGGCTGGTGCGGTTGGCCTTGTCATAGCTGCCCTTGAAGACAAAGCCTGCGCCCGCCTTGTCACAAATCTCGGCCATGGCGCGCGCGATCATCAGCGCGTGATCACGGCTTTCAAGCTGACACGGTCCTGCGATCACGGTCAGCGGGCGATCATTGCCCATGGCCAAACGGCCTGTTTCAACGATCTGCATGGGCTCTCCCGTCCGATTTAGGCGTCAGGTCAGGAACTGACCTGTTCTCTGAGGATCGATGCGGTCATCGACACCATCAGGTAAATGCCCGAAAACACGAGGAAGGCAAGCAAGGTATTCTCGAAGGCACGCGGATAGGCGGCACGATCGGGTGCTACCGGGAAAACACCCATCGACAGATAGAGCGACTGGCGATTGGCCTCGATCCGCGCGGTTTCAAGCTGTTGCAGGGCTTGGGCCAGCATCATCTGGCGGGTTTCCAGATCGGCTTGCGCGATGACCAGTTCCGATTGGATGCGCGCAAGCGACGCGCCGCCGGTCTGTGTTTCGGTCAGCGTGCTGCGGAGTTGCGCGATCAGGGTTTCAAGCCGCGCGATGTTGTTTTCGGCCACTTCGACACGGGTCGGATTCGGGCTGCGGGCCGACATTATCTCGGCTAGCCGCAAACGCTCTTGCTGGGCCTCCAACTCGAAGGTCGAGATTTGCTGGAACACGGCCGAAACCTCGGCCTCGGCCGACAGCACGCCGCGTCGCTCCTGCAATTCCAGCACGCGGGCCTGTGCCTCGCTCACGCGTCGCTCGGCATCCTCATAGCTTTCGCGCGCGCCGGCCATCTGGTCTTCGCGCAGGCGTTGGCTCATGCGGTCCACGCGCTCTTCGGCGTAACGGATCAGCGCTGCGGAAAAGGCTTGGCTTGTCAGGGGGTCAGAGGCCAGCATCTCCAGCTTGACCACGCCTTCGGTGGGATCATAGCCGATGGTCAACTGATCACGATAAGTGGAATAAACGCTTTCGACCGCCGCGTCCGGCTCGAGCCGCAGCAGCGGATCCATGTTCGGGGCCGAGAAATGTTCCCGGAAGTTCAGCTCTTCATCCAGTCGCAACATCGCCTCGCGGCTTTCGAGATAGCTTTGCACCACGATGCTTTCTTGCACCGTCGCGAAGCTTGTGCCGCCCAAAAGCCCGCCAAGCCCGCCCGCCGAGCTGGAGCCGCCGCTTTCGGCCTTTTGGATCACGAATTCCGTATTCGTCGCATAAAGCGGCGTGGCCACGCGGAAAAAGTAAAATGCCACAAGCAAGGTCGGCAGCAATACGAACATGCTCAACCGCGTCGCCAGCAACACAAGGCGGCGGCGGCGGCGGCGGGCGATATCGCGTTGGACCTTCATGATTTCCGCGGCCCGCTCGTCGGCGCTGATCGGGCGCGGTCCGGCGGTTGTGGCGGGTGGCTGGACGGGCCGGGTCGTGGCAGGAAGCATCGTTGCCGCCGTGGCGGGGGTCTCTCCCTCGCCCGCACCTTCGCCACCACGGGCATTGGATACCACCATGTCCAGCATGTTCGCCGATGCGAAAGGGTCCAGCCCGCGCGCGCGCAGCAAGCGGACGGCGTCGAAATCCGAGGCCGGGCTCAATCCGTTCTTCTGCGCGATACGGCGCGCCATGCGCAATTGGCGGCCTGTCAGCCCTTCGGCGCGGATTGCGGCGATCTCGCGCTCGGCTTGTTCGGCGTCGCTCATGCCATGTTCTTCGGCTTGGGCTTGGGCCAGCGCGGTCACTTCGGCTTGCGCAGCGGCGGCAGAGCCGGGCATCGCCAGATCGCCGAAACCATCCTCGACATAGGTCGGTGGCGCAATCAATTCCTCGGCCGAGGGCGCGCCACGGATCGGGGTCGGCGGCGTAGGCGTTATCGCGCCCTCACCGTAATCGGCCTGGCTGCGCATACCATCGTTGCGCCGGATGCGGAATTTACGCGCTTTGGGTCTGGTAGTCATAAAGCTGCTTGGCCTCTTCAAGCGTGTCGAACTCGTACAATTGCCCATCGCACAGCACGGCCGCCCGGCGTGCGAATTTCTCGAGCGTTTGCGCCTGGTGGGACACGATCACCACGGTCGCATGTTTCAGCCGGTCAGCCAGAATGCTGCCCGCACGGCGGTTGAATTCCGTATCGGTCGTCATCGGCATGCCTTCGTCGATCAGGTAGATGTCGAAATCGAGCGCCAGCAGCAAAGAGAAGTTGAACCGCGCCCGCATCCCCGCCGAATAGGTGCCGACGGGCATGTCGAAATATTCCTCGATCTCGCAGACCCAGCGGCAGAAAGCTTCGACATAGTCCGGGTCCAGCCCGTAAAGCTGGGCGATGTAGCGGGCATTTTCGCAAGCTGACAGGCGGCTGATCACGCCACCCATGAAGCCCAGCGGGAATGAGATACGCGCATCGCGATAAATCCGCCCCTCATCGGGCTTTTCCAAACCCGCCATCATGCTGATCAGCGTGGTTTTGCCCGTGCCATTGGGCGCGAGGATGCCGAGCGAGGAACCCAGCTCCACTTTGAACGAGGCACGATCAAGGATTACCTTGCGCCGTTCGCCTGTCCAAAAGGATTTCGATACCTCAGCGAATTCCAACATTTACGCGCCTGCCGCTCATTACTGGCTACTGTTTCCCCATGCCGTCGATCATGGGATGATCTTGTCGTCACCTGCCACAATAGCAGGTCTAGCGGGGATTTGGGGCGGGATTATGTCCAATCCGCCCCGCGAGGCCGCTGATAACCTCAATTTTCGGTGAATTGACGTTTTTTGAAACGCGGATGGCCGGGCATTTTGTCTCCGCGCCGCCGCGACCATGCGCCTCGCGATGATGGCTTGCCGCTTTGCGTCTGGGCGAATACCGCATGGGGCGGCACATGGCGCGCGCCACGCGCGGCGGAGGTATCGCACAGATGACACCCTTGGATCAGGCCCATGCCGCGATGGAGGGCGCACCGGCCGATGATGCGGCACGGCTGCGTTTTTACGACCGGCTCGCCGGATCGGAATTGTTCTTGCTGCTCGAAGCCGAGGCCGAGGGCGAACGCATCCGTCCGCAGGTCTTTCCGGTCGAGGGGCAGAATTTCGTCCTCGTCTTCGATCGCGAGGAAAGATTGGCCGAGTTCGTGGGCGAGCAAGCGCCCTATGCCGCGCTTTCGGGGCGGCGGCTGGCCGAGATGTTGGCGGGCCAAGCCATCGGGCTGGGGGTCAATCTGGGCGTGGCGCCCTCATCGATCCTGATCGAGGCCGCATCGGTGGACTGGCTGGCCGCAACGCTATCGGACGCCCCGGAAGAGGTCGAGGAACACCCCGAGGAAATCACCGCGCCGGGCGGCCTGCCAGAGGCACTTTTGACCGCACTCGATGCGCGGCTGGCTGCAGCGGGCGGCTTGGCGCGCATGGCCTATCTCGTGGCCACCACCTATCGCGGCGGGCGGCGCGGGCATCTGATGGCATTTGTCGATCCGCTGCCCGGGGCGGAGCCCGCGCTTGCGCGTGCGGTCAGCGCAGCGCTGACCTTTTCCGGCATCGCGGCGGGCAGTCTTGATGTGGGATTTTTCCGTGCGGCCGATCCTGTGGCCGCGCGATTGGCGCGGGTGGGGTTGCGCTTTGATCTGCCTGCGCCACCGCAAGCCGAGGCGACCGCGCCATCGGCACCCGGAATGGACCCGCAAAAGCCACCGCGCCTGCGCTAGAGCGTGTCGCGTTCTATCGCATTCATAGGGGCAGGCGAATGCATTGTGCTTTGCAAACGCTACCTCGCCTGCCCCTATGAAGACGTCGGATTGATCAAACGCGACACGCTCAAAGAGAGCGCGCGCGGGCAAGCCACGTGTTGCGTATTTTTGGAAAGATGAAACCGATCAGTAGCCCAGATCGCGGTCCACAACATTGTGGAGCGCCTCGCCTTCTTCGCAGCGCTTGATATTGCGCACCAGCGTGCGCGCTGCCGATGCAGGCCGCGTCGCCGAGGCGATATGCGGCGTGACCGTCACCCGCGGATGCGACCAATAGCGGTGATCCGCGGGCAGCGGTTCGATACGGAAAGTGTCGAGCGTGGCATGGCCGATATGGCCGCGGTCCAGCGCATCAAGAAGTGCTGTATCGTCGATCAGCGCGCCGCGACCGGGGTTCACGATCACCGCACCTTTTGCCAAAAGCGCAAGGCTCTGCGCGTTGAGCGTGCTGTCGGTCGCGGGTGTGTTGGGCAAAAGCAGCACCACGATCTGTGCTGCGCGCAGTGCATCATCCAGCCCATCGGCACCATGATGGCATGTAACGCCGGGAATGGATTTCGCGCTGCGCGACCAGCCATGCGTCGGGAAGTGCAGCGCCGCCAGCGCTTGCGCACAAGCTGTGCCGAGAACGCCGAGGCCAAGCACGGCAACACTGCGGTCGCGCGCCAAGGGCGGTGTGCTGTCGTCGCGCCAATGCCCGTCTTGCCCATGAATATGGGTATCCATGCCCAGATGGTGGCGCAGCACATGGCCGGTAACATATTCCACCATGCCTTCGGTCAGACCTTCGTCGACCATCCGCGCCAAGGGCACGCGCAAGGTGGCGTTGCCGACCACATCTTCGACCCCCGCCCAGAGGTTCAGCACCGCCTTGAGCTTCGTATAGGGGGTGAAATCGGTCAGGCCTGAATTGGGGGCGTAGATGATGTAATCGACATCAGCCGGATCGGCCTCGACCGTCAGATGCGCATGAGCGAGGTCACTCTCGCCGAGGGCTGCGCGCAGATGGGGCTCGTAGGTGCTCCACCGCTCGGATTTGGCGGCGAAAAGAATGGTGGGCATGGGGCCTCCTGTCTGTGGCTAGCGCGGGCGGTGAATATGGGCCGATTGCACCAACCCGAAAGCAACCATCAACACAAGCATCGCCGATCCGCCATAGCTGACCAACGGAAGTGGCACACCGACGACCGGGGCCAAGCCCATCACCATCGCCATATTGACCGCGAAATACAGGAAGAAGGCAACCGCGATCCCCATGACCAGAAGCGCGGCATAGCGGTCGCGCGTGGCGCGGGCGATGACGATGCAAAAGACGAGGATCAAGATGTAGAGCGCCAGCAAAGAGGAGGCGCCCACAAAACCGAACTCCTCGGCCAAGGTCGTGAAGATGAAGTCGGTATGCTTCTCGGGCAGGAAGTTCAGCCGGCTTTGCGTGCCTTCCATGAAGCCGCGCCCAGTCCAACCGCCCGATCCCAGCGCGATCTGGCTTTGGGTGATGTGATAGCCCGCGCCGAGCGGGTCATTGGATGGGTTCAAGAACGTGTCGATCCGCCGATACTGGTAGTTTTGCAAAAGCTGCCAGCCTGTCCCGCGCGAGGTGAAGACGGCAAAGACCGCACCCCCCCCCAAGGCGATCACACCCGCGAAATAGGCCCAATGTACGCCTGCCAGGAACATCACTGCGCCACCGCCCATCAAAAGCAGCAAGGCGGTGCCGAGATCGGGCTGGCGCAAGGTCAGCGCGACGGGAACGGCGATCAGTACCAGTGGAATAACGACATAGAGCAGGCGGGATTTCTTGCTGACATCGAGCCAATCGTAATAGGCGGCCAAGACCATCACGAGCGTGATCTTGGTCAGCTCGGAGGGTTGCAGCCGCATGAAGCCCAAATCGATCCAGCGTTGTGCGCCCATGCCGACCGCGCCGAAAAACTCTACCAAAAGCAGCAGCAGCACGGACAGGCCAAAAGCCAAAGCCGAGACGTTGCGCCAAAACCAGATCGGCACCAAGGCCACGATCAGCATCAAGACGAAACCAAGTGCGAACCGCTCGATCTGCGGCTCGGCCCAACGGTCCACGCGGCCACCCGCCACCGAGGTGAGCATCAGGAAACCGATACTGGCCACCGCGATCAGAAGCACGATCAGGGGCCAGTTGAGATACAAGACCTTGCGCCAGCCTGTCGGCGTGAACTTCACATTGTATTCGAGAAAACTCATGCTTGGCTCCGCACGGTGCGCCCCGTGGGGGCGGGCGGTGTGCGCAAGATCGGCAACTCCCGATGCATCCTTTCGATGTCGCGGCGTTGATTGGCGGGGTAAAGCGTGGCTGGCGGAACCTCGCCCAATTGTGCGCGCAGCAAGATGTCGCGCGCGATGGGTGCGGCGACGGCCGAGCCGCCGCCGCCATGTTCGACGATGACCGAACAGGCATAGCGCGGATTGTCATAGGGCGCGTAGCCCACATAAAGCGCGTGATCGCGCCGTTCCCACGGTAGATCGGCATTCGCGATCACGCCCGAGGCGCGTTCGGCAGCGCTGATGTTGCGCACTTGGCTGGTGCCGGTTTTGCCCGCGATGGCGTAATCGGACACTTCCACGCGGCTGGCATAGGCGGTGCCGCGCCGGTCATTGTTCACCTGCCACATGCCGCGCTGCACAAGTTGCAAATGACCCGCGTCGATACCCAGCCCTGCGGCGGGGTCGGGCAATTGATTGATCCCGTTGATCGAGCGGATGAGTGTCGGCACGATCTCGCGCCCGGTTGCCAGACGCGCGGTCATGACCGCCAGATGCAAAGGCGAAGACAGCACGAAGCCTTGCCCGATGGAGGCATTGAGCGAGTCGCCCACGACCCATCCCGACCCACGATTTTGCATCTTCCATTGCATCGTCGGCGCCAGCCCCTCGGCGATGCCTGACATCGGCAGGTCGTGGCGCATGCCACAGCCCAAGCGCTTGGCCATGGCCGACATCGCTTCGATCCCGACGCGTTGGGCCAGCTCGTAGAAATAGACATCGCAGCTTTGGCTGATGCTTTCGATCAGATTGACCCTGCCATGGCCACCACGGCTCCAGCAATGGAAGCGACGGTCGCCCACATCCATATGGCCGGGGCAAAACACCGTCTCGTCGGGCGTGATCACGCCCGCTTCCAGCGCGGCCAGCGCCACGATCATCTTGTAGGTCGAGCCGGGCGGATAAAGCCCTTGCGTCGCCTTGTTGGCCAAGGGGCGGTAGCGATCATTGTTGAGCCCGTTCCATGCCGCAGTCGAGATGCCGCGCACAAACAGGTTCGGATCAAAGGTCGGGGTCGATCCCAACGCAAGGATTTCGCCGTTTTGGCAATCCATCACGATGGCGCCGGCACTTTCGCCGGACAAGCGCGCCTCGACGTAATTCTGCAACCCGGCATCGATGGTCAGTTGCAGGTCGTCACCCGCATCAGGCGGGTCGCGGTCCAATTCGCGCATCACGCGCCCGCCGGCATTGACCTCGACCCGCTTGGTTCCGGCCTGCCCGCGCAGCACGCTTTCCATGCGCGCCTCGACATTGTAGCGGCCCACCTGAAAATCCGGGATTTGCAGAACCGGATCGGTGTCGCCGGTCTGTTCAAGGTAATAATCCGACACCGGGCCGACATAGCCGACCACATGCGCCAGATCGGCCCCCATCGGGTAGATGCGCGACAGCCCGACCTCGGGGGTGATGCCGGGCAGGGCGGGGGCGTTGACCGCGACGGCGCTGATCTCGGCCCAACTCAGCCTGTCGGCAATGGTGACCGGCACGAAAGGAGGGCGGCGCGCGATCTCGGCGCGGGCGCGCTCCAGCGCGGCCATGTCGAGGGTCACGATCCGTGCAAGTTCGGCCAGCACGGCGTCGATATCGCCGGCATCCTCGCGCACCAGCGTGATCCGGTAATTTTGTTCATTGGCTGCCAAAAGCACGCCGTCACGATCGAAGATCAGGCCGCGCGCGGGCGGCAAAAGGCGGATGTTGATCCTGTTTTCCTCTGCAAGCAGGCGGAAATCATCGGCGCGCTCGACCTGCAGATAACGCATGCGCCCGGTCAGCACCGCACCCGTGGCCAAGAACAGGCCGCCCACGAAAAGGCTGCGCCGTCCGATCTGGCGGCTGCTGTCCTCTGTATCTTTGGCGGTGCGTTTCATCTGTTCATGCTTCGACGTCTGCTGGGCCGATCTTACGCAGACCGAACAGGAATTTCGAGATGCCCACGACAATCGGATAGGTCGCCGCGGTGACAATGGCGTGAGCCAACGACAGACCCAAAGGCGCCGGGTCGACGAACAACAGCGCCAGCAGCATCCGCTCCACCACGATCATCACGAATACCGCACCGCTGAAGGCTGACCATTCCAGCAAAAAGGGAAACTCGGTCATCGTCAGCCGCCGCCTGCGCAGTGCTTCGGAGGTGATGACGACCAAAAGCGTCCACAAGCCGGGCGGTCGCTGAAACAAGAAATCCGCAAGCAAGAATACCAACAAGATCGCCCCCAAGGGCACCACTGCGGGTTGGCGCAAAAGCCACGCCAGCGTCAACGCCAAAAGCAGGTCCGGCCCCGGCACCCCGCTGTTGTCGAGCGAGAGCGGCATCATCTTGATGCAGATGACACCGGCACAGAGCGCCAAGAACAGCGCTCTGTAGCTCCAGATATGTTGGGTCGTGTTCATCATGCTCAGTCCAAGCTACCTTCGCGCGACAGCCCAAGGCGCGCATCGGGGCGCTGACCGGGACGAAACGCAGGCACTGCACCGGGTGGCAGAACGAAACCTTCGGGCGGGGGCCAAGGCGGGCCGATCAGCGCGCCGGGGTCGGCGAGGGTCGTGCCGGGATGGCTGCGCATCACACGCAAGAAGCGCAATCGCGCCATATCCGCCGCCAGCCGCGCGCGCAGCATGCGGTCATTCGTTTCGACCACCTGCCCGACCAGCAATCCGGGCGGAAAAATCCCGTCATCGCCCGAGGTGACGATCCGGTCACCAGCGGCGATATCTTCGGGGGCTTCGATGAAATCCAGCACCGGGGCCGACGAGTTGTCGCCCATCAACAACGCTTGCTGCCCGGAGGGCTGGATCGTCACGGGGATGCGGCTGTTATTGTCGGTCAAGAGCAAGACGCGGGCCGTGCGGTCGCCGACGCCCGAGATGCGACCGACGACACCCAACCCATCCATCGTGGCCCATCCATCGAGGATGCCATCGCGCGCGCCGACATTGATCAGCACGGAGCGGCGAAACGGGCTTCCCGCATCGGCCATCACGATGCCCGTCACAAAGGTCAGCTCGGGGTCGAGCCGAACCCGGTTGAGATCGAGCAGGCGGGCGTTTTCCTGTTCCAGTTGCAGCGCCGCTTCGCGCCACGAGCGCATCTGCTGCAACTCGCGGCGCAATTCCTCGTTCTGTTCGTAGAGCCGCGCGTAGCTTTGAAACCCATCCACCATGCGCGCCAAACCCGTCACCGGGGCCATGGCCCATTCCATGTTCGGCACCACACGGTCGATGATCGCCGCGCGCATGCGCTCTATCCGCGGATTGTCGATCCGCCAGACGAGCACCAATGTGACCAGCGCAAGGATCAGCACCGTCAGCAGCAAGCGCCGGACGGGGCGTGCATAGGCCTGATCATTGGGCTCGCGTGCCATCTCGCTCCTTTGATGCGGCGCGCTTGTGGCGGCGTCGGTGAGGCTTAACTGTCGTAATCTATCGCATGGCGGAGGAGTTTTTCATACTCCAGCGCCTTGCCGGTCCCCACCGCAACACAGTTGAGGCATTCATCGGCCACCGAGATGGCCAAGCCCGTCTGTTCGCGCAGCGCGATGTCGAGATCGCCCAAAAGCGCGCCGCCGCCGGTCAGCATGACGCCGCGATCGACGATATCGGCCGCCAGATCGGGCGGTGTCGCCTCGAGCGCACCCATCACCGCCTCGACGATCTGCTGGACGGGTTCGGCCAATGCCTCGGCGACTTGGGCCTGGCTGATCTCGATTTCCTTGGGCACGCCGTTGAGAAGGTCGCGTCCGCGGATGCGCATGGATGCGCCGCGCCCATCATCGGGCATGCGCGCCGTGCCGATGGATGTCTTGATCCGCTCAGCCGTCGCTTCGCCGATGAGCAGGTTTTGATTGCGACGCAAATAGCTGATGATCGCCTCGTCCATCCGGTCGCCACCCACACGCACCGAACGCGCATAGACGATATCTGCCAGCGAAAGAACCGCCACCTCGGTCGTGCCGCCGCCGATGTCGACGACCATGGAGCCCGTGGGATCGGTGATCGGCATGCCCGCGCCGATAGCCGCCGCGATGGGTTCGGCGATCAGCCCCGCCTTGCGTGCGCCCGCCCCCAGAACCGACTGGCGAATGGCGCGTTTTTCCACCGGCGTCGCGCCATGCGGCACGCAGACGATGATCTTGGGCTTGGTGAATGTGGTGCGCTTGTGGACCTTGCGGATGAAGTGCTTGATCATCTCTTCCGCGACATCGAAATCGGCGATCACGCCGTCGCGCATGGGGCGGATTGCCTGGATACTGCCCGGTGTGCGGCCCAGCATCAGTTTGGCGTCCTCACCGAAGGCCAGCGCCTTTTTCACCCCGTCCTTGACCTGATAGGCCACGACCGAGGGTTCGTTGAGGATGATGCCACGACCCTTGACATAGACCAGCGTGTTGGCCGTGCCGAGGTCGATCGCCATATCCGACGAGAAAAGATTTCCCCACATCGCCATCTACCCCTGCCCCTTGCGCAATTTCAAAAGGGCGCGGTCCGCGTCCCGCCAAGAGACTCGGCCACACCCTTGCCTGTCGCTTATAGGCGCGCGTGGCCAGCGCCGTAAAGGGCCAGCGCCGTGGCAGTTCAGCGTCTTTCCGCTTGGCGCAGCGGCGCAAACCGGTCGATTTCCGCCGGGCAGGGATGCGGAGATCTCGAGATTGCCTGGTAGGCAGACTGCAGTTTCCCGATACGAGAAACTGCAGTGTTTCGCCCCCTGCTTTAGCCGGCGTCCTTGTAGGACACTTCCTTGCGGTCCGAGCCCAGTTTTTCGCGCCGTACGATCAAGCGGTTGAGTGCGTTCACATAGGCCTTGACGCTTGCCACGATCGTATCGGTGTCAGCCGCTTGGCCGGTCGTGATGCGCCCACCTTCTTCGACGCGGACGGTGACGGTGGCTTGGGCATCCATCCCTTCGGTCACCGCGTTCACTTGGTAAAGCTGCAAGACCGCTTCGTTAGGGTAAAGCGCCTTGACGGCGTTAAAGGCGGCATCGACCGGCCCGTCGCCTTGCGCGGTGGCTTGGGCGTCCCTCTCGCCCACGCGCAGCGTGATGTCGGCCGATTGCGGCGCCTCGGTGCCGCAGATCACGCGCAGGAATTTCAACTCAAGATGATCCTTGGTGCCCGCTGCCGCCGCATCGGTGACCAGCGCGATCAGATCGTCGTCGAAGACCTCTTTCTTGCGGTCGGCCAACGCCTTGAACCGCACGAAAAGGTCGTTGAGCTGGTTGTCGATCATGTCGAAGCCCAGATCCTTGAGCTTGGCGCGCAATGCCGCGCGCCCCGAATGCTTGCCCAAGGGCAGCGAGGTACCGGCAAGGCCCACATCCTCGGGGCGCATGATTTCGAAGGTGTCGGCCGATTTCAGCATCCCGTCTTGGTGGATGCCCGACTCATGCGCAAAGGCGTTCTTGCCCACGATCGCCTTGTTGGGCTGCACCGCAAAGCCCGACACGGTCGCGACCCTGCGCGAGATATGCATGATCTTGGTCGTGTCGATGCCGGTCGTGTAGGGCATGATGTCGTGGCGCACCTTCAGCGCCATCACCACCTCCTCCAGCGCGGTGTTGCCCGCGCGCTCGCCCAAGCCATTGATCGTGCATTCGATCTGGCGCGCGCCGCCCGCAACAGCAGCCAGCGCATTGGCCGTCGCCATGCCCAGATCGTTGTGGCAATGCGTGGCGAAAATCACATCCTCCGCGCCCGGCACCTCGGCGATGAGCCGACGGATCAGATCGGCGGACTCGACTGGCGCGGTGTAGCCTACCGTGTCGGGGATGTTGATCGTGCTGGCGCCCGCCTTGATCGCGATTTCCACCACGCGCGCGAGATAATCCCACTCCGTCCGCGTCGCATCCATCGGCGACCACTGGATGTTGTCGCACAGGTTACGCGCATGCGTGACCGTCTCGTGGATGCGCTCGGCCATCTGATCCATGGTCAGGTTGGGAATGGCCCGGTGCATGGGCGAGGTGCCGATGAAGGTATGGATGCGCGGGGATTTGGCGTGGCGCACCGCCTCCCAGCAACGGTCGATATCCTTGACGCTGGCGCGCGCCAGCCCACAAATCGTGGCATTGCGGGTCTGCTTGGCGATCTCCGAGACTGCGGCGAAATCACCTTCGGAGGCGATGGGAAAACCCGCTTCGATGATATCGACGCCCATCTCATCCAAAAGACTGGCAATCTCCAGCTTTTCATCATGGCTCATCGTGGCGCCGGGCGATTGCTCGCCGTCGCGCAGCGTGGTGTCGAAAATCAAGACGCGATTTCTGTCAGTGGTCATGTCGATCTGTCCTTAGCCTAGGGGCGTCTGCCTGTTTTGGGGGGTGTTCGGCGCTGTCCCTCCTCTGAGCGGTCGCGCCGAATGGCACGCTCAGAGGCGGCTAAGAAGCAACAGGCCAAGCGCCGCCATCCGCACAGAGGGCGCGGCACGGGTCATGATATGGTCCTGCTTGTTCATGGGATTGAAAATACCGATCCTTGCGGCTTTGAAAACCCCCTTTCGGGTCAGGGCCATTGACCGATCCCGTCAGCGCCATAGCTGCCCCCTCATGGAACAGGCATTGGTCATAGGGGCCTCGGGCGGCATCGGTCGCGCCGTGGCCGAGGAATGGCGCGCGCGGGGCATGGTCGTCACGGGCCTGTCGCGCGCGGATGACGGTCTGGATGTGACCGATCCGGCCAGCGTCGCGCGGGTGATGGGCGCGCTTTCAGGGCCCTACGACGCGGTCTTCGTCGCCGTGGGTATCTTGGCCCCACCGGGCCGCGCGCCTGAAAAGCAACTGGCCCAGATTGACCCCGTCGCCATGGCGCAGGTTTTTGCCGTCAATACCATCGGCGTGGCGCAAATCCTTGCCCATCTGCCGCGCCTGCTCCCGCGCAAGGGGCGCTCGGTCACGGGGGTTCTGACGGCCAAGGTCGGCTCCATCGGCGACAACCGCTTGGGCGGCTGGTATTCCTATCGCGCGTCCAAGGCGGCGCTGAACCAGATCGTGCATGGCACCGCGATCGAGATCGGACGCAGCCACCGCGAGGCGGTGATCGCATCCCTTCACCCCGGCACGGTCGCCACGGCTTTCACCGAAAACTACGACCCGAGCCATGGCAAGATGACCCCGGCCGAGGCCGCGCGCGCGCTTTGCGACGTGATGGCAGGGCTGATACCTGCGCAAACGGGCGGCTTTTACGATTATACCGGGCGTGACCTGCCATGGTAGGGCGCTTGATCCTGGTCTTGGGCGATCAGCTGTCCGACGATCTGTCCGCGCTGCGCGAAGGCGATCCGTCACGCGATGCCGTTGTGATCGCCGAGGTGATGGGCGAGGCCAGTTACGTCCCCCACCACCCCAAGAAGATCGCTTTTCTCTTCGCCGCCATGCGCAAATTCGCGACCCGGCTGCAGGGGCAGGGCTGGCGCGTCCTCTACACGCGGCTGGATGACCCCGAGAACACCCAGACGATCCCCGGCGAACTCATCCGCCGCGCCGCTGAAACGGGCGCGGTCGAGGTGATCGCGACTGAACCGGGTGAGTTTCGCCTGATCGCTGCGCTGGAAGATTGCCCCATCCCCGTCCACCAGTTCCCCGACGACCGCTTCCTGTGCAGCCATGCCGCATTCGACCAATGGGCCGAGGGGCGCAAGGAGTTGCGGATGGAATGGTTCTACCGCGAGATGCGCCGCAAGACCGGCCTGTTGATGTCGGGCGACCAGCCCGAAGGCGGCAAATGGAACTACGACCACGACAACCGCAAACCCGCCCCCGGCGAGATCAGCTTTGAGGGCCCGCTCCGCCTTGAGCCAGATGCGATCACCGAGGAGGTTCTGGCACTGGTCGCGGCCCGCTTCCCCGAGAATTTCGGCACGCTTGTGCCCTTCTGGTTCGCCACCGACCGCGAAGGCGCGCTCAAGGCGCTCGATCACTTCATCGCCCATGCCCTGCCGCGCTTTGGCGATTTTCAGGATGCAATGCTCGACGGGAACCGCTTTCTCTACCACGCCGTCATCTCGATGTATCTCAACGCGGGCCTCTTGGGCTGGCGCGAGATCTGCGAGGCCGCCGAAGCCGCCTATCGCACGGGCCATGCGCCATTGAACGCCGTCGAGGGGTTTATCCGCCAGATCATCGGCTGGCGCGAATACATGCGCGGCATCTATTTCCGCCAAGGCCCCGCCTATACCCGGATGAACACGCTGGGCCATGATCGCGCATTGCCCGATTTCTACTGGACCGCCGACACGAAGATGCGCTGCATGTCGCGCGCCATTGAGCAGACAAGGGATGAGGCCTATGCCCACCACATCCAACGCCTGATGGTGACGGGCAATTTCGCGCTTCTGGCGGGGATCGACCCCCATCAGGTGCATGAATGGTATCTGGCGGTCTATACGGACGCCTATGAATGGGTCGAGGCGCCCAATGTCATCGGCATGAGCCAATTCGCCGATGGCGGCATCGTGGGGTCGAAACCTTACGTCTCGGGCGGCAACTACATCAACAAGATGTCGGATCATTGCAAGCATTGCGCCTATGATGTCGGTGAAAAGACGGGCGAGAAAGCCTGTCCTTTCAACTACATGTATTGGGCATTCTTGCATCGCCACCGCGACCGCTTTGGCCGCAATCCGCGCATGGCACAGATGTATCGCACATGGATGAAGATGTCGGATGATAAGCGGCAGGCGACGCTCGACAGCGCCGCAGACTTTCTGGCGCGGCTGGATGCTGGCACGCCCGTCTAAGGCTGCTTGACGCAAGCCCTGCTGCGCGCCACATGGGATTTGGGCATGGCGACCGAAATTGATCCGCGGCGCGCGCATGCTCTCTTCTGGAGAGACCATCATGATCGCCGTTCAGTCCGTGAGCGACGCCTTTTCGGGTGCCGATTGCGCCCGGCTTCTCGACACGATCACGACCGCCCCTGCGCGTGATGCGGGGCTGGTACGCCAAGCGCGCGATCACAACCTGCGCCGCGCCGATCTGGTCTGGCTCGACGATGTTGCGGACACGGCTTGGGTCATGGACCGGGTCATCGAACTTGTCCGCATGGCCAATCGCGATCTCTTCGATTTCGACATCACCGATTTCGCCGAAAGCCCCCAAGTCGCCCGCTACGGTGCCGAGCGCGAGGGGCATTTCGGCTGGCATTCCGATGTGGGCGAGGGGCGGCTGGCCGAGCGGCGCAAACTGACCATCGTGGTCCAACTCTCGGAGCCCGATGCTTATCGGGGTGGCGATCTGGAGGTGATGCCGGGTGCAAACATCATCGCCGCCGACCGCACACGCGGCACCGCCACGCTGTTTCCCTCCTTTGTGCTGCACCGGGTCACGCCGGTCATGACGGGCGAGCGCCATTCCCTGACTGTTTGGTGCCACGGCGCACCGTTTCGATAGGGTTTGCCGGGTTCACTGTGTGAAAACGAACAGCGCGCTTGCGGTGGCGCGGGGTTGAGAGCTGCGGCGTACAGGATCATCTGTCGGACCAGAAACGTCACCACCCAAAGGGAACGCCCCGCATGTCCACCGTCAAACTCGCCATCGTCTTCTACTCGACCTATGGCACCAATCACCGCATGGCCGAAATCGCGGCAGAGGCCGCCCGCGCCGCAGGCGCCGAGGTGCGTATGCTGCGCGTGGCCGAAACCGCGCCCGCCGAGGTTGTCGCCAGCCAAGATGCGTGGAAGGCACAGGCCGACAAGATGGCCGACATTCCCGTCGCCACCCCCGCCGATATGGAATGGGCGAATGCCTACCTATTTTCCGCCCCCACCCGCTTTGGATCGATGGCAAGCCAGCTGCGCGCCTTCATCGACGGGCTTGGCGGTCAGTGGTTTTCGGGCGCCTTGGCCAACAAGGCCGTCAGCGCGATGACGTCGGCCGGCAATCTGCATGGTGGGATGGAAAGCACGCTTTTGGGTCTTTACACCACCATGATGCATTGGGGTGCAGTGATCGTCGCGCCGGGCTATACCGACCCCGTGGTTTTCGCCGCGGGCGGCAACCCCTACGGCAGCGTGGCCGTCGCGGGCAAGGTGACGGATGAGGCCGACGCCGCCATCCGCCATCAGGCCAAGCGACTGGTCGAGATGGCTGCCAAGCTCGCCTGAAAGGGTTTGTTGTTCGAAAACAATCGGGCCGCGCGATCTGCGCGGCCCGTTGCGTTTCCAAAAGGCGGTTTCGTGGCCTCAGCCCATAAGTTGTCCGGCTTCCGGCACCCAGCGGAATTCCGCCCCATCGCTGCCCGGTGCGACATAACCTAATGCCGGGAAGGGCATATGATAGCCCACCGCCGGGATACGGTCCGCTGCGATCATGCCAAGAACGCGGCGGCGGCTTTCGGCTGCGGCGGCTTTGTCGGCGTCAAAGCGCACCTCCCAATCGGGCCGCGCCAGCGACCAGACCGGATGGTTGGCGAGATCGGCGAAAATCACCAGACCCGCGCCATCGCTGTCCAGCCGATAGACCATATGCCCCGGGGTGTGGCCGAAGGCGGCCATCGCGGTGATCCCCGGCGCCACATCCTGCCCATCGCCAAGAAAGGTCATCTTGTCCGCCATCGGGCGTACATTAGCCTCGAACCCCTCGTTGGACTGGCCCGCCCAGAAATCGAATTCCGCCTGTCCGGTCACATAGCGCGCATTGGCGAAAGTCGGCGTGCCCTCACGCATCAGCCCGCCGATATGGTCGCCATGCATATGGGTCAGCACCACGATATCGATCTGCTCGGGCGTATAGCCGGCATCCGCCAGCGCCGCGGTCGTGGCGGCGGCGTTCAGCCCGGTGTCGAACAAGACCAGCGCAGCGCCGGTATTGACCACTGTCGGGGTGAAATAAAATTGCGCAACGGCGGTCGATAGGAAATTCGCCGCGCTGACGGCGGCGAATTCTTCGGCCGTGACATTCATCCCGAAAATTCCCTGCGGCTCTTCGCGCGGGGTGGTGCCGCCAAGGATCGTCGTCACCTCGAAGCTGCCGATCTTGAAGCGGCGATGGCGGGCAAAGCTTGCGCCGAGCAGCGGTGCCTCGGCATTTGCGGCACCGGCAAAAGCGCCGACAAGCGGCAATGTCGCGCCGGTTGCCAAAAGCCTGCGGCGTGTCAGTTCGGTCATGGCGGCATCCTTTGATGATGTGATGCAAGGCAAGATAACCCGTTTCTTGGCCGTTTCATTCACAGCTACGTGACAGGTGCAGCCACCCTTATTCCCACCACGCATCGATGCGCGCGATATCGTCGTCCGACCAGCCGAAATGATGCGCCAACTCATGCACCAAGACATGCGCCACCAAGGCGCCCAAGCCCACATTCCCCCGATCCGCCCATTCATCGAGGATGGGCCGCCGGAACAACCAGATCGTGTCTGGGCCCATCGGCTGATCCATCACCGATTTCTCGGTCAGCGGGACACCGTCATAGAGCCCGGTCAGCTCAAATGGGTCGGCAATCGCCATCTCGGACAAAAGGTGGTCGGGGGCGAAATCCTCGATCCGGATGACAATGCTGCGCGCGGTGGCTGCATAGGGCGCGGGGATGGCGGCCAGCGCCGCCTCGGCCAGCGCTTCGAAGGCGTCAAGACCGGGGGCGATCAGATCGTGATGCGGCGTGCTTTGGGTCATGACCCCCGATATGGACAATTCCGCAGCGATCTGAAAGACCACCCGCGTGTTGCAAAAGGCCCTGCCATGACCGTCACCACCCGTTTCGCGCCCTCGCCCACCGGCTACATCCATGTCGGCAACCTGCGCACCGCGCTGTTCAATCACCTGATCGCCAAAAAGGCGGGTGGGCAGTTCATCTTGCGCCTCGACGATACCGACCCGGAACGGTCGAAACAGGAATATGCCGACGCGATCCAGGAGGATCTGGAATGGCTTGGTATCACATGGGACCGGATCGAGCGCCAATCAGACCGGCTCGACCGCTATGCCGAAGCCGCCGATCAACTCCGCGCGGCGGGCCGTTTCTACGAAGCATGGGAAACCCCGACCGAGCTTGACCTCAAGCGCAAGAAGCAGCTCAACATGGGGCTGCCACCTGTCTATGATCGCGCGGCACTGAACCTGCCCGACGATGAAAAGGCCCGCATGCGGGCCGAGCGCGGGGCGGGCGTGTGGCGCTTTTTGCTCGATCAATCGCGGATTGAATGGGCTGATGGCATCCTTGGCGCATTGTCGATCGATGCAGGCTCGGTTTCCGACCCGGTCTTGATACGCGCCGATGGGCAGGTGCTTTACACCTTGGCCTCGGTCGTCGACGACATCGATATGGGCGTGACCCATGTCGTGCGCGGCTCGGACCATGTGACCAACACCGCGACCCAGATCCAGATCATGGCGGCCCTTGGCGCAGGCCACCCGACATTCGCGCATCATTCGCTCTTGACCGGCCCGCAGGGTGAAGCGCTGTCCAAACGCCTTGGTACGCTGAGCTTGCGCGATCTGCGCGCCGCGGGTGTCGCCCCGATGGCCCTGCTGAGCCTGATGGCAAGGCTTGGCTCGTCGCAGCCGGTGGTGCTGGCGGGCTCCATCGATGAATTGGCCGAGGGCTTCGATCTGTCGCAATTCGGATCGGCACCCACCAAGTTCGACGAGCAGGATTTATTCCCGCTGACCGCGCGCATCTTGCAAGAGACGCCGCTTGCGGCAGTGGCGGGCGAGATCGCCGCACTTGGCGTCCCCGACGCCATCGCCGCCGATTTCTGGGCGGTGGCGCGCGCCAATATCACCACCAAATCCGAGTTGGCAGCTTGGTGGGCACTGTTTCGCGACGGGGCCACGCCCATCGTCGATGCGGAAGACCGCGAATTCATCGCGCAAGCCTTCGCCATGTTGCCCGACCCGCCCTATGACGGCGAGAGCTGGGCCAATTGGACCAATGCTGTGAAAGAGGCGACAGGCCGCAAGGGCAAGGGGTTGTTCATGCCGTTGCGCAAGGCCGTGACGGGGCAAGACAAAGGCCCCGAGATGGCCGATGTGATGCGGCTGTTGCAGAAAAAACCAACGCTTTGAGTAGGCCGTAGGGTGCGCCCAATGGCGCGCCATTTGTGGCGCTACGCGCCTGCCGGTGTATGTTACGAGGTCACGCCCAAATCTTGCAGCGCCGCATCGACCATCGCCCGTTCGCGCGCGGCCGTCACTTGGGCGCGCGGGTATAGCGGTGCCGCGCGGTCGTTCAAAAGCCCTGCCTCCCACCCGGTGGTGGTCTGGAAAAACCGTTCCACCCCTGCCGCGCCGAATTCGCGCAAGAAACCCTGCACCACGGTGTCGAGATAGCTCAGCAAGATCGGATGCGCGCCATTGGGGGCGAGATGGCGATCCTCGACTTGGTAGATCATGATCTCGCGCGGCCTTGGCGCATCATGTTGCACCTCTTCCAAGGGCTGGCGCGCATAGGCGTGCTCGCGCAGATCGAGCGCCGCCCAATCGCCCCCCGGCACGGCGGCGATCAGCCCCTCGATCTCGACCCCCGGCCTGCTGACCACGGATAGGTAGGCCACCTGTCGCAGCGTCGTGGCCCGCCAAACCCGCGCCCAGCCTGCAACGCGGGCCGGCGCTGCATCGGGATAGGCATGGGTGGCGCGGTTCACCAAGCTGCCATAGCCAAAGAAATAAGTGTCGTTTCCTACTGTCATGTCGTTTTTGATGACGAAATGGCCGCAGATGCACAAGGGGCCTTGCGGGCATTGGCAGGCGTGATATTTTGGTCGCGTCGTTACAGGGAGACACTGATCCATGCGGGTCAGGGCCGAAGGAGCAACCGCCCCGGTAAACTCTCAGGCAAAAGGACCTGTGTCGGCACCAAAACTCTGGAGAGTGATGCGTCTTGGCGCATCCGCCGAAGGGATAACGATCTCAGGCGAAAGGACAGAGGGGGCATCGCAACTGCGGCTTCGCGCCGCGAAGAACGATGCCGGGCGCATGCGCCCTTGGACGGGACGGGGACATATGACCGAAGCTGCGATATCGCAAACGGTGACCGACTTGCCGATGGCGGGTCTGCATGCCGCGCTGGGTGCGAAATTTGTCCCCTTCGCGGGATGGTCGATGCCGGTGCAATACACGCAAGGCGTGATGGCCGAGCATCTGTGGACGCGCCAGCATGCCGGGCTGTTCGATGTCAGCCATATGGGTCAGATCCGTTTGCCCAAGGATGCTTTGGCCGGGTTGGAGGGGCTGATCCCCGCCGATCTGATCGCGCTGCCCGAGGGGCGGCAGCGCTATGGAGTCTTCACAAATGCCAGCGGCGGGGTGCTGGACGATCTGATGGTGGCGCATCGCACCGGCGATGTCTTTGTCGTCGTCAACGCCGCGCGCCATGCCCATGATCTGGCCCATCTCAGCGCCCATATCGCCGGGGTCGAGGCGATTACCGACCGCGCCCTTCTCGCGCTGCAAGGCCCCGAGGCCGAGGCCGCGCTTGCCGCGCTTGTACCGGGCGTGGCCGGCATGCGTTTCATGGATGTTGCAGTGATGGGCTGGCAAGGTGCGCAGCTCTGGATCTCGCGCTCTGGCTATACCGGCGAGGACGGCTTCGAGATTTCGCTGCCGGTGGCGCAGGCAGAGGCTTTTGCCCGCACGCTTCTCGCCGATGCGCGTGTGGCGCCCATCGGGCTTGGCGCACGCGATTCGTTACGGCTCGAGGCGGGGTTGCCGCTTTACGGGCAAGAGATGGACGAGCGGATTTCACCCGTCGAAGCGGGCCAAGCCTGGTCGATCGGCAAGGCGCGCCGCGCGGGCGGGGCGCGCGCGGGCGGTTTTCCGGGGGCCGAGGTGATCCTTGCACAACTGGCCCAAGGTGCTGCGCGCCGCCGCGTGGGGCTCGCCCCCGAAGGACGCGCGCCGATGCGCGGCGGTGTGCCCCTTTTTGCAGCAGCCGAGGGTGGTGCGCAGATCGGGCATATCACCTCGGGCGGCTTCGGCCCGTCGGTCGGTGCCCCCGTCGCCATTGGCCTGATCGATGCCGCCATCCCGCAAGAAGCAGCGCTTTTCGGCGATCTGCGCGGCAAGCGCCTGGCCTTGCGCCAAGTGCCCCTGCCTTTCGTCCCCCCCGGCTACAAACGCTGAAGTCCACCACCCCCCTCCAGATGAGGATCACATGAAATACACCGAAGATCATGAATGGCTGAGCCTTGACGGCGATATCGTCACCGTAGGCATCACTGAATACGCCGCGACCCAGCTTGGCGATGTGGTGTTCGTCGAACTGCCCGAGATCGAGACGCAAGTGGGCCGCGGCGATGAGATCGTGGTGATCGAGAGCGTCAAGGCCGCGTCCGACATCGTGGCGCCGCTCGATGGCGAGATCGTGGAGATCAACGAGGCGCTCGTCGACAACCCCGCGCTCGTCAATGACGATCCGACCGGGGCGGCTTGGTTCTTCAAGATCAAGATCGAGGACAGCGCCGCGCTTGATGAGTTCATGGATGAGGATGAGTACAAGGATCACATCGGCGAGTGAGACCAAGAAGGGGGCGCTGCCCCCGCCGCGGCCCGTTGGGCCGCGCCTCCCCCGGGATATTTTTGAAACGAAGAAGCGGGGAACGGACCTTTTCCCGCGCGCCCCGATAGGATGACCGACATGCCTTGGATGCCGACCCAATACGACCCGACCGATTTCGCCAACCGCCGCCATATCGGCCCCTCGCCCGCCGAGATGGCCGAGATGCTGAAGGTCGTGGGGGCAGAAAGCCTCGACGCGCTGATCGACGAGACCCTACCCGAAGCTATCCGGCAGGCACGGCCGCTTGACTGGGCGCCGATGTCGGAGGCAGAATTGCTGGCGCATATGCGCGAGATCGCGGGCCGCAACAAGCCGATGGTCCAGATGATCGGGCAAGGCTATTACGCCACCCATACGCCGCCTGCGATCCAGCGCAACGTGTTGGAAAACCCGGCATGGTACACCGCCTATACCCCCTATCAGCCCGAGATCGCGCAAGGCCGGCTTGAGGCTTTGCTGAATTTCCAGACGATGGTTGCGGACCTGACCGGACTTGAGGTCGCCAATGCCTCGCTCTTGGATGAGGCGACGGCTTGTGCCGAGGCGATGGTGATGGCCGAGCGCGTGGCGAAATCGAAGGCGCGGGCCTTCTTCATCGATGAAAACTGCCATCCACAGAATATCGCTGTGATGCGCACACGGGCCGAACCCTTGGGGATCGCGGTGATCGTGGGGGCGCCCGAGACATTGGATGCCGAGGCCGTTTTCGGCGCGATTTTCCAGGTGCCGGGCACGTTCGGTGGCCTGTCCGACCCCAGCGCGCAGATCGCGGCGCTACATGCCGAAAAGGCCATCGCGATTGTCGCAAGCGATCTCTTGGCACTGACGCTGATCCGCGATCCGGGGTCCATGGGGGCCGATATCGCGGTTGGTAGTGCGCAGCGCTTCGGTGTGCCGCTGGGCTATGGCGGGCCGCATGCGGCCTTCATGGCGTGCCGCGATGCGCATAAGCGCGCGATGCCGGGACGGATTGTAGGGGTGTCGATCGACAGCCATGGCCACAAGGCCTATCGCCTGTCGCTGCAGACCCGCGAGCAGCATATCCGCCGCGAGAAAGCCACCTCCAACGTCTGCACGGCGCAGGCGCTTTTGGCGGTGATGGCGAGTTTCTATGCCGTGTTCCACGGGCCGGAGGGGCTGCGCGCTATCGCACAAGCCGTGCATCTGAAGGCGGTCCGTCTGGCCGAAAGCCTGCGCGCGGGCGGCTATGCGCCCGAGGCGGGGGCTTTTTTCGACACCATCACCTTGCCTGTGGGTGAGCGGCAAAGCCGGATCATGGCCGCCGCTGTGGCGCGCGGGATCAACCTGCGCGATGTGGGGCGTGATCGGATTGGGATTTCCGTCGATGAAACCACAACCGAAGCGCATCTGACCGCCGTTTGCGCGGCCTTCGATGTGGCGCTTTTGGACCCCATCGGCGCGCCTGCC
>NZ_CBFIIK010000021.1:22181-28232 GCF_965662675.1 Roseicyclus sp. | reverse complement strand
TCAGGTCCAAGGCACCCGATCCAATGTCGTTGGACCGAGGTGTTCTGTCCAAAGTTGCCGGACTGAGGCTCCCGGTTCAGGGGGGCCGGTTCTGGGAGCGTGGTCCTTGGTTTGTATGGCTCAGCTTCAAGCGACTAACCGAAAGCGTCTCGCGAGTTCGAAGCTCGTTTGCCCCGCCTATTCTGCACCGCCGATGCGCACCTGCCCACCTGCGCCGGGCTTTGCCGCGGTCGAGATCCCCGGTGAACGCGAGCGCAACCATCATCAAGCTGCGCACGAATTGATCCATGTGCCCGAGGAAACATGGGACCAGATCGTTGCACTGCCGGCGCAGTCAGTCACACCGCTTGCCGACGAAGCCTCAGGCAAGACGTCATAAATCTTGTGCGCCGCCGCGATGGATGATTGATTTGGTCATGATCATTTGGGGCTGCATCGATGGCTGAGACTGTTTTGTTCACCGCCATGAAAGATGGCACGCGCGAGGAATACGCGCTTCTCGCGCGGTTGGAGAAACCCTTTCTCGCCCTCACGGCCGATCGTGTCTTGGACGAATTGCGCCGTGCGGATGAGGTGACGCTCGAGGGTTACAAGATCTCGCGGCTGACCCACGGGCTGCAATCGGCGACGCGTGCGATGCGCGATGGGGCCGATATCGACTGGGTCGTTGGCGCGCTTTTGCATGACATCGGCGATGGTTTGGCCCCGCAGAACCATGACCGTATGTCTGCCGAGGTCATCCGCCCCTTCGTGCGCTGGGATGTGGCGTGGGTTGTCGAGCATCATGGCATTTTCCAGATGATCTATTATGCCCATCACTACGGGTGGGACCGCGACGCGCGCGCGCGTTTTCGCGACCATCCGTGTTTCGACAGCTGCGCGGAGTTTTGCGAACGATGGGATCAATCCAGCTTTGATCCCGATTACCCGACAGAGCCGCTCTCGCGCTTTGAGCCCATGCTGCGCGAGGTCTTTGGGCGCAAGGCTCATGATCCTGCCGTGCTGCGCGAAGGTTTCGTGTCGTCGCTGATCGGAGCAAACCCGTGATCGCCTAGAATTCGGGTGGGCGCAGCTCATAGGCTGACCGCGCATTCGATTTCACCGATAACTGCACATGGCGCATGAAGGCGCGCGCAGGGCGCGACATGGGCCTCACGGTCGAGACGGCGAAAGAGACGCGATAGATGAATTCTGGCTCAAAGGGTCGCACGGCGAGTTCCGGGTGCGCTTGGCTAATCAAGGGAAAAGGGCAGATCACAGCCACGCCCATGCCGGCGCGCGCCAGTGTTGTGGCGCTGACGCCCGTTGCCACTTCTGCGACGGTATTTGGCCGAACATTGGCATTCGCAAAAACCTGATCAAGCCGCGTACGCACCATGTGCCGCCGCATGAGCGCGATGTGATCTTGGCCATGCAAGATCTCGGGCGTGATCACCTTGTAACGCGCCAAAGGGTGGTCATGCGCCATGACGCAGACCGCGCGGGTTTGGTGAAACGGGATCAGTTCCATCGCGGAATGTGTGAGCTCGGCCAATGTAAAGCCAAGGTCGATGGTGTCCTCCACCAACCGGCTTACCAAGCCGTTCGAGGTGCAAGTTTCCAATGAAACCATTTGGCCCGGGTTTTGCTTCATGAAGCTGGCCATAAGACCGGCCAGAAAGCGGTGGCCCAAGGTGGGGGGCGCAGCAAGGCGAAGTGGCTGGCTGGCCGGGTCACTGGGGTCGGTTCCGTCGAGATAGGCCAAGGCGTCGAACAATCGGTCAAGATGGCCGTTCAGCCGCACCGCCTCGGCGGTAGGGCGCAAGCGGCCGCCACGCCGCTCGAACAGCGTGACCCCAACATTCGATTCCAATTGGGCCAGCAAGCGACTGACGGCGGGTTGCGAAATGCCAAGGCGATGAGCCGCCGCCGTCACGGTGCCCGAGCTGATGACCGCGCGCAGCACCTCATATTCGCGGATCGATGCGCGTGGACGCATGGCCACCCTCCTTTCAATGATCTGTTATGCAAAATCATTATAGGTGCATAACATTAAATCATGCAGTTTCCAATTCACGCAGTGGCGGTCTCGGATAGGGTCGGCGGGTCTATGGACGAAAGTGAGGTTGGGTGTTCAAACCCTGCCCGCCAACAGAGGAGATCACCCCTAATGTCTAGCCCCGTTTTTCGCGGCTTGGTTGTGGCCGCCCTTGCCACTGCGATCCCGGCTTTGCCGCTCGCAGCGCAGGAATTGCGCATCGGTCTTGCGTCCGAGCCATCTTCGGCCGACCCGCATTTTCACAACCTCGGGCCCAATAACCAACTGCGCCGCGCTATCTTCGAATCGCTCGTTGGCACGGACGCCGCGCAGCAGTTGACGCCGCTTCTGGCCGAAAGCTGGGCGCCTGTAAGCGACACAAGCTGGCAGTTCAACCTGCGCAAGGATGTGTCGTTCTCCGACGGCTCGCCCTTTGATGCCTATGACGTCGTTTATACGGTCTGCCGTATTCCCGGTGTGCCGGATTCACCCTCGCTTTTCACCACCTATACTGGCGGGATCACTGGGCTTGAGGTGCCGGATGCCCATACGCTGATCGTGCATAGCGCCGAACCCTATCCGCTGATGCCGACCGAATTCTCGACCTTCGGCATTATCTCGGCGCGCGCCAATGGTGTGGATGGATCGGCCCTGACCTTCAGCACCGAAGGCTGCGGTGACATGGCTGTGCCGGCCACCCAAGCCTTTAACGATGGCTCGGCCGCGATCGGAACCGGCCCCTTCTTGCTGGACAGTTTCCGTCGCGGCGAGGGCATCAGCCTTGTGCGCAATCCCGGCTACTGGGGCGAGGCCGCGCATTGGGAACGCGTGACAATGCTGCCGCTGACCTCTGAAGGGCCGCGCGTTGCTGCCTTGATTGCGGGCGATGTCGATTTCGTCGAGAATCCGCCGCTGCAAGACCTTGAGCGGCTGAACGCAGATCCAGGCTTGCGTGTTGTGCAGGGAATTTCCAACCGCGTCATCTATATCCATCTCGACCATAAGCAGGCGCCATCGCCGATGATCACTGGCACGGATGGGGCAAATCCGCTGCAAGACATCCGTGTCCGCGAGGCGCTGACCATCGCTGTCAACCGTGACGCCATTGTCGAGCGGATCATGGGCGGCGTGGCCGTGTCCGCGGGCGAGTTGCTGCCGCCGGGCATGTTCGGCGCGCATGTCGAGGGCGATCTGCCCCCGCGTGGCTTCGACGCCGATCGCGCTCGGGCGCTTTTGGCTGAGGCGGGCTATCCCAACGGCTTTGGCATCACCATCGGCACGCCCAATGATCGCTACATCAATGATGCGCAGGTTGCACAGGCTGTGGCACAGATGTGGGCGCGGATCGGTGTCGAGACGCAGATCGACGCTTCGACCGCTTCGACCTTCTTCTCGCGCCGTAATGCGTTCGAGTTCTCGGCCTATCTTGCAGGTTGGGGCGCTGGCACAGGCGAGATGTCCTCACCGCTCCGCGCGCTCTTGGCAACGCGTAACAGCGATCTGGGTCTGGGCGGCACCAACCGGGGCCAGTATTCCAACCCCGCGATGGATGCAGTCCTGCTCGAGGCGCTGCGCACGGTTGACGATACCGCGCGCGAAAACCTGCTGCGCCAAGCCTCGCGCATGGCGATGGATGATTACGCGATCATCCCGCTTCATTACGAGGTGACACCATGGGCCATGCGCGCAAGCATCGATTATGAGCCCCGCGCCGATCAATACACGCTGCCATATATGATACACCCGGCAAATTGATCGCATGATGTTTTTGGCCGCGCGGGCAATCGCGCGGCCATCCCCGCACTCCTGACACTAGGACGCATCCAAGATGCTCGTCTTCTTGCTACGGCGCCTTGCGCAATCGGTCTTTGTGCTGATCGCAATGATGGTGGTCGTGTTCTTCGGCGTTTACATGATCGGCAACCCGGTCGATATCCTGATCTCGCCCGATGCCACGCCTGCCGAAATCGAAGAGACAATGGCGCGCTTCGGCTTTGATCAGCCGGTCTATATCCAATTTCTGAAATTCGTGGGCAACGCGCTGCAGGGCGATCTGGGGCGCAGCTTTGTGCATGGCGAACCGGCGGTACAGCTGATTTTGTCATACATGCCCGCAACGCTGGAACTGGCGCTTCTTGGCTTGATCTTCTCGATCGCCATCGGGGTGCCTTTGGGCGTCTATGCCGGCTACAAGGCCGACCGCTGGCAGGGCCGCGCGATCATGACCGGCTCGATCTTTGGCTTTTCGCTGCCGAATTTCTGGGTCGGCATGCTCTTGATCTTGATCTTCGCGGTCGAGTTGCGCTGGCTGCCATCGACCGGGCGTGGCGAAACGGTCGAGGTTTTGGGCCTGCGCCTGTCGATTTTTTCCAGCAATGGATTGCAATACATGATCCTGCCTGCGCTGACCTTGGCGCTTTACAAGGCATCGCTTGTCACGCGGCTTGCACGCGCAGGCACGCAAGAGGCCTTGATGCAAGATTACGTTAAATTCGCCCGCGCCAAGGGGATCTCGGAAACCCGCATTCTGTTCGTGCATGTGCTGAAAAACATCATGATCCCGATCATCACCGTGCTGGGCCTCGAGCTGGGCTCGATGATCGCTTTTGCCGTGGTGACCGAAACGGTCTTTGCGTGGCCCGGCATGGGCAAGCTGTTGATTGATAGTATCACGACGCTCGATCGCCCTGTGATCGTGGCCTATCTGATGCTCACGGTGCTGATCTTCATCATCATCAATTTCGCTGTCGATGTAATCTACACGCTCCTCGATCCGCGTGTCCGGGTGAAGGGGGAAGCAGCATGAGCGCCGATATCCAGATCGCGCCCACCACCGACCCTGCCAAGTTATGGCGGATCGCCAGCCGCGTGGCGGGGCTTGCCGTGGTGGCCGCGCTGGTCATGCTTTTGGGTGGTGTGGGCCTGCCACCGCTGTGGTCGCGCATCATCTTGTTGGTGGGGCTGGTTGCATTGGCGGCGGTGCTGCTGCGCGGAAAATACGCCAAGTTCTTTTCCGGCCCCTCGGCCTATGTGGCTACGGCCTGCCTGCTTTTGTTGATCGTCTTGGCGATCTTTGCCACCGAGCTTTCGCCGCAGAACCCCTATGACCTGCGCCAGCTTGATATCATGGATGGCCGCCAGCCGCCCGGATCAACGAATTTCGACCGCACATTGACCTTTCACCTCGGCACCGACGAGCAGGGGCGCGATATCTTGTCGGGGATTCTCTATGGTCTCAGGGTCTCGCTCTCGGTCTCGATCGCGGCAACGCTGATTGCGATGCTGATCGGGGTTGTTGTGGGTATTTATGCTGCATGGGCCGGGGGGCGGATCGAGGCGATCCTGATGCGGATCGTCGATTTCCAGCTGTCGTTCCCCTCGATCCTCGTGGCCTTGATGCTGATGGCGGCCTTTGGGCGCGGCCTCGACAAGATCGTGATCGCGCTGATCATCGTGCAATGGGCCTATTACGCGCGCACCGTGCGCGGCACAGCACTATCGGAGACGCGCAAGGAATATATCGATGCCGCCCGCGGTCTGGGCCTGCCTGCGTGGCGGATCGTGTTTGGCCATTTACTACCCAACTGCATCCCGCCCTTGATCGTGATCTCGACGGTGCAAGTGGCCAATACCATCGTGCTGGAAAGCTCGCTGTCTTTTCTTGGCGTGGGCGTACCGATCACCCAACCCTCGCTGGGGCTACTGATTGCCAATGGCTATGGCTACATGCTGTCGGGCCAATACTGGATGAGCATGTATCCCGGCGTCGCGCTGTTAGCGATTGTCGCGGCGATCAACATGGTGGGCGACCGCCTGCGCGACACATTGAACCCAAGGTTGACCCGATGAGCGTTCTGGATATCCGCGATCTGCAAACGCATTTTTTCACCGATGACGGCGTGGTCAAGGCGGTGGATGGCGTCAGCTTCTCGCTCGATGCGGGCGAGGTTCTTGGCCTTGTGGGCGAAAGCGGCTCGGGCAAATCTGTCACGGGCTTTTCCATTCTGCGCTTGGTCGACCCGCCGGGGCGGGTG
>NZ_CBFIIK010000021.1:0-22171 GCF_965662675.1 Roseicyclus sp. | reverse complement strand
CGAGATCTTGTTTCATGGCCAAGATCTTGCGCAGTTGTCGAACCGCGAAATGCGCAGCCTGCGGGGCAATCGCATCGCGATGATCTTTCAAGATCCGATGATGACGTTGAACCCCGTGCTGCGGATCGAGACCCAGATGGTCGAGGCTGTGCGCGCCCATGAGCGTATCAGCCATGCTGCTGCACGCGACCGGGCCATCACGACCTTAGCCAAGGTGGGCATCCCGTCACCGGCCGAGCGGCTTGCAGCCTATCCGCACCAGTTCTCGGGCGGCATGCGCCAGCGCGTGGCCATCGCGATCGCGCTGTTGAATGGGCCCGAGTTGATCGTGGCCGACGAACCGACGACAGCCCTTGATGTGACGATCCAAAGCCAGATCTTGGCCGAGGTGCAGGAACTCGCCCGCGAAACCGGCACGGCGCTGATCTGGATCACCCATGATCTCGCCGTGGTGGCCGGGTTGGCCGATAAGATCTCGGTCATGTATGCGGGCAGGATCGTGGAAAGCGGGCCGACCGATCAGGTGCTCGCTGCCCCGCAGCACCCCTATACCGCCGGGCTTTTGGGCTCGATCCCCGGTCATGGGCGGCGCGGTGAACGCCTGACCCAAATCCCCGGCATGGCCCCAAGCATGTCGCGGCTGCCTGCGGGTTGTGCCTTTGCCCCGCGGTGCGATCTCGCCAGCGAGATGTGTCGCAGCACCGCCCCGATGGTCACTGAAACGGGGGCAGGGCAGGGCTATCGCTGCCATCACCCTAATGCGGCACAGAAGGTGGCGACATGACACCGATGCTGGAACTCGAGGGCGTCTCGCGCCGCTTTGAGAAGAAATTCGATGCTGTCGAGAAGCTGGCCTTTCGGCTGGGTGCCGACCTGCGCGAGACCTGTGTCAACGCGGTCGATACCGCCAGCTTTGCCGTGGGCCGTGGCGAGGTGGTGGGTCTAGTGGGGGAAAGCGGCTGTGGGAAGTCCACGTTGGGGCGGATGGTGGCGGGGTTGTTGCCTGTCTCTGACGGCACGATCCGCTTTGAAGGTGTCGATGTCACCGATGCACGTAACCCCCAAGCCCGCGAGAAGCGCCTGCGCATCCAGATGATCTTTCAAGATCCGATGTCTTCGCTCAACCCCCGGATGAAGGTACAAAGCATCATCGGCGAGGCGGCGATCTACCACGGGCTGACCACCCGCACGGATATGCCCGCCTATGTCGCGGGGATGATGGCCAAGGTGGGGCTTGATCCATCCTATGCGCAGCGCTACCCGCATCAGTTTTCTGGTGGCCAACGCCAGCGCATCGGCATTGCCCGCGCGCTGGCCGTGCAACCCGATTTCCTGATTTGCGACGAAAGCATCGCGGCGCTCGATGTCTCGATCCAAGCGCAGGTGATCAATCTGTTCCAAGATCTGCGCCGCGATCTGGACCTGACCTATCTGTTCATCAGCCATGATCTGGGCGTGATCGAGCATATCGCCGACCGAGTGGTGGTGATGTACCTGGGTCGGATCGTCGAGATTGCGCCGACGGATGCGCTGTTTCGCGGGCCGCGTCACCCCTATACGCAGGCTTTGCTGGATCAGGTGCCGCGCCTTGGTGCGGGCAGGCAAGCCTTTCGCACGGTCAAGGGCGAAATCCCCTCGCCACTGAACCCGCCGCCGGGCTGCCATTTCAATCCGCGATGCCCCATGGCCGGTCCCCGTTGCCGAGCCGAGGTGCCACGCACCATCACCGTAGACGGGCACAGCACGGCCTGCCATCTGCATGACGGGGGAACCGCATGACTGACACCGTTCCGGGCGTTCTCAGCGTCAGCGGCGAAAGCCAGCAACGCTTGCCGCTGATCTTCGATAGCCCGCATTCGGGCACCCAGTATCCGCCGGAATTCACCCATGCCGCTGATCCTGCTCTGTTGCGGCAAGCAGAAGATACTCACGTCGCCGATCTTTGGGCGGGGGCCATGGCCCATGGCGCGGTCTTGCTCGAGGCGCATTTCCCGCGTTCCTTCGTCGATGCCAATCGCGCGCCCGACGATATCGACCCGGACGCGATCACGGGCAGCTATCCCGCACCGCTGAACCCATCGGTGAAAAGCCGCCTTGGCATCGGGCTATGCTGGACACGGGTGCCACCGGCTGGGGGGGCGATGTATGATCGCCCACTGACAGCCGCAGAGGTCGCAGACCGCGTAGCGCGCTACCACCGACCCTACCAGGCGCGGCTGCGGGGCTTGCTTGACGCCGCGCATGCACGCTGGGGGGCGGTGTGGCATATCAATTGCCATTCCATGCAGCAATTCGCCTCTGCCATGTCGACGCAAGATCGTGGTACTTCGCGGCCGGATTTCGTCTTGGGTGATCGTGATGGCACCGCCTGTGAGGCAGGGCTGACCGAAGCCGTGCGCCTTTTTCTTGTCGCACGCGGCTACACGGTCGCGGTCAATGATCCCTACAAGGGGATGGAGCTGATCCGCGCCAATGGTGCGCCCGCGCAAGGGCGGCACTCGATGCAGATCGAGGTCAATCGCAAGCTATACATGAATGAAATCACGCGGGAGCCGAACGCAGGGTATCCCGCACTCAAGGCCTGTTTCACGGCGCTTGCCGCGCATCTGGCCGACCATGTCGAAACCCGTCTCAAGAGGACAGCGGCAGAATGACAAACCCCACCAAAGGATCAGCCACCGGCCTTCCCAATCCATTTCCCGTGGAACTGACCCCACCTGACATTTCCGCCTATGCGAAAGGCACGGGCAGCATTCCCTATATCTGGACCTTCGACAGCGGTGTGGCCGGCCCCCATGTCGCGATCACCGCGATCGTGCATGGCAACGAGCCTTGCGGCGCGTTGACCCTTGATTGGCTGATGCGGCGCGACACGCGCCCTGTGCGGGGCAAGCTGTCTTTCGCCTTCATCAATGTCGCGGCCCATGAGGCCTTTGACCCAGAGGTGCCCGATGCCTCGCGCTGGATCGACGAGGATCTCAACCGCCTGTGGTCGACAGCCGTGCTTGACGATCCCGACCGCAAGCTGACCGAGGAATTGCGCCGCGCGCGGGAGGTGCGGCCATGGCTCGATACGGTCGATCTGTTGCTCGATATCCACTCGATGCAGAACAAGGCGCAAGCCTTGACCATTGCTGGGCTGCGCCCCAAGGGGCGCGAATTGGCCCGCAGCGTGGGCTACCCCGATCTGGTGATCAATGACCATGGCCATGCCGAAGGGGTGCGGATGCGCGACTATGGCGGCTTCGGCGATCCCGCCTCGTCGCGCAATGCGATGCTGGTGGAATGTGGCCAACATTGGGAAGCCGCCGCCGAAGGAGCCGCGATGGAAACCGCGATCCGGTTCTTGCGCGCGACCGGGGCGACAGCGCCCGATTTCGGGCAAGACTGGCTGTCACAACGGCCCGCCCCCGCAACGATGCAATTCCTCCAAGTCTCGCGCGCTGTGACCATTGAAACCGATGATTTCCGCTTTGCCCAAGATTGGCGCGGGCTAGAGCGCCTGCCGCAAGACACGCTGATCGGCCATGATGGCCCAACCGAGGTCCGGGCACCCCATCCGGTGACGGTTCTGATCATGCCATCGCGCAGGCTTTGGCGCGGCAAGACCGCCGTGCGGCTCGCCGAACCCGTCGCGGGTTGAACCACAGGAAGAACGACCATGCAAAACACCTCTGCCATCCCCGAACTGGTCGACCGCCACAAGGATGATTTGATCGAGCTGTCCGACCGTGTTTGGGCCACGCCCGAGACACTCTATGGCGAATTCCGCTCGGCCGCTGCCCATGCTGCGATGCTGCGCAGCAAGGGGTTTCATGTGATCGAAGGGGTGGCGGGCATCCCCACCGCCGTAACCGGCGAGGCAGGCACGGGTGGGCCGGTAATCGCCATTCTCGGTGAGTATGACGCGCTGCCCGGGCTTAGCCAAGTCGCAGGGATCGACCATCAGCAAGAGCTGGAAGTGGGCGCCCCCGGCCATGGCTGTGGTCATAACCTGCTGGGTTCGGCCGCGATGCTGGCGGCCTGCGCGGTCAAGGATTGGTTGGCGGCAACCGGCACGGCGGGGCGCGTGCGCTACTACGGCTGCCCCGCCGAAGAGGGCGGTGCGGCCAAGGCTTTCATGGTGCGCGACGGGGCTTTTGACGATGTCGATGCCGCTGTGACATGGCATCCGGGCGGCATGACGCGGGTCGATGACCCGCTGTCGCTTGCCAACACGCGGATGGATTTTCACTTCACCGGACGCGCTGCCCATGCCGCAGCGCAGCCGCATTTGGGGCGCTCGGCGCTTGATGCGGCCGAGTTGATGTCGGTTGGGGTGAACTACCTGCGCGAGCATATGGTCCAAGATGCGCGCATCCACTACGCCTATCTCGATGCCGGCGGGAAAGCGCCCAATGTGGTGCAATCGCGCGCCGCGGTACGCTATTCCATCCGCGCGCTGCATCTACACGAGATGCTTTCGTTGGTCGAACGGGTCAAAAAGGTTGCCGAAGGGGCGGCCTTGATGACCGAAACACAGCTCAGCGCCAAGATGTTCGCTGCCGTCTCTAACCATTTCGAGAACCTGACCATGGACCGGATCATGCAAGAGGCGCTCGATGAATTGGGCGGTGTGCCTTTCGATGAGGCCGACCGCGCCTATGCGGCGCGCATTCAGGCCACGCTGTCCCCCTCCGACATCGCTGCCGAATGGTCGGTGGTCAACCAAGCGCCGAGTGATGCGGTCTTGTGCGACTGGGTGGTGCCGATGCGGCCGGGCGGTGCGGTGCTGATCGGGTCGACCGATGTGGGTGATGTGACATGGAAGGTGCCCACCACCGAGGTACTGGTTGCGACCGCCGCCATCGGCACGCCGCTCCATAGCTGGCAGATGACCGCGCAGGGCCTATCGGGGGCGGCGCACAAGGGCATGATTCATGCCGCCAAGCTGATGGGCCGGGCCGCACAGATCCTGATCGCCGATCCCGCGCGACTGGCCGAGGCCAAGGCCGAGCATGCAAGCCGCCTTGCGCTGACGCCCTATACCTGCCCGATGCCTGCCGATCACCCGCCGCCCTTGGTCGAGCGAGCTTGAACCCTGTCACGCGATATCGGTCACTCCATTGCGAACGTGGCCGCGCGTGTCGCGGTGCGGCCGTCGGGTGGATCAACCTGCGATGTCGTCCACAATGGAATTCGGCTATTAGTACCCCGTTCTCCATCGCCTTCTCTTTTTCAAGGTCAAGATGCCGGTCGGATCGATGCTAAACGGCCCTATTCGGACTTAATTACAAATAAAGCCCAATCTCGGCATTCTGCCGCGCACGGAGCGTCTGACCTGGGTAATCCCCCCGACAGTAAGGGGCTGGATAAGTAGAATTTTCTCGGCAAGATGAACGAGGAGATTTCGAATGAAGACAAGCAGATACACTGAGGCGCAGATCATCGCGATCCTGCGGCAAGCCGAAGGCGGTGTGCCGGTTTCCGAGCTGTGCCGCGCGCATGGGATGAGCGAAGCGTCGTTTTGCAAATGGCGGGCCAAGTATGGCGGCATGGATGCGTCGATGGTCAGCCAGAGCGAGCCTTGTCTGCCATTGGTCCGAGGACAACGGCGAGCGCGATGGAAGAAGAGAACCGTCGCCTGAAGCGCATGTATGCGGATCTGAGCATGCAGAACGATCTGTTGAGGGAAGCCCTTGGAAAAAGTAGATTGGCCATCCGCTGCCCGACAGCGGTTTGCGTGCAAACCGCGACAGGTTAAGCGCTGCGCGATGGCCGAAACGGCGGTAGAACGACGGGGCGTCAGCATCGCGTTGGCGTGCCGGGCCGTCGGGGTCAGCGAGACTTGTTATCGTTATAGCCCGAACTGAAGGCCGAGAACGAGGTGATCGCCGATCTGCTGACGGGGCTGACCGATGCGCGCAAAACTTGGGGATTTGGCCTATGCTGCCTGCACTTGCGCAACGTCAAAGGCCATCCGTGGAACCACAAACGCGTCTATCCATTGGCCGTAAGGCGGATCTACTGCCAGTTGGAGCTGAACCTGCGGATCAAGCCCCGCAAGCGGCTGAAAGGTGAGAAACCTGACGTTCTGACGGTCCCGGACGCGTCAAATGTGACTTGGTCGATGGATTTCATGGCCGACCGTCTCGGCGACGGACAGGCTTTTCGGCTTTTGAACGTGTTGGACGACTTCAACCGCGAAGGGCTGGGGATCGAGGTTGATTTCTCGCCGCCCGCAGAACGTGTCATCCGCAGTCTGAACCGCATCATCGAGTGGCGCGGGAAACCCTGCACAATTCGTGTGAAAAACGGCCCTGAATACATCAGCGAGACGCTCAGAATATGGGCTGAGAAGCAGGGTATCACCATACAGCACATCCAGCCCGGGCAGCCCCAGCAGAACGCTTATGTCGAGCGCTACAACCGAACCGTTCGGCATGAGTGGTTGAATCCATACATCATCGAAAGCATCGAAGAGGCACAGGATCAGGCCACGCAATGGCTTTGGACTTTCAACAACGACCGCCCGAACATGGCCATCGGCGGCATCACACCCGCCATGAAACTGAAAATGGCCGCGTAAGTTCTACGGATGCACCCCTTTAACAATGAGGAGATTACCATCGCAGCACGGCTGCTCGGCTGCTTGGGCGCAGGATCGCTACAGTGTGTTTAATCGGCCTTTGAGCCGCGTTGCGCTTTGTGGTTGGCGAAGCGCTCCAAAGTATCCGGCTCCGTCGGCGGGTATAGCCCGATCACCGGCACGCCGCGCAAGACCTCTTCCAGTACGAATGCCTCGAAGGCTTCCATTTCCACGCTTTCCTCGGCGATCTCGTCGGCCAGATGGCGCGGGATGACCATCACACCATCGCCATCGCCCAGCATGATATCGCCGGGATAGACCGCAACGCCCCCACAGGCGATCGGCAGGCCGATATCGATGGCATGATGCTTTGTCAGGTTGGTCGGGGCCGAGGCTTTGGCGGCGAAGACGGGCATGTCCAGCGCCGTTGCACCCGTGGCATCGCGAATGCCGCCGTCCGACACGACACCGGCGGCACCACGTATCTGGAGCCGGGTAAGAAGGATTGTGCCGGCCGAGGCGGCCGAGGCATCTTGGCGGCAATCCATCACGAGGACAGCACCTTCCGGGCATTGCTCGACGGCCACGCGCTGCGGATGGTCGCGCTCGCGGAACGCCGTGATCGGGTCGGTATCAGGCCGCGCAGGGATATGGCGCAACGTATAGGCCGGGCCGACCATTGTCTGCCGTCCCGTGCCCAAGGGGGCCACACCTTGCACGAATGCGTTTTGATATCCGCGCTTGAAGAGAAGGGTGGCGACCGTCGCGGTGCTGGCGCGCGCCAAGCGTGTCAGCGTGTCGGTGCGCAGTGTGATTGTTTCTGCGGGGGCTGGGTTCGGCATCGGGGTTCCTTGGGGGCTGCTATGGCGTGCAGTCTGCGGGGTTGACGGGGACGAGCGCGCCCTTGGCCTGAACGACCTGCCCGGCCAATCGACAGGCGCGCGCGATGGTATCGGCAAGGGGTGTTTCGCCGCCCAGCCCCGCGAAGATGACGGCGTTGAAGCTGTCGCCAGCGGCAGTGGTATCGATGATCTGCGCCAGAGGAGCGACGGTGACGGTGTCTATTATGCCGCTGTCGAGATAGGTGACGTCGCTGGCGCCGTTCTTGACGATGACTGTCTTGGCCCCGGCGGCGGCATAGCGGGCGGTGGTCGCGATGGGATCGGCATCGCCGAAATGGACGGCTTCATCCTCGAACGAGGGCAGGACGATATCGCTTGCGGCGGCACCTTGCATGATGGTTCGCGTCATCTCGTCCCGGTCCGCCCAAAGCCGCGGGCGAAGGTTCGGGTCGAAGGCGATGATTTGCCCTGCACCACGCGCGCGCGCCAGCGCGTCCAGAAGCGTTCGCCGCGCAGGCGCGGACAGGATCGCCAGCGTGATGCCCGACACATAGATCAGATCGGCCCCCGCGAGGGCGGCGTCGAGCGCCGCGGGGTCGTCGGCAAGGCCGCGCGCCGCCGATTGCCCGCGCCAGTAGGAAAAGCTGCGCTCGCCGTTGTCGAGCGAGATCAGGTAAAGCCCGACTGTTCGGTCGGGAACTTGGCGCAGATGCGTGGTGTCGATACCGGCTGCGGCCATGAAGGCCGTCATCTTGTCCGAGATCGGGTCGGTCCCCACGGCGCTGCAAAAGGCGACGAAGGCATCGGGGCGAAGCCGCGCGAGGTACCATGCGGTATTGAAGGTATCGCCCGCGAAGCCAAGCCGAAACGCGCCCGGCGTCTCGGCCGGGGCAAGTTCCGCCATGCATTCGCCGATTGCCAAGAAGCGCATTGCGGCCGGCCCCTTCTGGTCAGAGGAAATCGTCGCGGCGCGGCGTGAAGCAATCCACCAGCTGGCCCGGTTCGATACAGACGCAGCCATGGGTCATGCCCGAGGGGACCACGAAGCTGTCGCCGGGTCCGACCTCGCGCTGCTCATCGCCAAGGGTGAAGCGAAAGCGGCCGCTTTCGACATAGGTCGATTGCACATGTGGGTGGTTGTGCAGCGCGCCCACCGCGCCCGTCGCCGCGAAACGGAAGGCAACCACCATCAGTTCGGGATGGTCCGAAAGCACCTGCCGCGACACGTTTTCGCCTGTAGGCACGATGGGAAAGTCGGTCATGTCATGTCTCCGCAGGGTCAGACTCAACTGAACAGCATGCCGCCATTGATGTCGATATTTGCGCCAGTAATGAAGGCGCTATCTTCGCAGGCCAGAAAAAGAACCAGATTGGCGGTATCTGCGGGGACGCCCTGCCGCTTGACGGGGGCTGCGGCCTCGAATCCGCGACGGGCGGCGTCGGCGGTGTGGATGTTGTGGAAATCTGTATCGATCATGCCGGGGCAAAGCGCGTTGACGCGGATCGCGGGGCCCAGCTCCTTGGCCAGCCCGCGGGTCAGTGTTATCACGGCGCCCTTGGCGGTGGCATAGGCCACAGCGCCCGGCCCGCCGCCGTCACGGCCTGCTTGGCTGGCGAGGTTGACGATGGTGCCGCTGGTCATGTGGGGCAGGCAGGCCTTGATCATCGAGACGGTGCTGGTCAGGTTCAGGTCCATGACCGCGTGCCAATGCGACAGTTCCATCTCGGCCAGTGTCTTGCGCGCGATCAGGCCGCCGGCATTGTTGACCAGTATGTCGACGCTGCCGAATTCTGCGAGGGTGCGGGCAACCAGCGCCGCGGCATCGGCGGGATTGTTCAGGTCGCCCTGCATGGCGATCGCGCGCCCACCCAATGCCGCGATCTCGGCGAGGGTCTGTTCCGCCCCGGCGCTTGACGCGAAATAATTGATCGCCACATTGGCACCTTCGGAGGCGAGTTTCACTGCGCAAGCGCGACCGATATCGCGGCCGCCGCCGGTGATGATGGCGGTTTTTCCCTTGAGTTTCATGTCGTTCTTTCCTGTCCTTTTATGGTCGGCATCAGACGCCGACGTCGAATGTCTTGGGGACCACGACCTTGAAGGTCCGGTCGCTGGCATCGGTGAAGTAGAGGTCGCAGTCGTAGCCCTGATCGTCGAGAAAGCTGAACACGCGCCGCGGGGCTGAGAGCGTGTAAGGGACCAGCAGCGTTGCGATGCGGTGGCGGGTGGCTTTGGGGAAGCTGGCCGTCAGGCAGGTGCTGACCTGCAGGCCTTTGTATTCGGCGCTGTCGACATCTGGAAAGCCGGTGTCTTGCGACAGGCTTGGCGTGCCGGCCTCCGACCACAAGACCTGCCCGTAGAAGCCCGCACGTTTTCCGGTGTAGCGGAAGCTGGAAGCGCCCAGCGCCATCGGCGCGTTGGCGTGCAGCAGCCAGTCAATCGTGACGGGTTTCGTTGCATCGATGCTGTCGACGATCACGAAGTATTCGCCGTTGACGAAATAAACCTCGCGCGTGGCTTGCGTGACCTCGGGCGTCAGCGTGGCATAGGCCGCGGTGGCATCGCCCCGAATGTAGATGTGATCGCCCCGGTCTGCGACCATTTCGAGGCTGCCCGCGGCGGCCATGGCCAGCGGCTTGTCCTTGCCCGCGTATTGCCCCTTGCCGTCGATCAAGATCGCGTTCTTCGACCGGGTCTGGCGCCGCCAATTCTGGTGCATGGTCGAATTGAAGGCAACATAGTGGCCCGATTGAATAGCGAGGTCTTCGCCGAAAGCGGAGAGGCAGAAGGCATTCTGGTCGCCGTGGCTATGGCTGATCGAGCCGAAAGGCGAGGATTTCATGACGAATTGCAGGTGGTTCTCGGGGTCGGCCATGGCCTTTTGTATCGCCGCCCAGCCGATACCCTTGAACCAGCGCAGCCCATCTTCGGGCGGGGTCGCTTTGACCAACGGAAAATCGGTACGATAGGTCAGTTCGTCGAAATTGAAGTCCCACCAGCCCCAGTTGTAGAAGGCCATGGCGGTGTCGGGATTGGTGCGGGTGATCTCGTCGTAATACCACTGGTAGGCGCCGTTGCCTGTAACCCCTGCGAACTGACGCAGGTTGAAGCCGACCTTGACCGCTGGCAGGTCACCCATGGTGCTGTCATCGCCGAAGGTGGCGCGGCGGGTATCGGGGGCCTTGGTATAGAGCGGGAAATCTCCGGTCTTCTGGAAGAACGGGCGCTGGTAGAGGTCGATGCCGGTATAGCCTTTAAGTAGGTTGGCGGCATCGATCAGGTAGGCCATTCCGGTCATCCAGTAATGCGGCCCTTCTGCCCATCCGCCATCGCTATCGCCCCAAGGGGAATAGACGGTCGAGAGGAACTCGATGGCGTAGTGCAGCCATCCCTCGGCCTCCTCGGCCTCGTCCAGAAGGGCGATGGCAGCCGGAATGATGACGGCTGACACCGCGCGCACGGCGTGGCTGTCATATGGAAAGAGATGGATGCGCGCGTTGCGGATTACATGATCGGCGGTCTCGCTTGTGCGGGCCAGCAAGGCTGCGCGCACAAGCGCGCGTTCTTCATCGTCGAGCAGGTCATGGAGCCAGTCATAGCCCCAGGCCAGCGCGAGGTTCACGCGGAAGGCCCATTCGTCGGTATAGGCGCGCGAGGTGGTCCCCGTTGGGTTCCAGCGGGCCGCCGAGAGCAACCACTCCTTGGCGCGGGCGCGCATCGCCGCGTCGTCAGTGACCGTGCCGCCGATGGCAAGGTGGCGGATCGCGTAGAGCAGTTCCTGGCAGTCGATATAGGTCTGCCGCCAGATCGAGGCCACGCGCTTGTGGCCGGGATAGCCGGCGGGTTCGGGGGTGATCTCGCGGTCCATCCACGGCAGCACGCTGTCTCGCCAGAAGATGGACCAAGTGCAATGATCGGGGTCTTGGGCAACGGCCTTGGCGAAGTGCTGCAGCCGCGCGGGTGTCATCCACAGGCGCGGGTGTGCGCGCTCGGCGCTCGCCAGACGCACGGCCCGGGCGGGCAGGGGCGTTTGCGGCAGCCCTTCGGGCAGGTGAAAAGCGCGGGGCTTGCTCCAATTGGTGAGGATCGCGCCGGTATTGGGGTCGCACACGGCATAGGACCAGTGCCAATCACCCGGATCGAGCGCACGGTCGGGGGTGAAGATGTTCAGCGGGAGTCGCTCGAACAGCAGGGTCTTGCCCTTGGGGAATTTCGGGTCGGTCGACAGGCGCAGCACATAGGCGGCCTCGTCTTCGATCACCGGCAGCCAGGTGAAACGCGGCGGGTTCTCGGTGATCTCGGTTTCGGGCGTGGGCGCGTAGCGGATCATCAGGCGACCGGCGGTCGGCTCGTCGAGTGTCTGGAGGGCGTCGGGAGGCATGTGGTCGTCCGAATAGGGGGTGCGAAGAAGGGGCGGGGCGCGCGCCCGATGTCACGCGCCCCGCCGGTTCAGGTCACGCTCAGGAACCCTGGCGTGCGTAGGCGGAATTCATCACCTCGAGGACTTGGTCGAGGCCCATGTCGGCGAGGGTTGAGACGTAGTCGTCCCAATCCGCCGTGACATCGCCCGAGCCCAGAACCCAAGCCTGCTGACGTTCCAGCATATAGGTGCGGATCGAGGGCCAGTAGCGGTCGTAAATGGCCTGCTCTTCCTCGTTGAACGACACGCCCAAGAACTGCGGCACGAGGAGATCATGCTGCGAATAGAGTTCGATGCCCGCGCGTGCGGCCTCGGAGGTCCACTGCCATTCATAGCGGTAGTCCTGCCAGTAGCCGCGCTGGATCTGGGCGCCGATTTCGTACATCTGGCTGTTCACCGCGCGGTCCGAGTTCAAGATCTCGGAGCGATAGATCGGCTCGCCGTCGATCACGTCGAAATGCACGCCTTCGACCCCGAAATTGGCCATGTTGCGGCCTTCCTCGGTGAACCAGAAGTCAAAGTAGCGGATGGTTTCGATCGGGTTCTCGTTGGCGAAGCTGATCGCCCAGCCATCGGGCTTGATCGGGATGCGGCGGTGTTCGGCCATCCGCACGCCTCCCGCCGATTCTGGCGGCAGGAAGGGTATGAAATCGAAGCCCGGCACGCTTTCGGCCAATGCGGCATTGTAGCCGGCGGTCGAGGCGAACCAATCATGAGTCACGCCGCCGAGGTTCTCGGACAGCAGGTAATCCCGCGCCGAGGAGCCGCGCGTGAAGATTTCGGGGTCAATCAGGCCCTCTGCATACCATTGCGCGATGTTGGCAAGGCCTTCGCGATAGGAGTCGACCGCATAGGGATGGGCGACCTGCCCGTCGCTGTTCACGTAGAAGTCGTGATAGGTGTCCGACCCGGAGGAGCGCGCATCCCAGAGCGTCAGGAGGCGGGCGACCTCTTCCCATTGGCGGGCGAAATACGGGATTTCGTCCTTCATGCCGTTGCCGTTGGGGTCGCGGTCGCGGAAGGCGACGAGTACGTCGTAAAGCTCGTTCACGTTCTGCGGCTGTTGCAGCCCGAGCGCGTCGAGCCAATCCTGCCGTACGAACCATGCGCGTCCGAATTCGCCATCGGGCAGATAGGGGATGTAGTAGTAATTGCCGTCATAGGCCGTGATCGCGGCCTGCAGCTCGGGATGGGCATCCCAGAAGGCTTGGATGTTCGGCGCATGCTCGGCCACCAGCTCGTTGAGCGGTAGGAAGGCACCTTGGGGGCCGTATTCGTTGACCGGTTGCTGGATCAGGTGGCCGCCGACGATATCGGGAAGATCGCCCTGCGCCAGAAGCAGGTTCATCGCCTCACGGCTATTGGTGGAGTTGCGCCCGGCTGTCGCGTCGATCAGATGGATGCCGGTCATCTCGCGGGCGGCTTGCTCGACGGGATAGTTCTCGTCGTAGCCCTGCGCACGGGGCCAGTGCATGTGAATGGTCAGCTCGAGCGGTTCCTCGACGATCATCAGATGTCCGTCGGCAAACGCCGGGGCGGTCAGGGCCGTGCAGGCCATGATGGCCAATGTAAGGGATGTCTTTCGCATTTGTTCCTCCCTGGTTGCGAAAATGGTCATTCCTTCACACCGCCGAGCATGATGCCCTTGGTGAAATACTTCTGAAGGAACGGGTAGATGAGCAGGATCGGTATGATCGAGCAGACGATGATCGCCGCGCTGACGGTCTCGAAGGAATAGCTGCTGGTCAGCAGGCTGTTGGCGAATTCCTCGTCGTCGCTGAGTTCGACGATGACGTGGCGCAAGTAGACCTGCAGTGGGATCTTCTCTTCGTCTTGCAAGAGCACCATGGCCCAAAAGAAGCCGTTCCAACGCCCCACGACGCAAAACAGGGCGATGGTGGCGATGGCGGGCTTGGAAAGCGGCACGAAGACCTTCCACAACACCTGGAACTCGTTGGCGCCGTCCATCCGAGCGGCTTCTTCGAAGCTTTTGGGGATCGACTCGAAGAAGTTGCGCAGCAAGATCAGGTTGAAGCCGTTGACGGCAAATCCGATGATGATGCCGAAGTAGCTATCCAGCAGGCCGAGGTCGCGCATGTTGAGGAAGAACGGGATGAGGCCCGCATTGAACCACATGGTGAAGGCCACCATCAGGTTCCAGAACCGCCGCCCATAAAGCTGCGGACGCGACAGGGCGTAGGCGCCGGGGATGATGAACGCTAGGCTCATCAAGGTGCCGCCGATGGTGTAGATGAAGGTGTTGCGGTAGCTGGTCCAGAACTGCGGTTCCGACAGTACCCGTTCGTACGCTTCCAGTGTAAAGCCCACAGGGGTCAGCAAGACGTTGCCTGCACGCGCCTCGAAGCCGCTGCTCAGTGACAGTGAGGCGATGTAGATGAACGGGTAAAGTGTCGAGAGTGCGAAGACCCCGATCAGCACCATGTTGAGGGTGACAAAGGCCCGGTCACCGCGCGAATAGAGGTTCATGTTCGTCATCGCGTTGCTTCCTTCACCACAGGCTGGTGCGCGAGTAGCGCTTGGAGATGGCATTCGCGGTGATCACCAGCACGAAGGCCACGACCGCGTTGAACAGCCCCGCAGCGGCGGCCAGGTCGTATTGACCGCCCTGAATGCCCTGCCGATAGATGAAGGTATTGACCACATCCGCCGTCTCGTAGGTGGCGGGCTGGTATAGCAAAATGATCATCTCGAAGGAGACTTCCATCAGGTTGCCGATGCGGATGATCAGCATGATGATGATGGTGGGCAGGATCGACGGGATCGTGATCTTCCACATCATCTGCCAGCGGCTCGCGCCGTCGACCACCGCGCTTTCGTAAAGCGTCGGCGAGACACCTGCGATAGCGGCAAGATAGACGATCGACTGGAAACCCGCCTCTTGCCAGATGCCGGTGCCGATGAAGATCGGCCGGAACCATTCGGGCCGGATCAGGAAATAGACCGGGTCCAGCCCCAACCATCCCAGCACCGTGTTCACGATACCCGCCGAGGGCGAAAACGCGGTGATCACGATGCCTGCGATGATCACCGACGAGATGAAGTGGGGCAGGTAGACGATGGTTTGCGTGGTTTTGCGGAACCACTGGCTGAGCACCTCGTTGAACATCAGCGCCAGCAGGATCGGGACTGGGAAGCCGATCAGCAGGCTATAGGCGGAGATGATCACGGTGTTGCGGACAGCGCGCAGGAACTGGTCGTTGCTGAAGAGCGTCTCGAAATGCTCGAAGCCGATCCACGGGCTACCCTCGATCCCGCGGAAAATGGAGTAGTCCTTGAAGGCGATTTGAAGCCCATACATGGGCTTGTAGAGGAACAAGAGCAGCCAGATGATCGTGGGGAGCAACAAGACGTAAAGCTGCCATTCGCGGCGCAGATGATCGCCCACGCGCTGCAGGCGCCCGGGTTGCATCGCCCGGTTCCGGGTGGCCGGCGCCTCGCCGGGGGCGGCGCGCATGTTGGGGCGGGTGCTCATGCGGCGCTGACCTGACCGGGTAGGGCGGCCCCGGTCTCGGCGTCGAAGACGCGGATCAAATGCGGGGGCACGGTGAAGCCGCTGACATGGTTGAGCGAAGTTGTCTGGCCCATCGTCTCGGTGCGGATGACGAAGGGTTCCCCGGCCAGCGAGGCGTGGATGAGGGCTTCGGAGCCGAGGGTTTCCACGAGATCGACATCGATGCAGACGCGGTCGGTGACGGTGTCATCCGCAATCGCCGCGAACTCTGGCCTGATGCCGATAATCACGTCGCGTCCGACGCCATCGCGCAGAGCGGCGATATCGGGCAGGGTGATTTTCTGGCCCAGCACTGCAGCGGCGAGGTGCGCTTCGCCCGGCACAATGCGGCCCTTGACCATATTCATCGGCGGCGCTCCGAGGAACGCCGCGACGAAGGTATTGGCGGGATTGAGGAACAGCTCCATCGGCGTGCCGATCTGTTCGATCCGACCGTCATGCATGACGACGATCCGGTCCGCCAACGTCATCGCCTCGACCTGGTCATGTGTGACGTAGATCGAGGTCACGCCAAGGCGGTTGTGCAGCCGCTTGATTTCGGCGCGCATCTGTGTGCGCAGCTTGGCGTCGAGGTTGGACAGGGGTTCGTCGAACAAAAAGACCTTGGGCCGGCGCACGATGGCACGGCCCATGGCGACGCGCTGGCGTTGACCACCCGACAAATCGGCTGGGCGTCTGTCGAGATATTCGCGAAGGCCCAGAATGGCAGCTACCTCTTCGACGGAGGCTGCGATCCGGTCCTTGGGTTCGCGGCGGATGCGCAGGCCGAAGGCGATGTTGTCGGCGACGTTGAGATGGGGGTAGAGCGCGTAGTTCTGGAACACCATCGCGACGTCGCGATCCTTGGGCGCAACGCGATTCATGCGGCGCCCATCAATCGTCAGATCGCCATCGCTGATCTCCTCCAGCCCGGCGATCATGCGCAGCGTGGTGGATTTTCCGCATCCGGAAGGGCCGACAAGGACGACGAATTCCTTCTCCGCCACTTCGAGGTCGATACCGTGCACGACCTGCAAGGCGCCATAGGCCTTCACGATACCGTTAAGCGTCACTCCCGCCATGCGTCCGCCCTCGTCTCTTGGTGTCGCCGCCGCCCGGCACGGTGGTTCGATTCGCCTAAAGTTGTAACTGGTATACTAGTCTTAAATGTGGAATACTAGTCTTCAAATCGGATTCGATCCGTGCCAAGCAACGGCACGAAGGACATGGAGAGGCCATGAAAGTCGTTGACGTCACCGTTACGCCGATCGCGATACCGGATGTGCCGCTGGCCAACCTCAAGGGCGTGCATCCGTCCGTCTTCCTGCGCTCGGTGATCGAGGTGCGGACGGATACTGGTTTGGTGGGTCTGTCCGAAACCTATGGCGCTACGCGCACGCTGACTGGATTGCAGAAGGTCGCGCGGCGGCTTGAGGGGTTGGACCCCTATGATTTGCGTGATCTGCGCGTGCGGGTAGAGGCGGCGCTGCCGAATGCGGGCGGTGTGAATGCCCCGACGGCGCTGGCCGATCACAAAGTCGTCGATGTTGTCTACAGCGCCTTCGAGATCGCCTGTCTCGACCTGCGCGGTAAAGAGGTCGGCCGCCCGCTCTACGATTTGCTTGGGGGTGCGGTGCGCAAGACGATTCCGTTTGGCGGCTATCTCTTTTTCAAATTCGCCAAGCAAGACCTGACTTTCGGTCCCGACATCATGGGCGAGGTGATGACGCCCGATGCCCTCGTCGAACAGGCCCGCGCGTTCCACGGGGAATACGGTTTCTCCTCATGGAAGGTGAAGGGCGGTGTGTTGGAACCTGAGCTGGAAGTCGAGACCATGCTGAAGCTGCGCGAGGCCTTTCCCGGCCACGGGCTACGGATCGACCCGATGGGGGCGTGGACGGTGCCCACGGCACTTAAGGTCATCGATGCGCTGGGCGGGACCGAGGCGGGGGTGCTGGAGTATCTCGAGGACCCGGTGCCGGGATTGGCGGCGATGGCCGAGCTTTCGGCGCAGACCGACATGCCGCTGGCCACCAACCTTGTCGTGGTTGAGTTCGAACAGCTGATCGAGGCAGTCAAGACCGATGCTGTGCAGATCGTCTTGTCCGATCACCATTACTGGCGTGGTGCTACAGGCGCGGTCCACCTAGGCGAGATGTGCCGCGCGGCGGGGCTTGGCGTGTCCATGCATTCCAACTCTCACCTCGGCATTTCCTTGGCCGCAATGTGCCATGTCGCGGCCGCGACGCCGAACCTGACCTATGATTGCGACACCCATTACCCATGGTCGACGAAGGAGATCGTGAAGGGCGGCCGCCCGACCTTTCGCAACGGGGCCGTTCAGGTGCCCGAGGGGCCGGGGCTTGGCGTGGAATTGGATCACGAGGCGGTGGCCGAGCTTCACGCGCTGTACCGGCGTGCAATGGTCATCGACCGCGACGATACCGAGGAGATCCGCAAGTACCGGCCGAACTTCGAAAGGAAGGTGCCACGATGGTAATGAAACCAATGCTTCAGTATGTAAGTGACCGCACGATCTTTGCCGGCTCGCAGGGGGTGTGCTGCGGACGCTGCAACCGGAAAGGGGTTTGAAGCCATGGCTCATGTCGTTCAAGCAAGGGATCGACGCACCAGCGTCGACGACATCTTCGACTACCTGCATGCCGAAATCACCTCGTTGAGGCTGAAGCCGGGCGACAAGATCTCGGAGGCCGAGATCGCCGCGCGGTTCGGCGTGTCGCGCCAGCCCGTGCGCGACGCATTCAGCCGGCTCGACAACCTCGATCTGCTGGTGATCCGACCACAACGTGCGACCTCGGTGCGGGGCTTTTCGTTGCGGGAAGTGTCCAAGGCGCGTTTCGTGCGTGCGGCGGTCGAGTTCGAGGTGCTGCGTCGTGCATGCGACTGGTGCGATCGCGGGGACAGCGCGAAGTTGTCGGCCTGTCTGGACGATCAGCGTGCCGCCGTCGCTTCCAATGACTACAGGCTGTTCGGGGCGCTCGACTACGAGTTTCACCGTCAGCTATGCGAGGTCGCGCAGGTCGATTTCGCCTTCGAGGTCATCTCGCAAGAAAAGGCCAAGGTGGACAGGCTGTGCCTTTTGAGCTTGTCCAAGGAAGAGCGTATGCCGACCTTGCTCGAGGACCATGAACAGATCGTCGCGGCGATCTTGCGGGGTGACACGGCCGCGGCGGTCGCGGCGGGTACACTGCACCTATCGCGGCTTGACGAGACCATCGACGCCATCGCCCGCACCAATTCCGATTTCTTCGAACCCGATCATACCGAAGCCCCCGACGCCCCGTTCGCACCGCGGATGCCGCCCAAATGACGTCTCGACCGCGGACAGGGCTGCGATGACGCTTTCCGAATCCGAGCGGGTCGCCCCCGGCACGCGGTCAGTATTCGACATGGCTTGGCCGATGATGGCCAAGGCAATGATGCTTCACGGCATTGTGGTGATCGACACTTACCTCGTGTCGGGGCTGGGTGAGGTGGCGCTTTCTGCGATGGGATTGGCGGCGGCGATCTCGGGGCTTGTGCTCGGCACGATCCTGGCCTTTGCGAACGCCATGCAGATCCGAGCCGCGCAAGCCTTCGGGACAGGCGACGCGGTCTTTCTGCGTTCGACCTTTGCCGCGGGGCTGGCCACCAGCCTAGCGGTGGGGGTTGCCGGGCTGTGCATCATCTTGCTGGCGGGCCGGCCGTTGATCGGGGCCTTGGCCCCGAGCGCAGAAGTGGCGATGCTGGCCTTTGATTACCTGTCTGTCTTTGTGCTGGTGATCTTGGCCGAGGCCGTCGGTCAAGCGCTGACCAGTTTCCTCAACGGCTGCGGCAACACGCGGTTGCCGCTATACAGCTATTTTGTGGCCCTTCCGGTCAACGTGGGCATCAGCGTGGTCTTGATCCACGGGCTTTTCGGGGCACCGGCGCTTGGGCTGGTCGGCGCGGCCGTGGGTAGCGTGCTGGCCGCGCTGGTACAGGTCGGGTTCCTTGCACTACGAGTGCGGGCGCTGTCAGGGGCGTGGCGAACGGCGCGCGGCTGGCGCAATGGCGGTTTCGCGGCCACATGGCGACGGCACCTCATCTTCTCACTGCCGATCGCCGCGACGTTCATCAGCGCCGTTGCTGCGACCCATGTCTGCGCCCTGATCTATGCGCGGCTGAGCCTCAACGAGTTCGCTGCGCTGACCCTGATCCTGCCCTGGATCGTGATGGCCGGAACGGTGGGGATGTCTTGGGCGCAGGCCACCGGCATCATCGTGGCGCAATTGCTGGGTCAGCATCGCCCGCCCGAGGTGCTGGAGCGGTTTCTTGTCGGTGCGTGGCGGGCAGCCTTCTGGGCGGCGGCGCTGGTGGCTGCAGTCTATCTTGCGGTTTGTGTGCTGGCCAACTGGCTCTATCCTGGCCTCACGCTTGAGACCCGCGCGATCATCGCCTCGTTTTTGCCTATCCTTCTGCTTCTGCCGTTTCCAAAGGGCTCGAACGCGATTTGCGGCAACACGCTCAGGGCCAGCGGAGACACCGTCTACGTCATGCATGTCTTCGTCTGGTCGCAATGGCTGTTCAAGGTGCCGGCCACAGCTCTTGCTGTCCTCTATCTCAACCTGCCGGCGGTCTTGGTCTTGTCGATCCTGCTGCTGGATGAATTCGTGAAGGCCCCGGCCTTTCACCTGCGCCTGTTCCGGGGCGACTGGAAAGCGCGGGAGATACCCGTCTGATCCACCCCCATACCCCATGATCCGGCCCGCCCAGGTGCCGCACCAATTAAGATAACCACGGAGGGACCCATGCAAGAAACAACACTCAGACGCGCCATCGACCCGCGCCACGCCAAGATGATGGACACAACGGAGCTTCGGGCCGAGTTCTTGCTCGAGGAACTGTTCAAGCCCGGCACGGTCCATCTGGCCTATTCGCAATACGACAGGATAATCGTCGGCGGTGTGGTGCCATCGGATGGGCCGTTGATCATCGACCACGTGGCCGAGACCGGCACCGCCTCTTGGCTTGACCGGCGCGAGGCGACGCTGGTCAACGTGGGCGAGGGGACGGGCACGGTCGAGGCGGGGGGCGAAAGCTTCACGCTCGGCCGTTGCGATATGCTCTACCTAGGCATGGGGTCCGGGCCGGTCACGGTCTCGGGCAAGGGCGCGCGGTTCTACGTGTTGTCGGCCCCCGCGCACCGCGCCATTCCCGCGCGGTTGATCACCATCGAGGACGCGGCACAGGTGCCCCTTGGCGGGCGCGACACCTCGAACGAGCGGGTGATCTACCAGTTCGTGCATCCCGCCGTCATGGAAAGCTGCCAACTCGTCATCGGGCTGACCAAGCTTGGCCCCGGCTCGACCTGGAACACGATGCCCGCCCACCTGCATGAGCGCCGGTCAGAGGCCTATCTCTACATCGATCTGCCCGAGGGGCAGAACGTGATCCACCTCATGGGCGAGCCGTCCGAGACGCGCCACCTTGTGGTCCGCAACGAGCAGGCGGTGCTGTCGCCGCCATGGTCGATCCATTGCGGTGCCGGGACCGCCAATTACAGCTTCATCTGGTGCATGGCCGGCGACAATGTCGATTACACTGACGTCGAGATGGTGGGGATGGGGGACCTGCGATGAACCGCTTCTCGCTGGAGGGCACGCGGGTGTTGGTGACGGGTGCCAATACCGGGATCGGTCAGGCGATCGCTGTCGACATGGCGGGTCACGGCGCCCATGTCATCGGCGTGGGACGCTCGGCGATGGACGAGACCGCCGCGCTGGTGGTGGCTGCGGGCGGCCGTTTCGATGCCGTCCATTCGGATCTGGCCACGGTGGCGGGCGCGCAGGCCGCCTTCGCCGAGGCCCGTGACCGCTTTGGCCCGGTCGACACGCTGGTCAACAATGCCGGGATCATCCGCCGCGCCGACAGTATCGACTTCACCGAAGAGGACTGGGACGCGGTGATGGACATCAACCTCAAGGTCGTCTTCTTCCTCTGCCAGGCCTTTGCGCGGGCCTGCATGGCCGAGGGGCGGTCGGGTAGCATTGTCAATATCGCGTCGCTCCTGTCGTTTCAGGGCGGTATCCGCATCCCCTCCTATACATCTTCAAAAAGCGGGGTCGCGGGGCTGACCAAGATCTTGTCGAACGAATGGGCGGCAAATGGCATCACCGTGAACGCCGTGGCGCCGGGTTATGTCGTGACAAACAATACAGAAGCCCTGCGTGCCGACCCCGAGCGCAATAAGGCGATCTTGGACCGTATCCCGGCCGGGCGCTGGGCCGAGGCCGGCGATATCGCGGGAGCAGTCACTTTCCTTGCCTCGCCGGCGGCCCGCTATGTGACCGGGATCACCTTGCCGGTCGATGGCGGCTGGCTCGCGCGGTAGCAAGGAGGGCGCAACCAAGCGGCTCAACCGCAGAGATGTGAAGCGCCAATCGCCGCTGCCGATCGCGCGCTACCGCAATTGTTGAACCATGCACCAATGACCGGTTTTGCGAAGTTGCATTGCATGTAAGGCGTCCTTGAGCCGGCACCGCATAGTCCCGCGATGTCAGGCCAGCGGTGCTTGGGTTTGGGCGGTGATGGTAGACGGCGTCCATCGACCGGCTGGCAATTTGCAACGCAAATCTGCCCAAAGGGGCGCCATGGTGCTGCACCCAGCCCGCCATGTGTGAAATGCTGCATCGCCGCCCGCAACATGTGGCTGGTCAGCTGTTTCCATTATATCGTTGGCCGGACACCGAAATCTTCAACAAATCTGCGCGTCGTGCCTGCATGGGCGTTGCGCCGCATTCTCGGGCATGCTCCGCAAGAGTCGCGTCGCGATGTCTACGGGGGACAG
>NZ_CBFIIK010000020.1:0-28337 GCF_965662675.1 Roseicyclus sp. | reverse complement strand
TACCGACACGATCGAAGTGACGCCCTCTGATGATCGGCGCCTCGTGGTCGATGCCTTTGCGCGGTACCGCGTCGCCGATGTTGTACGCGTCCGCCAAGCGGTGGGCGTGGGTGGCCTTCGGGCCGCCGAGGATCGGCTGTCGTCGATCCTGAACGCGCAGATCCGCGAGACCTTGGGTGCCGATCAGGTCACATCCGACACGATCTTGTCGCCCGGTCGCGTGCTGCTGGCCGAGCGTATCCGCGATGGCGCACGCACCAGTGCGCTGGCCTTGGGGATCGACATTCTCGATGTGCGGCTCAAGCAGACCAACCTGCCGGTGCAGAACCTCGAAGCGACCTATGCAAGGATGCGCGCCGAGCGTGAACGCGAGGCCGCAGACGAGATCGCGCGCGGTGAAGAAGCCGCGCAGCGTGTGCGCGCCCAAGCGGATCGTACCGTGGTCGAGCTTGTCTCGGATGCGCGCCGCGAAGCCGATATCGCGCGTGGTGAAGCCGATGCACAGCGGAACGGCATCTTTGCCGCCGCCTTTGGGCAAGATCCCGACTTCTTCGAATTCTACCGCTCGATGACCGCCTATGAGCGGGCTTTGATGGGGCAGAATTCGACCATGGTGATCTCGCCCGACAGTGAGTTCTTCGAGTTTCTCGGGAACTCTGGCACGTCTGTGCCTGCGCCCTTCCAGTAAGGGAAGCGCGCGATGGGCCTGATGCTGTTGCTGGGGCTCGGAATGGTGCTTGTTGTCGAGGGGCTGGTGTTCGCACTGGCCCCTTCGCGTTTGGATGAGCTGCTGCGATTGATGAATCAGATCCCGGTCGAGACGCGCCGCCTGATCGGTTTGGCGGCGATGACGCTGGGCGCGGTGTTGATCTCATTGGCTGTTAGCGCGGGGCTTTAGCCCCGTTGGGCCGCAAGATCGCCACGCCGCGTCACGACGATGTGACAGGGCAGGGCGCGCAATCTGGGCCGGTGGGATTGATCCCGGCGAAATAGGCCCAAATATGTGCCTTGGGGTCGCGCACTTGCGCCCCTATGGCTTGGACAGGAGGATAACGTGACGATCTTGCAGGCCCGAATGCTCACACCGCGCCGCACCAGCGCGGCCATCGCCCGCACCGAAACCGGCCCTGCGCGGCATCGCCTGGCGATCGCGGCGTTGGCCAGCGTGATGATGGTGATGACGATGCTGATCGCCATCACGCCAGTGCGTGCGCAATCCGCCCCCCCCGCGACATTCGCCGATCTGGTCGATCAGGTGGGTGATGCGGTGGTCAACATCACCACCTCATCCATCGTGGCCAGCCGCCAAGGCCCCGGACCGGTCGTGCCCGAAGGTTCGCCCTTGGAGGATTTCTTCAACGATTTCCTCGACCGGCAAAGCCCCGACCGCGGCCCGCGCCGTAGCCAAGCGCTGGGCTCGGGTTTCGTGATCTCCGAGGATGGCTACATCGTCACGAATAACCATGTCATCGAAGGCGCCGATGAAATCACAATCGAATTCCGCGCGGGCTTTACGCTAGAGGCGGAGTTGGTGGGCACCGATCCCAATACCGATATCGCGGTGCTCAAGGTCATGGCCGATGCGCCGCTCCCCTTCGTCGATTTCGGCGATAGCACCGCGATGCGGGTGGGCGATTGGGTCATGGCGATGGGCAACCCCTTGGGTCAGGGTTTTTCCGTCTCGGTGGGTATCGTCTCGGCTGCGGGCCGGGCGCTTTCTGGAAGCTATGATGACTACATCCAGACCGACGCCGCGATCAACCGTGGCAATTCCGGCGGGCCGCTGTTCAACATGGCGGGCGAGGTGATCGGTGTGAACACCGCCATCTTGTCGCCCACGGGTGGCTCGATCGGGATCGGTTTCGCCATGTCCTCGGCCGTGGTGACAAATGTGGTCGACCAGCTGCGCGAATTCGGCGAAACGCGGCGTGGCTGGCTGGGTGTGCGCATCCAAGATGTCACCCCGGAACTTGCCGATGGGCTGGGCTTGGCCGAGGCGCGCGGCGCTTTGGTCACCGATGTGCCGGAAGGGCCGGCCCGCGATGGCGGCATGGAGGTGGGTGATGTCATCCTCACCTTCGATGGCGAGCAGATCGGCGACACGCGCGAATTGGTGCGCATCGTCGGTGAGCGCGCCGAGGGCCAGACCGTACCGGTCGAGGTGGTGCGCGAAGGCGCCGCTGAGATCCTTGCCGTGACGCTTGGACGTCGTGAAACCGCCGAAGGTGTTGCCGCAGCGACCCCAGATGCACAGGTCGCGCCGCCTGCACCCACGCAGGTCTTGGGCATGACGCTTGCGCCGCTGACAGATGAGTTGCGCAGCCAGCTTGGTCTTGCGCCGGGTGCGGCCGGGCTGGTGATCGAAGCGGTCGACCCCGCCTCCGATGCGGCGACCAAGGGCTTGGCCACAGGCGATGTGATCACCGAGGTGGCCCAGCAACCCGTCAGCGATGTGGCGGGCTTTCAGGCCAGCGTGCAAAGCGCGACCGAGAATGGTCAGAAATCCGTGTTGCTGCTGATCCGGCGCGCGGGCAATCCGCGCTTCGTTGCACTGAGCCTTGCCGACTGACAAGGGCTTGCTGCTTGCAGACCTGACCCCCGGGCCTTTGGTCCGGGGGTTTTTCTTTGGGCGCGCTCAGCCGGTTTCGCCGCCCGCTGCCAGCCTCGGATCCCAGAGCGCCAAGCCAAGCTGCTGGGCGGCGGCCAGCGACAAGATCTCGCTGTCGAGGCCCTGCGGCGCTTGAAAGGCGCGGATCGCGCGCGATGTGCGACGGTTCATATCGCCCGTGACAGGCCCGGCATAGAGCCCGCGCGCGCTAAGCGCACGTTGCAGCGAGGCGATGAAATCGCGATCGCCCGCCTCCAATGCGCAGGGGACTTCGAACCACAGATCCCGCCGTTCGGTCACGATGCGCTGATGCGTCTCGGTCACGAAGATCGCGGGCTCACGCAGGCTGCCATCGGTATCGATCTGGGGCGGCTGGAGCATCACCTGCTCGGTCACTGTCTCGATCACCGCCGGGGTGGATTTGCGCCCGTAGCATGCCAAGGGGTCGGCATCGGGCGGGCCTACCCCGCGCAAGACCTCGACCGCCCCTTCTCCCGCGATCAGCGGATTGGCGAACGCATCCTGCTGCGCTGCGGGCATGCAGGCGGAAAGGGCCAAAAGCCCGGGGCAAAGGACGGTCAGGCGCATGGGTTTGACTGCTCGCTGCGCGGTTTTATCTTGCCACCAAGGATAACCTGTTTGGGGCGATCGCGAAAGCTTTCGCTTTCTCATGGCTGATCTGCGGCGCGTGCCGGCTCATGCAAGCGCACCAATTCATCCAGCAACGCCGAGATATCCTCGACCTGCTCGGCCACCACATGGGTGACGCCCGATTGCCGCTGCACCCGCCCCGTCACTCGCAAAAGCCGGCCCGCGATCACCGCCCGGCGAAATTGCTGATAGATCTTTTGCCAGACGATCACGTTGCATACCGCGAACTCATCCTCGAGCGTGATGAAAATCACGCCCTTGGCCGTGCCGGGGCGCTGACGCACCAGCACAAGCCCCGCCACCGCCACCCGCGCCCCCTCGGGCGGCAGGTGCAGCATGTGATGGGGCAGGCATACGGGCGGGCGCGGCCATGCGGGGGGGCGGGTTTGTGGCTCCATGAGAACAAAGATAGAACATTTATCCGTTACCACAAGCCCGGCAATTCGGGCTGGAAAGCAGCCCAAGGTCATATTACCTAACGCGCAACCCGATCCGACGCGCGGACCACGGCACAAGAAAGGCAACACATGGCGAAGATCACCTATATCGAGCATAATGGCACCGAACATGTCGTCGAGGTGCCCAACGGGCTGACCGTGATGGAAGGCGCGCGCGACAACAATATTCCGGGCATCGAGGCCGATTGCGGCGGTGCCTGCGCCTGCTCGACCTGCCATGTCTATGTCGACCCTGCTTGGGTCGCGAAACTTCCCGCCATCGACCCGATGGAAGAAGATATGCTCGAATTCGCCTATCAGCCCGATGCCGCGCGCTCGCGGCTGACCTGCCAGCTCAAGGTTTCCGATGCGCTGGACGGCTTGGTGGTGCATATGCCGGAAAAACAGATCTGAGCCTTGGGCAGGGCACCTGCCTTGCCTTCATCTTTCCAGAAATACGCATGCGGCGCTTGCCTGCCCGCGCCCTGCCGGGGTTGACTTCACCGGCGTGGCGCTGTGTATCGGCGCGACGTCCGAGACAGCCCAACCTACCCCAAGGGGACCGCCAAGATGCACGCTTTTCGCAGCCATACCTGCGCCGCCCTGACCGCCGCCGATGTCGGTCAGACCGTTCGCCTCTCGGGCTGGGTCCATCGCCGCCGCGATCATGGCGGCGTCATCTTCATCGATCTGCGCGACCATTATGGCATCACGCAGGTCTTGTGCGACCCCGATAGCCCGGTCTTCACGCAGGTCGAAAAGCTGCGCGCGGAATATTGCATCCGCATCGACGGGGTGGTGAAGGCGCGCGATCCTTCGCTGGTCAACACCAAGATCCCCACGGGCGAGATCGAGGTTTTCATCCGTGATGTGACCGTATTGGGTGGTGTGACCGGCGATCTGCCGCTGCAGGTTTTCGGCGATCAGGAATACCCCGAGGAAACGCGTCTGAAATACCGCTACCTCGACCTGCGCCGCGAGGCGATGCAGAGCAATATGAAGCTGCGTTCGGATGTGGTGGCGTCCTTGCGGCGGCGGATGTGGGATCTTGGGTTCCGCGAATACCAGACGCCGATCATCACCGCCTCCTCGCCCGAAGGTGCGCGCGATTTCTTGGTGCCTTCACGGCTTCACCCCGGCAAGTTCTACGCGCTGCCGCAGGCCCCGCAGCAGTTCAAGCAGCTTTTGATGGTGTCGGGCTTTGATCGCTATTTCCAGATCGCGCCCTGTTTCCGTGACGAAGATCCGCGCGCCGACCGCTCGCCGACCGATTTCTACCAGCTCGACCTCGAGATGTCCTTTGTCGAGCAAGAGGATGTGTTCGGCACCGTGGGCCCCGTCCTTGCGGGGCTGTTCGGCGAATTCGGCGGTGATCGCCGCGTCGATCCCGCCGCGGATTGGCCGCGCATTTCCTATGCGGATGCGGCGCTGAAATACGGCACCGACAAGCCTGACCTGCGCAACCCCATCGAGATGCAGGTGGTCTCCGACCATTTCGCGGGCTCTGGCTTCGCGATTTTCGCGCGTATCCTCGAGCAAGACGGCACGCAGGTGCGTGCCATCCCCGCCCCCACGGGCGGCTCGCGCAAATTCTGCGACCGGATGAATTCATGGGCGCAGGGGCAAGGCTTGCCCGGCATGGGCTATATCTTCTGGCGCGATGCCGAGGATGGTAGCCTTGAGGCCGCCGGCCCCTTGGCCAAGAATATTGGCCCCGAGCGGACCGAGGCGATCCGCCAGCAGCTTGGTCTTGGCTCGGGCGATGCGGCGTTTTTCCTTGCGGGCAAACCGTCCGAGTTCGAGGCCATCGCGGGTCGTGCGCGCACCGCCATTGGTGAAGAGCTTGGCCTGATCGACCAAACCCGCTTTGCTTTCGCATGGATCGTCGATTTTCCGATGTATGAGCGCGACGAGGCGACGGGCAAGATCGACTTCTCGCATAACCCGTTCTCCATGCCGCAAGGCGGGATGGAGGCCCTCTCGGGCGATCCGCTGAAGGTGCTGGGCTATCAATATGATCTGGCCTGCAATGGCTATGAGGTCATTTCGGGTGCAATCCGTAACCACACGCCCGAGATCATGTTCAAGGCCTTTGAACTGGCGGGCTATGGGCAAGACGAGGTGCGCAAGCGTTTCGGTGGCATGGTCAACGCCTTCCAATATGGCGCGCCGCCCCATGGCGGTTGTGCGGCGGGGATCGACCGGCTTGTCATGATCTTGGCCGGCACCTCGAATATCCGCGAGGTGATCTTGTTCCCGATGAACCAGCGCGCCGAGGATCTGATGATGGGTGCCCCCTCCGAGCCGCTGAGCGATCAGCTGATGGAATTGGGGCTGCGCGTGATCCCGCGGGACTGAAGCGCGCGCTACATCACCACGGCCAAGGCCTTCACCCGCTGCGAGAGAAAGGCGCTGAGCGCCCGCCGCTCGGTGGCGGCAAGCTGATCGCCGATACCGGTCGCGCGCCCCTCGAGTGCTGCATCGCGCGCGCTGCGCGCCACGCCCAGCAAGAACCGCCTGAGATAGCCCAGGGGCGGTTCTTCGAGCGCCAGAAGGGCGATGGCATGGGTCAGATCTTCGCGAAAGGTGATGGGATCGGGTTCAACAGCATCGAAATCCACCGGGCGCGGCATCCGGGCGCAGATATCGGCGGGCAGATGCGACATGATCGTGCTTTGGAAATGCGCCAATGACTCGATCGGTTTGGCCAAGAACCCGTCGCCCCCGGCCTTCATCACCTCAGCTTGCGCGCTTGCGCGATCCGCCCCCGATGTGCCGAGCAGCACCGGCACACGCGGGCGCATCTTGTCCATGCGCGCGATCAGATCGGTCCCGGACCCGTCGGGCAGGCCCAGATCGACAATGGCGATGCTGGGCCGGTAGACATGCAGATGCCGCTCGGCCGCGCCGATGCAATCCGCCCGCCTGATCCGCGCGCCCGAACGCAGGCACATCAGCCTGACCGCCTCCGAGGCATAGCGGCTATCCTCGACCACAAGCACGGTCAGGCCAAGAAACGGCCGATCCGCCGTTGGTTTTGGCCGATATTCAATCTCGATCAACGCGTCATCCATGCGACTTACCCCACACACACCCGACTCGAACCTTGGACCAGTAGAGCGCTACAAGGTTGATGAAGCCTTAACACCCTGCGGCGTCAGACCGCTTGGCGGCCCGTGCCGCGGCGGGGCATATCAAGGGCGACCACGCTTGGAGGATCGCCATGATCGGACGCCTGAACCATGTCGCCATCGCCGTGCCCGATCTTGACGCGGCGGCGGCGCAATATCGCGATACGCTAGGCGCCGATGTCGGCGCGCCGCAAGATGAGCCCGATCATGGCGTGACCGTGATCTTTATCACCTTGCCCAATACCAAGATCGAACTTCTTTATCCCTTGGGTGATGCCTCGCCCATCAAGGGGTTTTTGGAAAAGAACCCCGCAGGCGGCATTCATCACATCTGTTACGAGGTCGATGATATCTTGGCCGCCCGCGATCGGCTGCTTGCGGCGGGTGCGCGGGTGCTTGGCACGGGTGAGCCCAAGATCGGCGCGCATGGCAAGCCCGTCTTGTTCCTGCATCCCAAGGATTTCACCGGCACCCTTGTCGAATTGGAGCAAGTCTGATGGGCGTCGTCACTGGCCTCGTGCTTTATGCGATCATCTGGTTCATGACGCTGTTCATCGTGCTTCAGGTGGGCGTGAAGAGCCAATCGGATGCCGGTGAACGTGTCACCGGCACACATGGCTCGGCCCCGGTCGATGCGCAGATCAAGCGCCGCTTCTTGATCACATCCGCCGTGGCGGCGGCGATCTGGGCGGTGATCGCGGGCGTCATCTTGTCGGGTGCGGTCACGGTTGCGGATTTCGACCTTTATAGTCGCTTTGGCTTGGGCGGGTCGCGCTGATCTTGTGATAGAGATGGGTAAAGCTTGCCGCGCCCAAGATCGGCACGAGCAGGTTGATCACCGGAATGGTCAGCGGCACAGCCATCACCACACCCGCGATGAACAGCCGCCCGCCGTTGGCCCGGCGAAAGGCCTTGGCCCCCGCCGCGTCGTGGCGGCGTAGCGCGACCAGCTGGCCATATTCACGCCCCAAGAGATAGCCGTTGACCGCCCAGAACAACAGCGGCGCGATGGGGGTGAACAACAGGTAGGCGATCAACGCCACAAGGTTTACCGCAAGCACAATCGCCAAAAACCGCGCCGCATCACCCAAACCTTCGATCAGCCCGATCCGGCGGGCAGGCGGCAGGCCGGGGTAATGGCGATCCTCGACCGCATCGGCGACCTTGTCCAAGAAAATCCCCATGAAGGCCGTGGCGACGGGGATCATCAAGAGCGCGGATAAAAGTAAAAAGACCGGCGCGCCGACCCAGCCGATCACCGCGCCCGTCAGGTCAATCTCGCCGATCCAAGGCAGGCTGAAGCTGCCGGGCAAAAGCCAACCCAAAAGCGCGACGAAACCAAGATAGAACCCCACCAGCAAGGCAATGGTCAGCCCGAGGCCCATCGCCAACACCCCAAGAAAGCGACGGTCGCCCAGCTGCGCGATGGCGCTGGCCACGGCCGATGCGATCATCGCTCGACCCAGGATGTGATGGTGTCGAGATCGGGGCGCGGGCGGGCGGGGGGTTCTTGCAAGGGGCTGCCCAGATGCACGAAACCCGTGACCGCCTGCGGCGCGGACAGACCGAAGGCTTGCTCCAGAAATGCAGCGTCGCGCGCCATCCAGCCGGTCAGCCAATGGCCGGCGAAACCTGCGGCCTGCGCTGCGTTGACAAGGCTGAGACAGGCAAGTGCGGCGGTCTGCTCTTGCTCGATCAGCGGGATGGGGCGGTCTGTCTGCGGTGCGAAAATCACGGCCACGCTCAGCGGCGCATCATCGAAGGCCGCGGCTTGTTTGACCAGTTTGTCGGGATCGCGCCCCTGCGCCGTGCCGATCTCGCGCGTCAGCCGCGCCATGCGGTCGATCGCGGGCTTGCGCAGGATATGAAAGCGAAACGGCACCAGCTTGCCATGGTCGGGCACGCGGGCCGCCGCGGTCAAAAGCTGGCGCAAGGTCGCGTCATCGGGGATCGGCGCGCCCAGCATGCGCACGGGAACCGATCGGCGGGTGGAAAGAAAGGTGAGGGCGTCGATGCTGTTCATGGGCGTCATGTCATCGCGTTGGCTCTGCGGATCAAGAGGGGGGGAGGCGGAAAATCCGGGTTTTACGCTCTCCCCCGATGCGATCAGTCCTTTTTGGTCGCTGTCTTGGCCTTGGGCTTTGCGGCGGCTTTCTTTGGCTTGGCCGTTGTTTTGGCCTTGGCTGTCTTGGCCTTGACCGCTTTCGACCCCTTGCCGCCCTTGGCCGCCTTTTCGGCGATCAAGGCGACCGCCGCCTCAAGGCTCAGCGCCTCGGGGGCGACATCCTTGGGCAAGGTGGCGTTGATCTTGTCCCATTTGACGTAAGGCCCGTAGCGCCCAGCCATGACCTGGATCGGGCCGCCATGTTCGGGATGCTCGCCCAATTCGTTGAGCGGTGCCGCGGCGGCCGCACCCCGTCCGCTGCGACCGGCGGCTTTGGCGGCCAAAAGCTCGACCGCGCGGTTCATGCCGATGGTCCAGACTTCGTCCACTTCGGGCAGGTTGGCGTATATCGGTTTTGCGGCTTCGGCGGATTTGTAGCTGACATAGGGGCCATAACGGCCGATCGCGGCTTCGACCGGGGCGCCATCCGCGGGGTGGGGGCCGACCAGCCGGGGCAGGTTCAACAGTTGCAGCGCGCGTGGCAAATCCATCTCATCCACGCCCCAACCTTTGGGGAGCGAGGCGCGCTTGGGCTTGGGCTCTTCGCTCGTGGCCTCGCCCAACTGCACATAAGGGCCAAAGCGCCCGTCCCGCAGCGTGACGGGCAATGAGGTGTCGGGATCCACGCCCAGCATCTTGCCATCGCCACCAAGCGATGTGCCATCTTCGCCTTCCGGGTTCGGCGGGCCGAAGGGGCGGGTATAGCGGCATTCGGGATAATTCGAACAGCCGATGAAGGCCCCGCCCGAGCGCGCGGTGCGCATGGAAAGCCGCCCCGCACCGCAAGACGGGCAGCCGCGCGGGTCCGATCCGTCGGGCTTGGGCGGGAACAGGTGCGGCTCCAGCACCTCGTTGATCTTTTCCAGCACATCGGTGATGCGCAATTCGGCGGTCTCGGCCAGCGAGGCAGAGAAATCGCGCCAAAATGCATCGAGCACGCTTTTATAAGCGCGTGCGCCCGCGCTCACCTCGTCAAGCTGGTTTTCCAGATCAGCGGTAAAGTCGAACTCGACGTATTTGCCGAAATAATTCACCAAGAAGGCCGTCACCAGCCGCCCCTTATCCTCGGGGATCAGGCGGTTTTTCTCTTTGCGCACATAGCCGCGCGCCACGATCGTGTCGAGGATCGAGGCATAGGTCGAGGGTCGACCGATCCCCAATTCTTCCATCCGCTTGACCAAGGTCGCCTCGGTGTAGCGCGGCGGGGGCTGGGTGAAATGCTGCTGGCCCAGAACCGCACCATCGCCGGACAAAAGGGCGCCCGCATCTTCGGCCATGCCGGTCGCCGGGGCGGATTTGCCGGTCAGCTTGCCCCAATCATCCGCAAGCGCACGCGCGGCGGGTTTGAGTGCCTCGCCGCGCGCCATTTGCGGCAGGCGGCGGCTGTCTTCATCCTCGGCATCGTCGCGGCCTTCCTCGTAGACCTTGAGGAAACCGTCGAACAACATGACTTGGCCGGTCGCGCGCAATTCGACTTGTGCGTCGGCGCTGGCGATGGTGACGGTGGTGCGTTCCAGCCGCGCGGCCTCCATCTGGCTGGCGATTGTCCGCTTCCAGATCAATTCGTAAAGCTTGCGCTGGTCATCCTCGGACAGGCGCAAATCGCCCGGTGCCTTGTCCATATCGGTGGGGCGGATGCATTCATGCGCCTCTTGCGCATTCTTGGCCTTGTTTTTGTACATGCGCGGATCGGCGGGGACATATTCGGCACCGTAACGTGCCTTGATCGCGTCGCGGGCGGCATGGACCGCCTCGGGCGCCATGTCGATGCCATCGGTCCGCATATAGGTGATATGGCCCGCCTCGTAGAGGCGCTGGGCGGCGCTCATGGTCTGGCGTGCGCCCATCCCATATTTGCGGCTTGCCTCTTGCTGGAGGGTCGAGGTCATGAAGGGCGGCGCGGGGTTGCGATTGGCGGGTTTGGCCTCGACATCGGAGATGGCAAGCGCGCGCGACGAGACCGCTTGCACCGCAAGGCCGGCCTCGGCGGCGGTGGCAAGGTCGTGCTTGTCGAGCTTGCGACCACGCAGATGGGTCAGGCGCGCTTCGAATTGCTGGCCGCGGGGTGTCTCGAAAACGCCGCGCACCGACCAGTATTCGCGGCCGCGAAAGGCCTCGATCTCCATCTCGCGGTCGGTGATGATCCGCAGTGCCACCGATTGCACACGCCCCGCCGATTTCGCACCGGGCAGCTTGCGCCACAGAACCGGGCTGAGGTTGAACCCCACGAGGTAATCGAGCGCGCGGCGGGCCAGATAGGCCTCGACCAATTCCATGTCGACTTGGCGGGGGTTTTTCATCGCCTCGGTCACGGCGGATTTGGTGATCGCGTTGAAGACCACGCGGCTGACGGGTGTGCCGGGTTTGATCGCCTTGCGGCTGGTCAACGCCTCTTGCAGGTGCCAGCTGATCGCCTCGCCCTCGCGGTCGGGGTCGGTGGCGAGGATCAGGACGGGGTCGTCTTTCAGCGCATCGGCGATGGCTTTGACATGCTTACGCGAGTCGGTGGCGATCTCCCATTCCATCGCGAAGCCCTGTTCGGGATCGACCGATCCATCCTTGGAGGGCAGGTCGCGCACATGCCCGTAAGAGGCCAACACGGTGTAATCGCTGCCAAGATAGCTGTTGATGGTCTTGGCCTTGGCGGGCGATTCGACGACGACGACGGGCATGCACTGAATTCCTGTTTCGGCCGATAAACGAGAAATGGCCTTGTGGCGGCGGACCATGTGGGCGTTGTGGCCGCCTTGTCAATGCGTCAGGGGGCGGTGAAAAGCCCCTCATTTTCAATGAGAGTTTTTTTGGCGTCCCGTGGCCCTGACGCCGTCGGGCGGTCAGAGCCGGGTCAAAAGCCCGCCGCCCCCGCGCTGGATGCGCCCGGCCAATTCAAGGATCGCCAAAGCCTGCGCGACGGCGCGGGGCGGTTGGTTCAGATCGCGGATCAGCTGATCCTCGGCCACCGGCGCGCCACCCATCAAGGCAAGGATCGCCCCCTCCAGCCCGCCATCGGGGTGGGGCGCGGCAGCGGGTGGTGGCGCTTGCATGCCGCTTGGCGGTCTGTCGCGTGATTGGCGTGTCGGTGTGGGGTCTTGGCCCAATGCGGCGATCACATCCTCGGCGCTGCGCACCAGCGTGGCACCGTCGCGGATCAAGAGATTGCTGCCGCCTGCGCGTGCATCCATCGGGTGGCCCGGCACCGCCATCACCTCGCGCCCTTGATCGAGCGCGATGCGCGCGGTGATGAGCGAGCCTGACCGCGTCGCGGCCTCGACCACGATCACGGCGCGCGACAGCCCCGACACGATCCGGTTGCGGCGCGGAAAATGGCGCGCTTGCGGGTGTAGGCCAAAGGGCATTTCGGCAAGCATCAAGCCGTTTTGGGTGATCTGCGCGGCAAGATCGGTGTTCTCGGCGGGGTAGATGCAATCCAACCCGCCCGCCAGCACGGCGATGGTGCCGGTCTCAAGGCTGGCGTGATGGGCCAACGCGTCGATCCCGCGCGCCAGCCCCGAGACGATGACAAAGCCCGCAGCTCCCAGATCGGCCGCCAGCCGCCGCGCCATTCGCGCCCCAAGCGCCGAGGCATTGCGCGTGCCGACCATCGCCACCACCGGGCGGACCATCAGGTCAATGCGGCCCTTGGCCCAAAGGATGGGCGGCGCATCGGCCACATCGGCCAGCGCGGCGGGGTAATCGGCATCGCCAAGGCAAAGCATCCGCGCGCCTGCCCGTTTCGCGGCCTTAAGCTCGGCCAGCGCCACGGGTTCGGGGCAGGGGGTGTAGCCGTCCACGCCCGCCGCGCGGGCGATGTCGGGCAGCGCATGCAGGGCGTCTTGTGCGCTGCCATGGGTATTCATCAGCCGCAGATATGTGGCAGGCCCCACCCGGCGCGAGCGGATCAGGCGCAGCCGCGCGATCCGGTCCGCCGCATCGGCGGCGGGGGGCGGCACGAAGATGGGGGCAGGGTCGTCGAACCCGAAGGCGGTCTCGTATGGCATGGGCGAGAGCCTAGCCGCGGAATGGTTAACGCCCCGTTACCGACCCTTAACCGCCCCAGATGAGCGCCGCGCCCTCAGGCGGCAGAGCCACCCACGGTCAGCCCGCCGATCATCAGCGTCGGCTGGCCCACGCCCACCGGCACCCATTGGCCCGCCTTGCCGCAATTGCCCATGCCGGGGTCCAGCGCCATGTCGTTTCCGATCGCCCGGATCTGCTGCAATGCGGTCGCCCCATCCCCGATCAGCGTCGCGCCCTTGACCGGGGCGCCGATGACGCCGTTCTTCACCCGATAAGCCTCGGTGCAGCTGAAGACGAATTTGCCGTTGGTGATGTCGACCTGACCGCCGCCGAAGCCCACGGCATAGATCCCGTCCTTCAGCTCGGCCAGAATGCCCGCGGGGTCGGCATCGCCGCCCAGCATGTAGGTGTTGGTCATCCGCGCCATCGGCGCATGGGCATAGCTTTCGCGCCGCCCGTTGCCGGTGGGGGCCACGCCCATCAGGCGGGCGGATTGGCGATCTTGCATGTAGCCCACCAAGACCCCGTCCTCGATCAGCACGTTTTTTGCGCTCGGCGTGCCTTCGTCATCGACCGAGATCGAGCCGCGCCGGTCGGGGATCGTGCCATCGTCAAGCACCGTCACGCCGGCGGCGGCTACGCGTTGGCCCCTCAGCCCCGCGAAGGCCGATTGGTTCTTGCGGTTGAAATCCCCCTCAAGCCCGTGGCCCACCGCCTCGTGCAGCAAGATCCCGGGCCAGCCGGGGCCAAGCACCACATCCATCACGCCTGCGGGTGCTGGTACGGCGCCCAGATTGACCACCGCGATGCGCAGCGCTTCACGCGCGAGGCTTTCCCAATGGTCGCGCTCCATCAGACCGGCGAGGCCGATTCGTCCCCCGCCCCCGGCACTGCCGGATTCGCGGCGGCCGTTTTCCTCGACGATGATCGAAACATTGAGGCGGACCATCGGTCGCACATCGCGCGTCTGCGTGCCTTCGGGGCGCAGGATTGCAACCTCTTGATGGCTTGCGGCAAGCGAGGCCGAAACCTGCACGACACGGGGATCGAGCGCGCGCGCATAGGCGTCGATCTCGGCCAGCATGGAAAGTTTCACGCCGAACTCCGCCCCCGCCATCGGATCGGCATCGGTATAAAGCCGCCGGTTGGTGCCGATGGGCGCATCGGCCAAAACACCGCCGCCCGCGCCGACGGCAAGGCGCGTGGTCTCGGCCGCGCGGCGCAAGGATGCTTCGGAAATCTCGGTTGAATGGGCATATCCGGCGACCTCGCCCTTGACGGCGCGCAGGCCAAAGCCCTCGGCGGCATCATAGCTGGCGGTGCGCACGCGCCCATCGTCGAAGACCAGAACCTCGGATCGACGGCGCTCGAGGAACAACTCGCCATCCTCGGCCCCATCCGTCGCGGCACGCAAGATCGCAAGTGCGGCGCCCGCGTCGATCAGCGTCTCAAAAGGGCGGAAAGGGGGGTGTTGGGACATGTCGCCTCCGGCGCTGATGGTTTGCGTTGAAAATGACCTGTGTCAAATGCGAGCAGGGGTGAGACATTTCGACCAAATGCCTTGGCTTGTCCTCAGCTATATGGTCCACACCACAAAGAACGCAACGGCGCGTCGCAGATCAACTTATGGCTGTGGACGCCCGGGATAGACAGGACAGACCGGAATGACCTTTCGCAAGACGCTCAGCGGCCTCGTGGCCGCGATTGGTGCAACCATCATCGCGGGCATGGCGACGGCGCAGACCGCCGGCATGCGCGATGGCCTCGAGATCATCGGCGCGCCGACACCGGGCGCGATCGGCTTTCAGCCCGGCGTGACCGAATTGGCGCGTGATGTGCGCGCGCTCGACACGTTCTTGCTGGTGATCATGACGGTCATCGTGCTGTTCGTGACCGCGCTGTTGTTCTGGTCGATCATCCGCCACAACGCCAAGTCGAACCCGACGCCCGCGACATTCACCCACAACACCAAGATCGAGATCACCTGGACGGTCGTGCCGCTGATCATTCTGGTGGTCATCGGCGCCTTCTCGCTGCCGATCTTGTTCAAGCAGCAGACGATCCCCGAGGCCGATGTCGTGGTCAAGGCGACCGGCTACCAGTGGTATTGGGGCTATGAATACCCCGAGCATGGCATCGTCTATGACAGCTTCATGCTGCGCGAGGATGAGCTGGAAGAATTCGGCTACGGCCGCGACGAGTTCCTTTTGGCGACCGATACCGCGATGGTCGTGCCGACGGGTGCCGTGGTTGTGGTGCAGGTCACCGCTGCCGATGTGATCCATTCTTGGACAATCCCCGCCTTCGGTGTGAAGCAAGACGGTGTTCCTGGTCGTTTGGCCGAATTGTGGTTCGAAGTCGAACCCGGCCAGGAAGGCGTCTATTTCGGCCAATGCTCGGAACTGTGCGGGGTGAACCACGCCTATATGCCGATCACGGTTTTTGCCGTGACCCAAGCGGAATACGATGCATGGATCAATGGCGAGGCGCAGGATTTTGCCAGCGCCGGTGGCATGCGTGCACCGCGCGTGCTTGAGCTGGCCTCTGCGGACTAATCCGGTCGGTCGGGCCTCGGCCCGGCCTTCCCGACACCGGGCAAACGCCCGGCCCTCATAGAAAGACCAACGGCGACCATATGACCGATGTGACCACCAATCAGACCCTCCAAGCCGCAGAAGGCGAGGCCCGTTTCGGCGACTATATCCAGCTTCTCAAGCCGCGGGTGATGTCGCTGGTGGTCTTCACGGCGCTGGTGGGGCTGTTGGTGGCGCCGGTCTCGGTCTCGCCGATGGTGGGCTTTACCGCGATCTTGTTCATCGCGCTTGGAGCGGGTGCCTCGGGCGCGCTGAACATGTGGTACGATGCCGATATCGACGGGGTGATGCGGCGCACCGCCAAGCGGCCCGTACCTGCGGGCAAGGTCAGCGCGGGTGAAGCCTTGTCGCTGGGCCTTTGGCTGTCGGCCATTTCGGTCGCCATGCTGGGCCTTGCGACCAACTGGATCGCGGCCGGGCTTTTGGCCTTTACCATCTTTTTCTACGCCGTGGTCTATACGATCTGGCTCAAGCGCCTGACGCCGCAGAACATCGTGATCGGCGGGGCCGCGGGCGCCTTTCCGCCCATGGTGGGCTGGGTTGCCGCGACCGGGTCGGTCAGCCTCGAGGCGGTGCTGATGTTCGGCCTGATCTTTATGTGGACGCCGCCGCATTTCTGGGCGCTCGCGCTGTTCATGAAGTCGGACTACCACGAGGCCAAGGTGCCGATGCTGACGGTCACCCATGGCCGCACCGAGACGCGCCGCCAGATCCTGATCTATACGGTCTTGCTGGTGCCCGTCGCACTGGGCTTGGGGTTCACCGCCGTGGCGGGGCCTGTCTACCTTGCCGCTGCGGTCGTGCTGAACGCGATCTTCCTCAAGGGCGCATGGGATATCTGGCGCCGCGCAGAGGCCGTGGCCGAGGCTGATGGCTATGCCGTGGAAAAGCGCGTCTTCCGCTTTTCGCTTTATTACCTGTTCCTGCATTTCGGCGCGCTTTTGGTCGATGCGGGGCTGCGCAGCTGGGGGATGGTCTGATGCCGATCACGCAAACACATGAGCTGCACAAGCGCCGTTTCGGGCGCAACCTCGGCGTGGCGCTCAGCCTTGTGGGCTTTGCGGCTATCGTCTTTGGCCTGACGGTCGCCAAGATCCGCGAAGGCGCCTCGATGGAGGCGTTCGACCACACCCCGCGCGTCTCGATCACCCCGCCGGTGGACACCAGACCATGAACGCCAATCAAAAAGTCGTCACCAGGCTTTTGGGCGTGATCGTCGTGATGGGCGGTCTGGCCTGGGCATCGGTGCCGTTTTATGATTGGTTTTGCCGCGTGACAGGGTTTGGCGGGACAACGCAGGTCGCGACCAGCGAGAGCGAGGTGGTCCTCGATCAGATGATCCGCGTGCGTTTCGACGCAAGCCTTGCCCATGACATGCCGTGGGAATTCCGCGCCGTGCAGCCGCATATGGATATCCGTATCGGCGAGACGGGCTTGGCCTTTTACGAGGCCTACAACCCGACCGACAAGCCTGTGGCAGGCACCGCATCCTTCAACGTCGCACCGTTTTCGACGGGCGGCTATTTCGTCAAGATCGCGTGTTTCTGCTTCGAGTTGCAGGTTTTGCAACCCGGTGAGCGTGTCGAGATGCCGGTCAGCTTTTTCGTCGATCCCGCGCTTCTGGAAGACGAAGAGGCGCGCGGCACACCCGCGATCACCTTGTCCTACACATTTCATGTGACGGACATGCCCGAAGATTACGCTGCGTTGGGCACACCCGCCCCCGTGGCCAATTAAGAACACCCCGGACCGAGGACGAGACCCATGGCCCATACAAAGAACCACGACTATCACATCATCAACCCCTCGATCTGGCCCTTCATGGCGGCGGCGGCGGCCTTCGCCATGCTGTTCGGCGCGGTCAACTGGATGCATGACGGCGCGCCTTGGCTGTTCTTGATGGGTTTTGTCGCCACGCTTTACGTCATGTTCGGCTGGTGGGCCGATGTGGTGGCCGAAAGCAATGCAGGCGATCACACGCCTGTCGTGCGGATCGGGCTGCGCTACGGCTTCATCATGTTCATCATGTCCGAAGTGATGTTCTTTGCGGCGTGGTTCTGGGCGTTCTTCAAGCACGCCATCTACCCGATGAATATCTACGAGGCCTCGGCCTATGTCCCGCCGGAAATCTACGCGGTCGACCCGTTCCACCTGCCGCTGATCAACACGCTTGTTCTGCTCTTGTCGGGATGTGCCGTGACCTGGTCGCACCATGCGCTGGTGCATGGCGGGCCGCGCAAGGATGTAGCCAACGGTCTGATCTTGGGCGTCGTGCTGGGCGTGATCTTTACCGGGCTTCAGGCCTTTGAGTATTACGAGCTGATCGTGCATTACGGTTGGAGCTTCGGCGGTGACAAGTTCTTCGCCACCTTCTTCCTTGCGACGGGCTTTCACGGACTTCACGTCGTCATCGGCACCGTCTTCTTGTTCGTGTGCTGGCTGCGGGTGTTGAAGGGCCATTTCACTCCCGAGAAGCACATCGGCTTCGAGGCGGCGGCATGGTACTGGCACTTCGTCGATGTGGTCTGGCTGTTCCTTTTCTTCGCGGTCTATATCTGGGGACAAGCGGTCATCCTGGGATGATCGAGAAGGGATGGGGGGCGCTGCCCCCCGTCACCCGTGCCGGGTGACTCCCCCCGGGATATTTGGGAAACGAAGAAGCGGGGACGCGCGTTAACCTTAACGAGATGTGAAGGGCCTGCCATCGAGGTGGGCCTTTTCTTTGGGAGATGGGCGATGGGACGGGTGATCGGGGTCTGGGTGCTGGGTCTGGGCGGGGTGGCGATCTTGCTGTCCTTGGGGATTTGGCAGGTTCAGCGCCTTGCTTGGAAAGAGGGGATCTTGGCCGAGATCGCGGCGCGGATCGCGGCCGATCCTGTTGCCGTGCCTGCCGCGCCCGATGCGGCGGTTGATCGCTACTTGCCGGTCGCCGTCGAGGGGCGTTTCGATGCCGATTTCGTCCGGGTGCTGGTCAGCCAAAAGGGCGTGGGTGCGGGCTATCGGATCATCTCGGCGCTGGAGACCGCGGCGGGGCGGCGGGTTCTGGTGGATCGCGGCGTGATCCCCGTGGCCGCGCCCATGCCGCCCAGCCCCGCCGATGCGGTACGTGTGGCCGGCAATCTGCATTGGCCCGAAGAGCGCGACGGGTTCACCCCCGCGAATGATCTGGTGGGCAACCTGTGGTTCGCCCGTGATGTCGCGGCTCTGGCCGCGCATCTGGGGGCCGAGCCCGTCTTGGTCATTGCGCGCGAGATCAGCCCGCCCGAGGGCCAGATCCAGCCGTTGCCGGTAGGGATCGACAATATCCCCAATGATCATCTGAGCTATGCGGTGACATGGTTTTCGCTCGCCTTGGTCTGGTTGGGGATGACACTGTTTCTGCTGTGGCGTATCAGGCGGGGACTTGGATGAGGATCGCCGCACCGATGCGCTATATCTCGACCCGGGGCCAAGCCCCCGAACTCGGCTTTGAAGAGACGATGCTGACAGGGCTGGCCCGCGATGGTGGGCTTTACGTTCCTGCCGGCCTGCCGCATTTCGCACCCGGCGACATCGCGGCGATGGCGGGCCTGTCCTATGAGGATGTGGCCTTTCGTGTGATGCGCCCCTTTATCGGGGATTGCTTCACCGATCAGGAATTCGGCGACATCATCGCGCGCGCCTATGCAGGCTTTGGGCATGCCGCGCGCGCGCCGCTGAAGCAGTTGCAGGATAATCATTTCCTTTTGGAGTTGTTCCACGGGCCGACGCTGGCCTTCAAGGATTTCGCGATGCAGCTGATCGGCCAGCTGTTTCAGGCGGCGCTGGCGCGTTCGGGCAAGCGGGTCACCATCGTGGGGGCGACTTCGGGCGATACCGGATCGGCCGCGATGGAGGCGTTTCGCGGGCTGTCGAATGTCGATGTCTTTATCCTCTATCCGCATGGGCGCGTATCCGATGTGCAGCGCCGCCAGATGACCACGGTGACCGAGGCCAATGCCCACGCGCTGGCCATCACCGGCACTTTCGACGATGCGCAGGCGCGACTGAAGGACATGTTCAACGATTTCACCTTCCGCGACGAGGTGCGTCTGGCGGGGGTCAACTCGATCAATTTCGCCCGTGTCCTGGCACAGGTGGTCTATTACTTCACCGCTGCCGTCAGCCTTGGCGCGCCGCACCGTCCGGTCAGCTTTACCGTGCCGACGGGCAATTTCGGCGATATCTTCGCAGGCTATCTTGCCAAGAAGATGGGTCTGCCGATCGCGCGGCTAGTGGTGGCGACCAACCAGAACGATATCTTGCACCGCGCGTTGTCGTCGGGGGAATATGCCACACATGGCGTGACGCCGACGATCAGCCCGTCGATGGATATTCAGGTCAGCTCCAACTTCGAGCGCGCCTTGTTCGATGCTTATGGCCGCGATGGCGCGGCTGTGGCGCAATTGATGGATGAGTTGAAACAGGGCGGCTTCCACATATCCCAAGGCGCACTCGAGGCCTTGCGCGGCGATTTCGCTTCCGGTCGTGCGGCAGAGGACCAGACCGCCGCGATGATCGCGCGCGCCCTGCCCGAGATGGGCGAGCTTTTGTGCCCGCATTCCGCCGTGGGGGTGCATGTTGCGCAAGATTTCCTCGGCCCGACACCGATGGTGACGCTGGCGACAGCCCATCCCGCGAAATTCCCCGATGCGGTCGAGGCCGCGACCGGCATTCGCCCGGCATTGCCCGCGCGCATGGCCGATCTGTTCGACCGTCCCGAACGTATGACACGGGTGGAAAACGATCTGACCGCGATTGAAACCCTGATCCGCGAGGCATTGGCCAATTGAGCGTTGAGCTTCACACACTTTCGAACGGGCTGCGCATTGTGACCGAGCATATGCCGGGGCTGGAATCGGCGGCCCTTGGGCTGTGGGTCTCGGCCGGTGGGCGGCACGAGGCGGCCGATCAGAACGGCATCGCGCATTTCCTTGAGCACATGGCCTTCAAGGGCACCAAGCGGCGCACGGCCTTGCAGATCGCCGAAGAGATCGAGGATGTGGGCGGCTATATCAACGCCTACACAAGCCGCGAGGTCACGGCCTATTACGCGCGGGTGCTGAAGGATGACGTTCCCCTCGCGCTCGACCTGATCGCCGATATCGTGCTGAACCCGATCTTCGATCCGCGCGAGATCGAGGTGGAGCGCGGCGTGATCTTGCAAGAAATCGGGCAGGCCGCCGATACGCCCGACGATATCATCTTCGATTGGCTGCAAGAGGTCTCCTACCCCGGCCAGGCCTTGGGGCGGACGATCCTTGGCCCGGCGGAGCGGGTGCGCGCCTTTGGGCGGGCCGATTTCGACCGCTTTGTTGCAGGCCATTATGGACCGGGGCAGTTGATTTTGTCGGCGGCGGGGGCTGTCGATCACGACCAGATCGTGCGGCTTGCCGAGGCGGCCTTTGGCCATCTCGCGCCGAATACGCAAACCGCGCCCGAACCGGCCCGTTTCGCGGGCGGGGAACGCCATGAGGTCAAGGCGCTGGAACAGGCGCATTTCACCCTGGCACTCGAGGCGCCGGGTTATCGTTCGGACGATATTCATACCGCGCAGATCTATGCCAGCGCGCTGGGTGGCGGCATGTCCTCGCGCCTGTTTCAGGAAATTCGCGAAAAGCGTGGGCTGTGCTACACGATCTATGCGCAGGTCGGTGCCTATGACGACACCGGCATGCTGACGATCTATGCCGGCACCTCGGGCGAGGAGTTGCCGGAACTGGTTGGGTTGACCTTGGACGAGTTGAAACGCTCGGCCGATGACATGAGCGAGGCCGAGCTGTCGCGCGCACGTGCGCAGATGAAGGCGGGTTTGCTCATGGGGTTGGAAAGCCCCTCGGCGCGGGCCGAACGCTTGGCGCGGTTGGTCGCGGTCTGGAACCGGGTGCCGCCCTTGACCGAAACCGTGGCCCAGATCGAGGCGGTAACGCTTGCGGGCTTGCGCGATCATGCGGTGGGGCTGGTCACTTCGGGCCAAGCCGCGATGGCGCTATACGGCCCTGTCGCGGGCGCACCGCGGCTTGACGAGGTCACAACGCGGCTTGTCGCCTGATGTTGTTGCGCAAGCGGCAAATCAAGCTGGAAACCGAGCGACTGACGCTTCGGCTTCCGCGCCATGCCGATTTCCGGGCTTGGACGGCGCTGCGCGCGGCCTCGGCCGATTTCCTGAAGCCGTGGGAGCCGAGCTGGGCCAGCGACCATCTCAGCCGCAAGAGCTTTACCGGGCGGGTCTATTGGGCGCAGCGCGCGCTGAACGAGGCCAGCGCCGTGCCGCTATTCATCTTTCGGCGTTCGGATGACGCGCTTTTGGGGGCGATCACACTCGACAATATCCGCCGCGGCCCGGCGCAGGCTGGTACGCTGGGTTATTGGATCGGTGCCGCCCATGCGCGCCAAGGCTATATGCACGAGGCGATCGAGGTAATGGTGCATTACGCCTTTCGCGGCCTCGACCTCAGCCGGGTCGAGGCGGCTTGCCTGCCTGAAAACACCGCCTCGCGCGGGGTCTTGGAAAAGACCGGCTTCAAATACGAGGGCGTGGCGCAAAGTTATCTTCAGATCAACGGGCGCTGGCGCAATCACGTTCTATATGCCCATCTGCGCCATGATCGGCGCGGCCGGACCGAGACCGGTTAAGCCACCAGCAACACCAGACGGATAATGCCGATGACCGATATCATGACCCGCCTTGCCAGCTTGATCGATCCGGCGGCGATCCGGATGCCGGGGCCTTCCTATCTGGAAGAGCCGCGTGGGCGCTGGCAGGGAAAGGCGCGCGGCGTTGTAGCCCCCGCAAATGCGGGCGAGGTGGCCGCCATATTGCAGCTGTGCAACGAGACTGGCACAGCTGTCATTCCCTATGGCGGCGGGACGGGGTTGGTTGGCGGTCAATTGGCCGAAGATGGCGCGCCGCCCGTGATCCTCAGCCTCGAGCGGATGCGCGCGATCCGTGATTTCGATGTCGAGGCCGGCACGATGACGGTCGAGGCAGGCGTGATCTTGCAAGATATCCATGCCGCCGCCGAGGCCGAGGGCTGGATTTTCCCGCTGACATTGGCCAGCCAAGGCTCGGCCCGGTTGGGCGGGCTATTGGCGACAAATGCGGGCGGTGTGAATGTGCTGCGCTACGGCAATGCGCGCGATCTGGTGCTGGGGGTCGAGGCGGTGTTGGCCGATGGCACGGTGATCAATACGCTCTCGCCCTTGCGCAAGAACAATATGGGCTATGATCTGCGCCATTTGCTGATCGGCTCGGAAGGCACGCTTGGCGTGATCACGGCAGCATCCCTTCGGTTGTTCCCCAAGCCCGCGCGGCAAGGCGCGGCGATGATGGTGGTGCCCGACCCCGAGGCGGCGCTGGCGTTGCTGAAACTGACACAGGCGCGGGTGGGTGATGCGCTGTCGGCCTTCGAGTTGATCAGCCAGCAAGGCTTGCTGTTTCTCGACGCGATGGGGCCAGAGACACGCCAGCCTTTTGATGCGCGCCCCGAGTGGATGTGCCTGATCGATCTGGGCATGGGGGTGGGTGGCGATCCCGAAGCCGCGCTTGAGGCGGTCTTTGCCGAAGCTTTCGAGGCGGGGCTGGTCAGTGATGGGGTGATCGCGCAATCAGATGGCCAACGCGCTGCATTCTGGGCGCTGCGCGAGAATATCCCCGAGGCCAACCGCCGGATCGGCGCGGTGTCGTCGCATGATATTTCGGTCCCCGTGGCCAAGGTCGCCCGCTTCATCGCCGAGGCGCCGGGCCGCATCGGCGCGGTGGGGGAGTTTCGACTCAATTGTTTCGGCCATATGGGCGATGGCAATCTGCACTACAACGTCTTCCCGATGCCTGGCAAATCCCGCGCCGATCATGACAATCAGCGCAGTGCGATCAAGCGGGCGGTGCATGATCTGGTGGATGAGCTGGGCGGTTCGGTTTCGGCCGAGCACGGGGTGGGGCGGCTGAAGGTCGATGATCTTGAACGCTATGGCGATCCGGGCAAGCTGATCGCCATGCGCGCGATCAAGGCAGCACTCGACCCCAAGGGCATCATGAACCCCGGCGCGGTGCTGCGCGGCTAGGGAGTGGCCGCCCTGGACCCGAATCCAAGTCCGCGTTGGCCTTGTTTCTTGTCATCTTTTTTCGCGGCCGCGCATGGTGTCTTTGCATTCTCCGCTGGCGTATTTTTGGAAAGATGAAGAAATGAAAGGGTCTTGTGGGGCGATCTTTTTAGCTCCGCCCTGCCGCAGATGCAGCGCGCCTTTCATATTTGCGATCTATCCCCAGATTTATCCACAGACCCTAGAAGGGCATGGGATGTGCCTTGTGGAGCGTGTCGATCTGGGCCAGCTGTTCTGGTGTCAGCGTCACATCGCGGCCGTTCAGGATATGCTCCAACTGATCGCAGGTGGTGGCGCCAAAGATCGTCGAGACGGGAAAGGGGCGCTGGACGCTAAAGGCAAGCGCCATATGGACCGGGTCCAGCCCTTCGCGTTTTGCCATCGCCAGATAGGCCGCGACCGCATCGAAGACGCGCGGTGTTTTACGACCGCCCAGATCGCCGTTCAGCGCCATACGGCTACCGTCGGGCATTGCACCGTCTTGGTATTTCCCGGTCAATAGCCCCGCGCCCAAGGGTGAATAGGCCAGAAGCGTGACCTGCTCATTCATCGCCAGCTCGGCCAGATCGGTGTCGTAGAGGCGGCACAAGAGCGAGTATTCATTCTGGATCGATTGCACCCGCGGAAGGCCATGTGCCTGCGCGAGCTCCAGCCATTGCGCGCTGCCCCATGCGCTTTCGTTCGACAGCGCGAAATGGCGGATTTTGCCCGCCTTGACCGCTTGTGCGGCGGCCTCCAGCACGGCCAGCATATTGTCGCGCGTCGCCGCGCGGTTCTGCGTCTTGGGGGCATAGCCCCAGTTCTGGCGGAAATGATAGCTGCCGCGATTGGGCCAGTGCAGCTGGTAGATGTCGATCACATCGGTTTGCAACCGCGCGAGCGAGGCATCGAGGGCCGCGGTGAAGGTTTCGGCCGTGATATCTTGCCCTTGGCGCACGAAGGCCGCGTTCTTGCCGGTGATCTTGGTGGCGAGCAGGTAGTCGCCGCGCCGCCCCGGATGCTTGGCGTTCCAATTGCCCAGCACGGTTTCGGTCAGCCCCACGGTTTCGGCGGTGACCGGGTTGACCGGATACATCTCGGCGGTGTCGACGATGGTGATGCCCGCTTCGAGCGCCATATCCATCTGGCGGTGCGCCTCGGCCTCGGGCGTATGGGTGCCCCATGTCATCGTGCCGAGGCAATAATCGGTGATCATCGTGTCGGTATTGCCAAGGGGGATCTTGCGCATCGGTCGGTATCCTTGTGTCCGTTTCGGGGCGGACACTAGGGGGCGGGGCTGGATGTGCAAGGTGGGGGCTTGAGAACATTTCATGAACATGTATCTTGTCGGCCATGAATACGCCCATGCTCATGCGTCAAAGCCATCGCAGCGAACGCCCCGGCCTGCCGCTTTTGGGGCGATTTCGGCTGGCGGGCGCACGCGCCCATGAGATCTGCGGCGCGGCGCGGCGGCGGTTGGCGCTTTGGCTTGCCGCCGAGGCGCAAGGCCCGGTGATCTGGATCAGGCCGGCATGGCACCCCGACCGGCTGCATATGGCGGGCCTTGGCGATGAGATCGATCCCGGTCGGTTGTTGATGGTCGATGCCGCGCGGCCCGAGGATCTGTTGTGGGTGATGGAGGAGGTGTTGCGCGCAGGCGCGGTGGCGCTTGTCGTCTGCGACCTGACCGACCCGCCGGGGCTGACGCCGGTGCGCCGGTTGCATCTGGCCGCCGAGGCCGGGGGCAAGGGGGGGATCGCCCCGCTGGGGCTGATCTTGACACCGGGGATGGGCGGCGCGCCGGGGGTGGAGAGCCGCTGGCGGCTGGAACCCGCCCATGAAGGCGGCGCCGAGGGTTGGGTTTTGTCGCGGCTTCGCGCGCGTGATGCCGGGCCGGGGGACTGGGCGGTTGCGCGGGTGGCGCGGGGACGGGCGCAGCTGGTGGAGCGGGCGGTGGAGGGGGTGTGACGGGGGGCAGGGTGGATGGCAGGTTTGAGGCCAACTTTTTGCATTATTTGCAAAAATCCAAACACTCTGAAATCGTTAACCTGTATTTCATCAGGATTGACCAGATCACGCCAAAAGGAGATGAAAATGACTTATCCAGATTTTATCAAAGCGTTTCCCGCTATTGACGTGCCGTTCCCCGAGGATGTCGTTCAGACAGCGGTTATTCGGTCCGACGATGGCCTGGTGGCTTTTTTCACTTTCCTAAAAGATATGGAACTCCCCCCACATGCTCATGGCGCTCAGTGGGGGACGGTTGTCGAAGGCGAAATCAAATTTACTATCGGTGGTGAAACAAAGGACTACAAAGCCGGAGATAGCTACTCGATCCCTGCGGGCGTTGAACATGGGGCTTTCATCAAGGCCGGAACGCGCGTCATTGACGTTTTTGAGGAGGCGGATCGATACGCAATCAAGCGGTAACAGGGGTGGCTTCGTCCCGCAAAGCGGACAGCCCCCCGACCCCCTCCCAAAAATCGCCCGTGCATCGCCGCCGCAACCGGGCTAGCACTGGGTGACACACCTTGCGCCCGTGATCCCCCATGCGCCTGATCATCTCTTTTGCTGCCCTGTTCCTGTCGGTGTTGCTGTTGCAGCTCTCAACGGGCGGTGTCGGGCCGCTTGACGTCTTGTCGGGGGCGCAGCTCGGCTTCACCAACGGGCAGATCGGCCTGCTTGGCTCGGCGCATTTCGCGGGGTTCTTCATCGGCTGCTGGTGGGCGCCCCGCGTGATGGGCGAGGTCGGCCATTCCCGCGCCTTCGCCGCCTTTACCGCGATGGGGGCCATCGGGCTTTTGGCGCATATGATGGTGATCGACGCCTATGCGTGGGCGGTGATGCGCGCGGCTTCGGGATTTTGCGTGGCGGGCTGCTACACGGTGATCGAGGCGTGGTTGCAGGCCAAGACCGACAATGCCAATCGCGGGCGCACCATGGGCACCTACCGCATGGTCGATACCGGCGGGTCGCTGATTGCGCAGCTGATGATCGGGGTTTTGGCACCGGCCGATTACGTCTCCTACAACCTGCTGGCGCTGTTGTGCTGTGCAGCACTCTTGCCGCTGACACTGACGCGGGTGCCGCAGCCCGATACGGGGCCTGCACCCCGGCTGCGGCTTGGCTTGGCTTGGGGGCTGTCGCCCTTGGCGGTCGTAGGGGTGATCGTCTCGGGCGTGTCGGGGGCCAGTTTTCGGATGATCGGGCCACTATATGGCACCCAAGTGGGGCTGAGCGCCGACCAGATCGGCCTGTTTCTGGCGGCCTATGTGCTTGGCGGGGCCTTCGCGCAATGGCCTGCGGGGTGGCTTGCCGACCGCTATGACCGCCGCCGGGTGATGGTGGGGTTCTCGATCTTTTCCATTGCGGGCTGCGTCATCACCGTGACGCTCTCGGGTTTCGGGGTCTGGGGCATCTTCATCGCCGCGCTGGTGTTCGGCGCGGCCACATTTCCAATCTATTCCATCGCCGCTGCCCATGCCCATGACTGGGCCGAGGACGAGCAGCGGGTCGAGCTTTCCGCCGCCTTGATGTTCGCCTATGCGCTGGGGGCCATCGCCTCGCCGCTCGTGACATCGGGGCTGATCGCGCTTTACGGGCCATCAGCCCTATTCATCTTCATCGCGGCTGCCCATGTGGGGCTGTTGGTCTTCGGCATGATCCGCATGCGCCGCCGACCTTCGGCCAAGCAGCGCAACCCCTATGTCTGGATCCCGCGCACCTCGTTCCTTGTCGGGCGCATCTTTCGCCGCCCGCGCTGAGGTGGCGTTGATCCCCGACAAGGCGGGGCTTTTGCCACAGATTTAGACTGACCTGATCGGTGCAATCATGGATCGGGGCCCAGGATGGATATCCGTTTCGACGACAAGATCGCGATCGTGACCGGGGCCGCCTCGGGCATCGGACTGGCGATTGCGCGGCAATTGGCAGCCAGCGGTGCCCGCGTTGTCTTGGCCGATCTGGATGCCGAAAGGACCGAGATCGCTGCCCGGAACGTCGGCCATGGTGCGCGCGCCGTGGTCGCCGATGTCACGAAACCCGACCAAGTCGCGGCACTGGTCGCTTGCGCACAGTCAGAGACCGGGGCGCTGCATCTTATGGTCAACAATGCCGGGATCGGTGGGCCGATCACCCCTTTGGGCGCATATCCCTTGGATGCATGGCACAAGGTGATCGACGTCAATCTCAACGGCGTTTTCTACGGCATGCGCTACGCCATCCCCGCGATCACATCGGCAGGGGGCGGGGCGATCGTCAATATCTCTTCCATTCTCGGTACTGTGGGTTTTGCCGGGGCGGGTGCCTATGTGGCGACCAAGCATGCGCTTTTGGGCATGACCAAGACCGCGGCTCTTGATCATGCCGCCGATGGCATCCGTGTGAACGCCGTAGGGCCGGGTTTCATCCATACGCCGCTGGTCGATCAGGGTTTGGATGCGGAAGCGCAAAAAACGCTGGCCGCCCAGCATGCCTTGGGCCGGATGGGCCAACCCGACGAGGTCGCCTCGCTCGTGTGCTACCTGTTGTCGGACCACGCATCCTTCATCACGGGCTCTTACCATCTGGTCGATGGGGGCTATACGGCACAATAGCGGCTGCCCTCTGGCCTCTGGCCTCATGCGGCGCTAAACG
>NZ_CBFIIK010000019.1:5209-30392 GCF_965662675.1 Roseicyclus sp. | reverse complement strand
GACAAGATCGCGCTCGATGACGAGGCCGCTTTCGAGGGGCATGGCGAGAAATTCCATATTCTCAGCCCGGCTCAGGCCGATGCACAGGCTGCGACCTTTGCCGCGCTCCTGGCCGAGCTTGGGCGCGATGACGCACATTTCGATGCGCTCTCGCTTTTGCCGGACGAACCAGCACCGATGGATGCGGAATGACCGCCGCTGGCGAGACGGACGAGCCTCGCGCACCCCATATCCCCGTCTTGTTGCGCGCGCTTCTCGATGCGGTGGCACCGGTGCAGGGCGTTTGGCTTGATGGCACTTTCGGCGCTGGCGGCTATAGCCGTGGTCTGTTGGCGGCGGGTGCTGCACAGGTGATCGGCATCGACCGCGATCCGCTGGCTTTCGACATGGCCGCGCCTTGGGCGGATGACTATGGCGACCGCTTGCGACTGGTGGCGGGCACGTTTTCCGAACTTGATACCTTGGCGGGCGTGCCGCTCGATGGTGTGGCGCTCGATCTCGGTGTCTCGTCGATGCAGCTTGACCGCGCCGAGCGGGGCTTTTCCTTCATGAATGACGGCCCGCTCGACATGCGCATGGGCCAGACGGGCGTGTCGGCCGCTGATATCGTCAACCAAGCGCCTGAGGCGTTGATCGCCGATATTCTCTATCACTACGGTGAAGAACATGCCGCGCGTCGTATCGCGCGCGCCATCGTGGCTGAACGCACAAAGGGGCCGATCACATCGACGCTGCAATTGGCCCGCTTGATCGAGGGGTGCCTGCCGCGCAAGAAACCGGGCCAAAGCCACCCCGCGACGCGCAGTTTTCAGGCCATCCGCATCGCTGTGAATGACGAGCTGCGCCAGCTTGTCGATGGGTTGGAGGCCGCCGAGCGCGCCTTGAAGCCCGGCGGCAAGCTGGCGGTCGTCACCTTTCACTCGCTCGAGGATCGGGTGGTCAAACGCTTCTTGGCCGAGCGCGCCAGCACTGGCGGCGGCGGGTCGCGCCACGCGCCCGAAGCGCAAGAACAAACACCCGGTTTCATGCTGACCCCGAAAAAGGCGATTGCGCCCGATGCGGCGGAATTGGCCGACAACCCGCGCGCGCGCTCGGCGCGGCTGCGGGTGGCGACGCGCACCGACGCACCCGCCCGCCCCGTTGATCGTGCACGGATTGGCCTTCCCCTTTTGCCGGAGGTTTTGTGATGCGTGGGTTTTTGACCTTGTGCGGCATGCTTGCGGTCATCGCACTGGGCTATTGGGCCTATCATCAAGCGATCTTGACCCAACAGGCCGAACGCCGCGTGGAGCGTTTGCAGGCCCAGATCGGGGCCGAGCGTGAACGGATGGCGATCTTGACCGCCGAATGGGCCTATCTCAACCGTCCCGACCGTTTGCGCGAGCTTGGCTTCATCAATTTCGAGCGGTTGGGCCTTTTGCCGATGTCGCCCGATCAATTCGGCCGTGCGACCCAGATTCCCTATCCGCAGCCTGTGATCGAGACTGCTGAGCCCGAGAGCCTGCTGGATAGCGCCTCTATCGGCGAGGAGCAGATCCCATGACGCAGCGCACGCCGCTTCGGCCCTTGGCGCGTATTCTCGATGCCCGCCTGCGCGGTGAGAACCCCGATCTGATCGAGCGCGAGAACCTGCGCCTGCGCCATGATGCCGAGCGCGACAGGCTTCGTCAGCGCACCGAGGGGCGGATGCTACTGGTCGCGGTCGTGTTCTTGTTCGCCTTCGGATCGGTTGGCGCGCGGATGGCGGCACTGGCCACATCCGAGGCGGCCGAGCCCGCGGTTGCCCAGATCACAAGCACGATCCACACAACCCGTGCGGATATCGTCGATCGCGAGGGCCGTGTGCTGGCGACCAATTTCGCCACCAACGCCCTTTACGCCCATCCCCATGAGATCGTGGATGCGCGCGCCGCGGCCGATGGTCTGGCTGAGATTTTCCCCGAAATAGATGCCGATACGCTGCATCCGCGGCTTGACTCAGATCGTCGGTTCTTGTGGCTGCGGCGTTATCTCAGCCCCGAGCAAGAACAGCAGGTTCATGATCTGGGCGAGCCGGGCTTGTTGTTCGGTCCGCGCGAGATGCGGCTATATCCCAATGGGCGTCTGGCGGCCCACATCCTGGGCGGTGCGGGTTTCGGCCAAGAAGCGGTCAATGCCGCCGAGGTGATCGGCGTGGCCGGGATCGAGGCGGTCTTCGATGAAACCTTGCGCGATCCGGGCCGCAGCGCGCCCTTGCAACTTTCCATCGATCTCTCGGTTCAGGCGGGGCTCGAAGAGGTATTGGCCGGTGGCATGGCGCTGATGAACGCGCGCGGTGCTGCGGCTGTGTTGCTGGATGCTCATTCGGGCGAGATCCTCGCAATGGCAAGCTTGCCCGATTTCGACCCCAACGCGCGGCCCGCGCCCGCGCTTTCCGGCGATCCGGCCGATAGCCCGCTGTTCAACCGCGCCGTGCAGGGCGTTTATGAATTGGGTAGTGTTCTCAAGGCATTCCCCATCGCGCAGGCGATCGAGTTGGGGCAGATCACCCCCGCCGACATTATTGATACGCGCGGGCCGATGCGGGTGGGGCGCTTCAGCATCAGCGATTATCGCAGCCAAGGACCGGCGCAATCAGTCCATGACGTTTTCATCCATTCCTCCAATATCGGCACGGCGCGCATTGCACAGGCTATCGGCGGCGAGGCGCAGCGCGAATTTCTTGGGGCACTTGGCCTGCTGACGCCTGCGCAGATCGAGATCATCGAGGCGCGCAATGCCCGCCCCTTGGTTCCCGCGCGCTGGGGCGAATTGTCGACCATGACCATCTCTTACGGGCATGGGCTGTCCACCTCGCTTGTGCATTTGGCCGGTGCCTATGCGACAATGGTCAATGGCGGCACGCAGGTGGTGCCGACGCTTTTGCGCCAAGATCGCCCGCAGCAAGGCGCGCGGATCATCTCCGAGGCGACCAGCCATGAGATGCGCGCGATGATGCGGGCGACCGTCACCGAAGGCACGGCCAGCTTCGCCGAGGTGGAAGGCTATGCCGTGGGCGGCAAGACCGGCACCGCCGATCTGCCACGCCCCACGGGGGGCTATTACGAAGATCGCAACATCAATACCTTCGCCGCCGCCTTTCCCATGCACGCACCGCGCTATGTGCTGATCACGATGCTGCAAGAACCGGTCGAGACATCAGGCCCCGAGCCGCGCCGCACGGCCGGTTGGACCGTGGTGCCCGTCGCCGCCGAGATCATTCGCCGCAGCGCGCCCTTGTTGGGTTTGCGGCCCGAGATTGAACCGGGCCCCATGGATGCGCTATCGAGCAGTTCAAGGTAATCGCACAGTCATCGCACATGGGGTGAGGGAATGGCGCCTTTGACACGGCAGCTTTCGGATCTTGGTCTGACGCCCCGCTCGGGTGGCGATGTGGCTGTTTCGGGGCTGGCGCTTGATAGTCGCAAGGTAACCAGCGGCGCGTTGTTCGCGGCACTTCCCGGCACGCAAGTGCATGGTGCGACCCACATCGAGGCGGCATTGCAAAACGGCGCGCTTGCGATCTTGACCGATCGCGCGGGGGCGGCCCTTGCTGCCGATGCCTTGGCCGCAACGCCTGCCGCACTCGTGGTTGTCGAGGATGCGCGTGCCGCGCTTGCCCATGCGGCGGCCTTATGGTTTGCCCGCCAACCCGACTGCGTGGTCGCCGTCACTGGCACAAATGGCAAGACCAGCGTTGCCAGTTTCGCGCGTCAGATCTGGGCGCTTTTGGGCCATGAGGCGGTCAATATCGGCACCACCGGGGTCGAAGGGGCCTATGCCGCGCCGGGGCTGCATACCACGCCCGATCCCCTGACGCTGCAGCGCGTGCTGGCCGAGATGGCCACAGCCGGTGTCACCCATGTGGCGATGGAGGCCTCGTCGCACGGGCTTGACCAGCGTCGGATGGAGGCGGTGCGGCTTGCGGCGGCGGGTTTCACCAATCTGACGCAAGACCATCTCGATTATCACGGCGATATGGAGAGCTATTTCCACGCCAAGCTGCGCCTTTTCTCCGAATTGCTGCCTGAAGACGGGATCGCGGTGGTCAATCTCGACGACAGCTACGGCCCCCGCGTCGCCGCCACCTGCACGGCCCGCGAGGTCGAGGTGATCGGTGTCGCCCAATACGCGGAGGATGCGGCCCTCAAGATCACTGGGCGGCGTTTGGATGAGACCGGGCAAGATGTGCTGTTTCGTTGGCAGGGCCAGCCTGTGCAGGCACGCCTGCCGCTGATCGGGGCATTTCAGGCGATGAACGTTCTGACCGCGGCCGGGCTTGTGATCGCAGCGGGGGAAGAGCCTGCGGCGGTATTCTCGGTCTTGCCACGGCTTTCGGGTGTGCGCGGGCGGATGCAGATGGCGGGGCGAAGGGCCAATGGCGCGCCGGTTTTCGTCGATTACGCGCATACGCCCGACGCGCTGGAGACGGCTCTCAAGGCGCTGCGCCCGCATGTTCTGGGCCGGCTGATCGTCGTCTTCGGGGCGGGTGGTGATCGTGACCGGGGCAAGCGGCCCTTGATGGGCCAAGCTGCTGCCGAACAGGCCGATATCGTATTTGTGACAGACGATAACCCAAGATCCGAGGTTCCGGCGGCCATCCGCGCAGAAATACTGCAAGCCTGCCCACAAGCGACCGAGGTCGGCGACCGCGCCGAGGCGATCTTGCGCGGGGTGGCGGAGCTTGCGCCGGGCGACGCGCTGTTGATCGCGGGCAAGGGGCATGAAAGCGGGCAGATCGTCGGCGATGTGGTCTATCCTTTCGATGATGTCGAACAAGCCAGCCTTGCCATCGCCGCGCTGGAGGGACGGGCATGAGCGCGCTTTGGACAGCCGCCGAAGCCGCCGCCGCAACGGGCGGTCAGGCCACGGGTGATTGGGCGGTCACGGGCCTGTCGATCGACACACGCTCCATCGCGCCGGGCGACATGTTCATCGCGTTGTCAGCCGCGCGCGACGGGCATGACTTCGTCGCCGATGCGCTGGCGCGCGGCGCGGCGGTGGCGATGGTGGCGCGCATCCCCGAAGGCGTCGACCCCGCTCGGCTGTTGATCGTGGCCGATGTGATGGAAGGCTTGCGTGCCTTGGGTGCTGCGGGGCGTGCGCGCACCAAGGCCAAGGTCATCGCGGTGACCGGCTCGGTCGGCAAGACCACCGTCAAGGAAATGTTGCGCACGGCCCTTGCGCCACAGGGCAAGACCCATGCCGCCGAGGCGAGTTTCAACAATCATTGGGGCGTGCCGATCACGCTGGCGCGCATGCCCGCCGATACCGAATACGCCGTGATCGAGATCGGCATGAACCACCCGGGCGAGATCGCGCCACTGTCGCGTCTGACCCGGCCAGATATCGCCATCGTCACCACCGTCGCCCCTGCCCATCTGGAAGCCTTCGGCGTGATCGAGGGGATCGCCCATGAAAAGGCGGCGATTTATGACGGGCTATCGCCGGGTGGCATCGCGCTGGCGCATGGCGATATCGACACCGCCCAGATCCTTTTCGACAAGGCCAGATCGCAGGGTGCGCGCCTTGTGCGTTTTGGTGCGCGCGACGGATTTGAGGCGCGGATGATCGCGGCCCAAATCGCCGATGGCGCGACCGTGATCCAAGCCGATATTCTTGGCACCGAGCGGCTGTTCAAGATCGGCGCGCCGGGGCGGCACTATGCGATGAACGCGTTGATCGCGCTTGCGGCGGCGGAATTGGCCGGGGCCGACGCGACGCAGGCCGCGATCACGCTTGCGGGCTGGACCCCCTATCAAGGGCGCGGCACGCGCGAAAAGCTGACCCTGGGCGGGGGCGAGGATCTGGTGATCGAGATGATCGATGATGCCTTCAACGCCAATCCCGCCTCGATCGCCGCAGCGCTCGAGATGCTGGCGGCCGCCGAACCCGAGGGGCGCGGGCGGCGCATCGCGGTTTTGGGCGATATGTTGGAGCTTGGGCCGACCGGACCCACGCTTCATGCCGCCATTGCCGATCACCCCGCGATGGCGCGCATCGCGCTGGTTCACACGGTGGGGCCCTTGATGGCGCATCTGCATGCCGCCCTTCCCGGCGCGATCCGCGGACAGCACCGCGACAGTGCCGAAGAAATGGCCGCGCTTCTGCCCCAAACCCTGCGGGCGGGGGATATCGTGCTGCTCAAGGGCTCAAAGGGGATCAAGGTATCTCGCGCAGTTGACGCGCTGCGCAAACTCGGGCAAGCGGCAGTAGGCAATAAACAGGGACACCGCTAGATGTTGTATTGGCTGACCGCGTTCTCCGATGGCGGGGATGTCTTCAACCTGTTTCGCTACATCACCTTTCGGGCGGGCGGTGCGTTCTTTACGGCGCTGATCTTCGGCTTCGTCTTCGGGCAGCCCTTGATCAATGCGCTCCGGCGGAAATATGCGGCGGGCCAGCCGATCCGTGCCGATGGCCCTGCCCATCACATGGCAAAGGCGGGTACGCCGACAATGGGCGGTTTGCTGATCTTGGCGGCGTTGACCCTCGCGACGCTGTTGTGGGCGCGGCTCGATAATCCCTATGTCTGGATCGTGCTTTTGACCACGGTCGCCTTTGGCCTGATCGGTTTTGCCGATGATTGGGCCAAGGTCAGCCGCAACACCAGCGCGGGTCTATCCGGGCGGGTGCGGCTGTTGATCGGCTTTGTCATCGCGGCGGTGGCGGCATCCGCTTGCGTCTTGATCCACCCCGATGACCTCTCTGCGCAGCTCGCCGTGCCGGTCTTCAAGGATGTGCTGATCAACATGGGCTGGCTATTCTTGCCCTTTGCCATGCTGGTGATCGTCGGTTCGGCCAATGCGGTGAACCTGACCGACGGGCTTGATGGTCTGGCGATCATGCCGGTGATGATCGCGGCGGGCACGCTTGGCGTGATCGCCTATGCCGTGGGGCGTGTCGATTTCACCGAGTATCTTGATGTGCATTACGTCCCCGGCACGGGCGAATTGCTGATCTTCACCGCCGGTCTGATCGGGGGCGGCTTGGGCTTTTTGTGGTACAATGCCCCGCCTGCCGCCGTGTTCATGGGCGATACAGGATCGCTCGCGCTGGGCGGCGCGCTGGGGGCCATTGCGGTGGCCACCAAGCATGAGATCGTGCTGGCTATCGTGGGTGGTCTCTTTGTCGCCGAAGCGGTCAGCGTGATCGTTCAGGTGCTTTACTTCAAGGCGACCGGGAAGCGGGTTTTCCTGATGGCGCCGATCCATCATCATTTCGAGAAAAAGGGCTGGGCCGAGCCGCAGGTGGTGATCCGTTTCTGGATCATCTCGCTGATCTTGGCGCTGATCGGTCTGGCGACGTTGAAACTACGCTAAGGGCGGGGGGCTGCGATGATACCGGTTCAAGGCGTGGAAGGGCAGCGGGTCGCGGTGCTGGGTCTTGGTCGTTCGGGTCTGGCCACCGCGCGTGCCTTGCGCGCAGGTGGGGCCGAGGCGCTGTGCTGGGACGATGGCGCGCCCGCGCGCGCGGCGGCCGAGGGCGAGGGCTTCACCATCTGGGATCCGATGGCGCCCGATGCCTTTGTCGGCGTGGCGGCGCTGATCACCTCGCCCGGTATTCCGCATCTCTACCCAAGCCCGCACCGCGCGATTGCGGCCGCCCGCATGGCGGGTGTGCCGGTCGATAATGATGTCGGGCTGTTTTTCCGCTCGCTCGGCATGGGCGCGTGGGATGACATGGAAGAGCCGCCCAAGGTGGTTGCGATCACCGGGTCGAACGGCAAATCCACCACCTCGGCCTTGATCGCCCATATCCTGTCGGTATCGGGGCGTCCGGTGCAATTGGCGGGTAATATCGGGCGCGGTGTCTTGGATATCGACCCGCCCGCCGATGGCGGGGTTGTGGTGCTTGAACTCAGCTCCTACCAGATTGAACTGGCCCGCGCGCTGACGCCTGATGTGGCGGTCTTCATCAATCTTTCCCCCGATCATCTGGACCGGCACGGCGGCATGGGTGGCTATTTCGCGGCCAAGCGGCGGCTCTTTTCCGAAGGTGGGCCTGACCGCGCCATCATCGGCGTCGATGAGATTGAAGGGCAATATATCGCCAACCAACTTGCCGAGGGGCCGGGGGATGCGCGCGTGATCCGGGTGTCGCAGGCCAAGTTGACCGGACCGGGCTGGGATCTGGTGGCGCGCAAGGGCTGGCTTTCCGAGATGCGCAAGGGCCGTCAGGTGGCCTCGATCGACCTTCGGGGCGTCAAGGGCCTGCCCGGCGCGCACAACCACCAGAACGCGGCCTGTGCCTATGGGGCATGCCGGGCGCTGGGCCTCTCGCCAAAAGAGATCGAGGCCGCGTTCCATAGTTTCGAGGGGCTGCCCCATCGCAGCCAACGCGTGGCCGAGATCGGTGGCGTCGCCTTCGTCAACGACAGCAAGGCCACCAATCCGGATGCCGCTGTCAAGGCTTTGGGCGCTTTCGACCGTATCCGCTGGATTTGTGGCGGGCTCGAGAAAGAGGGCGGGATGGAGGCGCTGGCCCCTGCGGCGGGTGCCGTGATCAAGGCCTATGTGATCGGGCGCGAGGCCGCCGCCTTCGCACTGCATCTGGGCGATCTGCCCCATGAGACCTGCGGCGACATGGCGACGGCCGTCGCGCGCGCTGCCGCCGAGGCCGAGGCTGGCGACACCGTGCTGCTTGCCCCCGCCGCCGCCAGCTTCGACCAATACGACAGCTTCGAGCATCGCGGGCGGGATTTCATGGAGCAGGTCGGCAAGCTCTTGCCCAAAAACTGAACCGAGACACCCGCCAATGCCAAGCTAAGGCTGGCCCTGCGCGCCGTTTCGGGTTAGTGTTGCAACCAGACCCGGAAAACGGGCGCTTCGAGGCAGACGACGAACATACGGGCGGGCAGTCCCCATGACGGAAATCGCGCATGGCACGGTGATCGTGCAATCCGGCGAGGCCGTGATCCCACGCTGGTGGCGAACGGTCGACCGGGTCACGATCTTTTGCATCTTTTCGCTTTTCGCGATCGGCATCTTGCTGGGTTTCGCGGCATCGACCCCCTTGGCCGAGCGCAACGGGCTTGATCCCTTCTACTATGTCACGCGACAGGCGGGTTTCGGTGGCTTGGCGCTGATCGTGATGCTGGTGGTCTCCATGCTGAACCCGGTGATGATCCGCCGGATCGGCGTGATCGGCTTTTTCGGCGCGGTCTTCGCGCTGGCGATGCTTCCGGCCTTTGGCACGGATTTCGGCCAAGGGGCGGTGCGCTGGTTCTCGCTTGGCTTTGCTTCGGTGCAGCCGGCCGAGTTTCTCAAGCCCGTCTTCGTGATCTTCACCGCGTGGATGATCGCCGCCAGCCAAGAGATCGGCGGCCCGCCGGGCAAATCCGTCTCGCTGCTTTCCATGGTCGTGATCGTGGGCTTCCTGGTGATGCAGCCTGATTTCGGCCAAGGTGCCTTGATCGTTTTTGCTTGGTCGGTGATCTATTTCGTTTCGGGCGCGCCGATGGTGATCTTGTTCACCGTCATGGCGCTGGTGGCGGTCGGCGGCGTTTTTGCCTATGCCAATTCCGAACATGTGGCGCGCCGCATCGACGGCTTTTTGTCGACCGAGATCGATCCCACCACCCAGATCGGCTATGCGACCGACGCGATCCGCAATGGCGGGATGTTCGGCGCGGGTCTGGGCGAGGGGACGGTGCGCTGGACCTTGCCTGATGCGCATACCGATTTCATCATCGCGGTCGCGGCCGAGGAATACGGCGTCGTGATGGTGTATCTGATCATCGCGCTTTTCGTGACAATCGCGCTGCGCTCATATTTCCGCCTGATGCGCGAGCGCGACACTTTCATCCGGCTGGCGGGCACAGGGCTGGTCTCGCTCTTGGCCTTGCAGGCTTTCATCAATCTGGGCGTGGCCGTGCGGCTTTTGCCCGCCAAGGGCATGACGCTGCCCTTCGTCAGCTATGGCGGCTCGTCGTTGATCGCGATGGGAATCTCGGTCGGTATGCTGCTGGCCTTCACCCGCTCGCGCCCACAAGGCGAGATCGGCGATTACCTTTTGTCGCGCCAGCGGTGACACGATGACACCGACCAGCGCGCATCTGATCATCGCGGCCGGTGGCACAGGGGGTCATATGTTCCCGGCCCAAGCCCTGTCTGAAGTGATGCTGCGCCGGGGCTGGCGGGTGACATTGTCGACCGACACGCGCGGCGCGCGCTATACCGACGGTTTTTCGCATGCCGTCGCGGTGCGCGAGGTCGCCTCGGCCACCTTCGCGCGCGGCGGGATCTTGGGCAAAATGCTTGCCCCCTTCCGTATCGTGGGCGGCATTGTTGCCGCGACCTTGCGCATGTGGCGCGAGAAACCCGATGTCGTTGTGGGCTTTGGCGGCTATCCCACGATCCCGGCCTTGGCGGCGGCATGGATTACCCGGACGCCTTGCATGATCCATGAACAAAACGGTGTCTTGGGCCGGGTCAATCGCATCTTTGCGCAGCGGGTCGACCTGGTGGCGTGCGGCACATGGCCCACCGCCCTGCCCGAGGGGCTCGTGGGGGTGCATACCGGCAACCCGGTCCGCGCCGCCGTGTTGGAACGCGCGAGCGCGCCTTATATGCCGCCCGGCGATTGGCCGATGAACCTTGTGGTCATTGGCGGCAGCCAGGGCGCGCGCATCCTGTCCGATGTGGTGCCCGCGGCCATCGCCCGCCTGCCCGAAGATCTGCGCGCGCATCTGCGGGTCGCCCAACAGGCCCGCACCGAAGATCTGCAGCGCGTGATCGATGCCTATGGCACAAGCGGCGTGCGCGCCGAAATCGAGACGTTCTTCCGCGATATCCCCCGTCGCCTTTCCGAGGCGCAGCTGGTGATCAGCCGGGCCGGTGCCTCATCCGTCGCCGATATCTCGGTGATTGGGCGGCCCGCGATCCTGATCCCCTATGCACAGGCCACCGCCGATCATCAAAGCGCCAATGCCAGCGGTCTGGTTGCAGCCGGTGCCGCCCTGATGATATCCGAGCAATCGCTGTCGCCCGACAGTCTGTCGGCGGCGATCCGATCCATTCTCACCGAACCGGCCAAGGCCGACCAGATGGCGCAAGCGGCCCTCGCTGCTGGCATCCCCGATGCGGCCAATAGGCTGGCCGCACTGGTCGAGGAACTGGCCCAGAAAGGCGCTGCATGACACCTGCGATCACGAAACTGCCGACCAAGCTGGGCGCGATCCATTTCGTGGGCATCGGGGGCATCGGCATGTCGGGGATCGCCGAGGTGCTGGTCAACCACGGCTATCAGGTGCAGGGCTCTGATCTGAAAGCCTCCAAGATCACAGAGCGCCTCGAAGGTCTGGGTGCGCGCGTCTTCATTGGGCAAAAGGCCGAAAACCTCGATAGCGCCGAGGTCGTGGTGATTTCGTCCGCGATCAAACCGGGTAATCCCGAGTTGGACGCCGCCCGGCTCAAGGGCCTTCCGGTCGTCCGCCGTGCCGAGATGCTGGCCGAGCTGATGCGCCTGCGCTCGAATATCGCGATCGCGGGCACGCATGGCAAAACCACGACGACCACGATGGTCGCCACGCTTCTCGATGCGGGCGGCGTCGATCCGACCGTGATCAACGGGGGCGTGATCCATGCCTATGGCTCGAACGCGCGGGTGGGGCAGGGCGACTGGATGGTGGTCGAGGCCGATGAAAGCGACGGCACCTTCAACCGCCTGCCTGCCACCATCGCCATCGTCACCAATATCGACCCCGAGCATATGGAGCATTGGGGCACGATCGAGAACCTGCGCAAAGGGTTCCTCGATTTCGTCTCGAACATCCCGTTCTACGGGCTGGCCGTCTGCTGCACCGATCACCCCGAGGTGCAGGCGCTGGTGGGCCGCATCACCGACCGGCGTGTCGTGACCTTCGGCTTCAACGCGCAAGCCGATGTGCGCGCGGTCAACCTGACCTACAAATCGGGTGTCGCGCATTTCGACATCGCACTGCAGGCCGAGGGGCAGGTGATTTCGGGCTGCACCCTGCCGATGCCGGGTGATCACAATGTCAGCAATGCGCTGGCCGCCGTAGCGGTCGCGCGCCATCTTGGGATGAAAGGCGATGAGATCCGTACCGCCCTTGCCGGGTTCAAGGGCGTCAATCGCCGCTTCACCAAGGTGGGCGAGGTGGGCGGCATCACCATCATCGACGATTACGGCCACCACCCGGTCGAGATCGCGGCCGTGCTGAAAGCCGCGCGCCAAGCCAGCGAAGGCCGTGTGATCGCCGTGCATCAGCCGCACCGCTATACGCGGCTTGCAACCCTGTTCGAAGATTTCTGTGCCTGTTTCAACGAGGCCGACGTCGTGGGCATCGCCGAGATATACGCCGCGGGCGAAGACCCGATCCCCGGCGCTAGCCGCGATGATCTGGTGGCGGGGCTGATCCGCCACGGCCACCGCCATGCGCGCGCCGTCGTCTCCGAGGATGATCTGGAACGGCTGGTACGCGAACAGGCGCGACCGGGCGATATGGTCGTCTGTCTGGGTGCGGGCACGATCAGCGCATGGGCAGGGGGGCTGGCCGCACGGTTGAAAGATCTGGATGACCGCGGCTAGGCGCGCCCTTGCTGGACAGCGCGGCACCGCGGCGCTAGCAGGGCGGGCATGATGCGTATTTGCGATATCCCCCTGCGTGGGCGCGCGACGCCCGACCGGCCGCTTGCCGATCTGACATGGCTGCGGGTGGGTGGGCCGGCCGATTGGCTGGTCCAACCGGCCGATAGCGGTGATCTGGCTGATTTTCTTGCAGCACTCCCGCCCGATATCCCTGTCTTTCCGATGGGGGTAGGGTCCAATCTGATCGTGCGCGATGGCGGGATCGAAGGTGTGGTGATCCGGCTGGGGCGTGGGTTCAACGAAATCGTGGTCACGGGCGATCTGGTCACGGCGGGGGCGGCAGCCCTTGACGCCCATGTCGCCATCAAGGCGGCCGAGGCGGGCCGCGACCTGACATTCCTGCGCACCATTCCCGGTTCTATCGGTGGCGCGCTACGGATGAATGCGGGCTGTTACGGATCATATGTGGCCGATCATTTCGTGTCGGCGCGGGTGATCCATCGCGACGGGCGCCGCGAAACGCTGGGCCAAGGCGATGTCTCCTTTGCCTATCGTCAGACCGATATCCCCCCCGACACCATCGTGACCGAGGTGACGTTTCGCGCCGAGGCGGGGGCACCCGATGCGCTGGCCGCCAAGATGGCCGAGCAGATCGCCAAGCGTGACGCCAGCCAACCCACCAAGGACCGCAGCGCCGGATCGACCTTTCGCAACCCGGCGGGCTATTCCTCGACCGGGCGGGCCGATGACACCCATGAGTTGAAGGCATGGAAGGTCATCGACGCCGCCGGGATGCGCGGCGCCACGCGTGGCGGGGCGCAAATGTCGCCCATGCATTCCAATTTCCTGATCAATGCCGGTGGCGCGACAGCCGATGATCTTGAATCTTTGGGAGAAGAGGTCCGAAAAAGGGTTTTCGAGACGCAGGGAATAGCGCTAGAATGGGAAATCATGCGCGTCGGGCGAAACCCGGGCGAGTGATCCGGGCAAACCGGGCAAAATGACAAGGGGCAAAGCCCCGATAACAGACTGACCGGGCAAGAGAATCCGGCGGATTGAGGCAATGGTGGCGGGTTCGAGCAGAACAACCCCCCTGATTGCGGTACTGATGGGTGGCCCTTCGTCCGAGCGCGAAGTGTCTTTATCCACGGGCCGTGGCTGCGCGGAGGCGCTCAGGGGCGAAGGCTATGGGGTGGTCGAGATCGACTGCGGCCCCGATTTGCCCATGCGCCTGTCCGATCTTAAGCCCGATGTCTGCTTCAACGCGCTGCATGGTCGCTGGGGCGAGGATGGCTGCGTGCAGGGCCTGCTGGAATGGCTCCGCATCCCCTATACACACTCGGGTGTTCTGGCCTCGGCCTTGGCGATGGACAAGGCGCGCACGAAGGATGTCTACCGCGCCCATGGCCTGCCGGTGGCGGAAAGCAGGATTGTCTCCAAGGCCCAAGCCGTTGCCGCCCATGTGCTGCCCCCGCCCTATGTGATCAAACCCAATAATGAGGGGTCATCGGTCGGGGTCTATCTTGTGGCCGAGGGCGCGAATGCGCCGCCGCCCTTGTCCGAGACGATGCCGGACCATGTGATGGTCGAGGCTTTCGTAAAGGGGCGTGAATTGACCTGTTCTGTCATGGGCGACGGGCCGGGCCAGCCGGGTGCGCTGACCGTGACCGATATCATCACCGATGGCTGGTATGATTATGACGCGAAATACAAGCCCGGCGGCTCGCGCCATGTGGTGCCCGCCGATCTGCCCAAGCCGATTTTCGACGCTTGCATGGACATGTCGATGACCGCACATCGCGCCTTGGGCTGTCGCGGTGTCAGCCGCACCGATTTCCGCTGGGATGAGGGCCAAGGGCTAGCCGGGCTGATCTTGCTGGAAACCAATACCCAGCCGGGCATGACGCCCACCTCGCTGACGCCGGAACAAGCGGCCTTGTGCGGGTTCGATTTCGGCGCGCTGTGCCGCTGGTTGGTCGAGGATGCCTCATGCGACCGCTGATTGCCGAACGCGCACCTAGGCGCATGTCCTCGCCGCCCCCGCCCCCCTTGGCCGATCAGCCGCGCGATCCCGCGCCGTCGATCTGGTCGTACCGCGCGCAGCGCTTGTGGTTGACGCCGCTGTTTCGCCGGGTGGTGCGTATTGGCCTGCCCAGCTTCGTGCTGGTGTTCGGGCTTGGCCTCTATTTCGCCGATGAACAAAGCCGCACCGCCTTTGCCGCCAATGTCCAAGAGCTTCGCCAAAGCATCGAAAGCCGCCCCGAGTTCAGGGTCAATGCGATGGCGATCTCGGGTGCCAGCACGGCGGTGGAAGAGGATATTCGCGCCTATCTCGGCCTGTCCTTTCCCGTCTCCTCCTTCGATCTCGATCTTGCCGCGATGCGTGGCCGGATCGAGGCCTTGCCCGCCGTCGCGCAGGCTGAATTACGCATTCAGGCCGGCGGTTATCTAGCCGTCAACGTGCGCGAGCGCGTGCCGGTCGTGATCTGGCAAACCCGCGAAGGGACGGTTCTGATCGATGCCGAGGGGCATTTCGTGGCCGATTTGGCCACGCGGACCTTGGACAGCCCGCTGCCGTTGATCGGTGGGGATGGTGCGGATCATGTGGTCGGCGAGGCGCTCTCGATCCACGCGGCGGCGGCCCCATTGGCCGATCGTCTGCTTGGGTTGGTGCGCATCGGCGAAAGGCGTTGGGATGTGGTTTTGCAGGACGGGCGACGTATCTTGCTGCCCGAGGAAGATGCCGCGCAAGCGCTCGACCGCGCGCTGGGGCTGCATGATGCCACCGATATCTTGAGCCGTGATGTGCTGCGCCTCGACTTGCGCGATGCGGATCGGGTGAGTGTGACCCTCAGCCCCCAAGCGATGGAGGCGCTGCGCCAAGAGCGTCTGCGCGCGCGGGCGGACCCCACCGGAGAACGAAGCGGATGAACACGCTATACCATGCGCAACGTGCCATGCGGGCCAAGCGGCAAGACGCGCTCAAGCGCGGCGTCGTGGCCGTGCTCGATATCGGCAGCCACAAGGTCTCGTGCCTGGTGTTGAAATTCGACTCCGCCGAGATCGCATCGCCCGCCGAGGGGATCGGTGCGATGGCGGGGCAGGCCAGCGTGCGCATCATCGGTGCGGCGACGACCCGCTCGCGCGGGGTGCGCTTTGGCGATATCGAGAGCCTGCAAGAAACCGAACGTGCCATTCGGACGGCCGTGCAGGCCGCCCAGAAAATGGCCCAGATCCGCGTCGACCATGTCATCGTGTCCTTTGCCGGTGGTCGACCGCGCAGCTATGGGCTGGAGGGCGAGGTCGACATCGGCGGCGGCACAGTTGAAAATGCCGATGTGGCCCGCGTTCTGGCGGCCTGTGATTTGCCGGATCTGGGGGCAGGGCGCGAGGTCTTGCATGCCCAGCCGGTCAATTTCGCGCTCGATCATCGCAGTGGCTTGACCGACCCGCGCGGCCATGTGGGCAACCGGCTATCGGTGGATATGCATCTGTTGTCGATCGAGGCGGCGGCGGTCGAAACCTTGCTGCATTGCGTCAAGCGCTGCGATCTGGAACTGGCAGGCCTTGCCTCGGCCCCCTATGCGGCGGGTATCTCCAGCCTTGTCGAAGACGAGCAGGAATTGGGCGCGGCCTGTATCGATCTGGGCGGCGGCACCGCCAGCCTGTCGATCTTCATCAAGAAACACATGATCTATGCCGACACCGTGCGCATGGGCGGTGATCATGTCACCAGCGATATCAGCCACGGTCTGCAGATCCCGATGGCCGATGCCGAACGCATCAAATGCCGTTTCGGCGGCGTGATCGCCACCGGCCTCGATGATCGCGAGGTGATCGAGTTGACCGGCGAGACGGGCGATTGGCATCACGACCGGCGCACAGCCACGCGGGCCGAGTTGATCGGCGTCATGCGCCCGCGGGTCGAAGAGATCTTGGAAGAGGTCAAGGTCCGTCTGGATGCGGCGGGTTTCGACCACCTGCCCAGCCAGCGCATCGTGCTGACCGGCGGCGCAAGTCAGATCCCCGGCCTTGACGGGCTGGCCAGCCGCATCTTGGGCAATCAGGTCAGGCTGGGCCGCCCGCTGCGGGTGCAGGGCCTGCCGCAATCGGCGGCGGGGCCTGCGTTTTCCTCGCTTGTGGGCTTGGCGCTCTTTGCGGCCTATCCGCAAGACGAGTGGTGGGATTTCGAAACACCCGCCGAGCGCCTGCCTGCGCGCAGCCTCAAGCGCGCGGCCAAATGGTTGCGCGAAAACTGGTAACCCCCGTATTTGGTGTGTCATCGCAAAAGAGGCGAAAATCAGCCGATTTTTGCCCCATATTTCGCGTAAACCTCGGAATTTTCGCGTGACGGACTGCCCGGAAACGGGTAGCATGGCGGGAATTCAGAGGCAAAATGGCCAGTCGACGTAAAGATCGGCGCCACATCGAACATTGATCGCGAATAAGATCACATACAGGCGGACAGACCCATGACACTCAATCTTATGTTGCCCAAAAGCCAGCCGGACATGAAACCCCGGATCACCGTGTTCGGCGTGGGCGGAGCCGGGGGCAACGCCGTCAACAACATGATCGACCAAAACCTCGACGGGTGCGAGTTTGTGGTCGCCAATACCGACGCGCAGGCTTTGGCGCAGTCGCGCGCGAATGCCCGCATCCAGATGGGCGCGCGTGTCACCGAGGGTTTGGGCGCGGGCGCACGCCCCGCTGTCGGCGCCTCGGCCGCCGAAGAGTCGATCGAAGAGATCGTGGATCATCTGGCCGGCGTCCACATGGCCTTCATCACCGCGGGAATGGGCGGTGGCACCGGCACCGGCGCTGCCCCGATCATCGCACAGGCCGCGCGCGAATTGGGCGTGCTGACGGTCGGCGTCGTGACCAAGCCCTTCCAGTTCGAAGGTGCCAAGCGGATGCGCCAAGCCGATGAGGGCATCGAGGCGCTGCAAAAAGTCGTCGACACGCTGATCATCATTCCCAACCAGAACCTGTTCCGTCTGGCCAATGAAAAGACCACCTTCACCGAAGCCTTCGCAATGGCCGATGATGTGCTTTATCAAGGTGTGAAGGGTGTGACCGACCTGATGGTCCGTCCCGGTCTGATCAACCTCGATTTCGCCGATGTCCGCGCCGTGATGAACGAAATGGGCAAGGCGATGATGGGCACGGGCGAGGCCGATGGCGAGAACCGTGCATTGCAGGCCGCCGAAAAGGCGATCGCCAACCCGCTTCTGGATGAAATCAGCCTCAAGGGCGCGCGCGGTGTGCTGATCAACATCACAGGCGGTTACGATCTGACGCTGTTCGAGCTTGACGAGGCGGCCAACCGCATCCGTGAAGAGGTCGACCCGGAGGCGAATATCATCGTCGGCTCCACGCTTGATACCGATATGGAAGGTCGGATGCGCGTCAGCGTCGTGGCCACCGGCATCGATGTCTCCGAAGCCGCGAAGGCCGAAGAAGAAGCGCGTGTTTACGCCGCCGCCGCTGTCGCCGCGCGTCCGGCAGCCGCACCTGCTCCCGCACCCGCTCCGGAACCCGTCGCAGAACCGGCCCGCGCCGCGTTCGTGCGCCACGAACAAAGCGAGCCGTCGTTGTTCAACAGCCTCGGCATGGATGACTATGACGACGAAGACATGGGCGCGCTCGACGATGTGCCTGCCCCGGTCTACGAGCCGCAGCCGCAGCATCAGCCTATGGCCGCGGCGCCGCGTGTCTCGGCCTTCGATCAACCCGCGCATGAGCCGGTGGCAAGCCAGCCGCAATTCACAAGCAAGGCCCGCCCCGAGGTTCTGGCCCGTCTGCGTGACGCGATACAGAAAGATGTGGCACGCCCTGCAGCAGCACCCCAGCCCCAGCCACAGCCCGAGGCGCACAAGTCACGGCTGAGCCTGAACACGCTGATCAACCGCATGACCGGCCATGCCGAAGAGGGGCATGGCATGACCGAGCGCCGCCAACCCACGATGACGGGCACCATCCCGCCGCGCCCTGTCCAGCAGCCTGTTCAGCAGGTCGCGCCCGATGAGGGAATCGTCGATCCCGAGCAAGAACGCATCGATATTCCCGCGTTCTTGCGTCGTCAGGCAAACTGAAGCGCTCACATTCTTGATCAAAGGGCCGGTGTTTCACCGGCCCTTTCTCTATTAAAAACAGAGTATTGCCGCTGTTCATGGTGCGCATAGGCAAAGATTTGCCGATTGGTTTGGGCAATGTTGCAAGACGTCATAAAGGTTGAATTGTTCCTTTCCGCGCGGCCCGTTATCGACACAACTGGCAGTTAATGGCGTGGTAACGCGGCGGCTGCAGCGCATCACATGACACAGGCGATCGAACGCCGGCATGTCGATGTGTATGGGGACACGGAGTACGCAATGCAGGCGACACTTAGGCAATCGGTCCGTCTTTCCGGTGTGGGGCTTCACACCGGCAAGCGGGTCAATGTGACGGTCGGACCGCAAGCGGCACATATGGGATTGTGGTTCGCGCGCGCCGATCTTCCCGGTGCCGCCTTGATCCCCGCCCGCTATGACGCCGTGCCGACAAGCCGCCTTTGTACCAAGCTGCGCGGTGATGACGGGTCCGAGATTTCGACGATCGAACATATCATGGCCGCCTTGGCGGGCTGCGGTATTCACAATGCATTGGTCGAAGTCGATGGGCCGGAACTCCCGATCCTCGATGGCTCGGCTGCACCTTTCGTGCGCGCTTTTCTGGATGCGGGCATCCAGCAGCAAGACGCGCCGATCCACGCGATCGAGATCTTGCGCGAGATCAAGGTCACCGATGGCGATAGCGTGGCGACGCTCTCGCCCGCTGCGGGGCTCGAGATGGATTTCACCATCGATTTCGCCGATGCCGCAATCGGGCGGCAACGCCGGGTCGCCAATCTGGCCAATGGGCGCTTCGTGCGCGAGTTCTGCGATAGCCGCACCTTTTGCCGCAAATCCGATGTCGATGCGATGCATGCGGCCGGTCTGGCGCTGGGGGGCAGCTATGACAATGCCGTGGTTGTCGATGGCGATACGGTGCTGACGCCGGGCGGTCTGCGCCATACCGATGAGGCGGTGCGCCACAAGATGCTTGATGCTTTGGGCGATCTGGCCTTGGCGGGTGCGCCGATCTTGGGCCGCTACACGGGGGTGCGGGCGGGTCATATGCTGACCAACCAGCTTTTGCGCGCGCTGTTTGCCAGCCATGGCGCATGGCGCGTAGTGGAATGCACCCCGCAACAGGCCGCGCGCCTGCCCGGTATCGGTGTGACCGGGGCCGATCTGGCCCATGTTGCCTGATCACAAAACCTGGATCGTTACCGCGAGCGCCTTGCGCAACTCTTGCGTTTTGCGCCCAAAAATTATGTGTTAGGACCACGTAACGTTGGGCGTGACGATACTGCCCGAAACGATCAAGACGAGGTTTTCGAGCATGCAGCGGAGGGGTCAAGGCGCGATCCGGAAATGGAGCCTCGGAGCAAGCCTCTGCCTTGTCACGGCGCTTTCGGGCTGTGGCGACAACGCCCTTTTTGCAGAGGGCGGATTTTTCGCGGGCCGTAGCGCGCCCGTTCCGCTTGAGCAACTCGACGCAGCCACCATTTTCCAGCGCGGCGAGGCGGCCCTTGCCGCCAATGACCCCGAAGAGGCGGCTGCGCTATTCGTCGAGGTCGAGCGGCTTCACCCCTATTCGGAATGGGCCAGCCGAGGCTTGATCATGGCGGCATTCTCTTATCACGCCGCGACCGATTACGAGAATGCCCGCATCGCCGCACAGCGCTTTCTCGATTTCTATCCCGGCGAGGAAGACGCTGCCTATGCGCAATTCCTGTTGGCGTTGAGCTATTACGACCAGATCGATCAGGTCGGCCGCGATCAAGGCATCACCTTTCAAGCGTTGCAGGCGCTACGCGAGGTGATCGAGCGCTACCCCGATAGCGAATATGCTCAAGATGCGATCTTGCGCTTTGATCTGGCCTTCGACCATCTTGCCGGCAAGGAGATGGAGATCGGGCGCTACTACCTGCGCCAGCAGCATTACGCCGCGGCGATCAATCGCTTCCGCGTCGTCGTCGAGCAGTTCCAGACCACCAGCCACACGCCCGAGGCGCTCATGCGTCTGGTCGAGGCATATTTGGCATTGGGCCTGACCGAAGAAGCACAGACCGCCGGCGCGATCTTGGGGTATAATTATCAATCCTCGCCCTTCTACGACGATGCGTTTCGTCAGTTGACCGGTCAGGATCTTGCACCCGATGCCGCGGGCGAGGGCTGGCTGCGCGATATCTGGCGCCAGACGGTGCGCGGGGATTGGCTCTGAATTCTGCATCGCCGCCCGTCATGGGCCGCTGGGGATAGGGACGCGCGGGGCCTGATGCTGCTTCACCTCGATATTCGCGACATGTTGATCATTGACCGGCTGGAGCTTGCCTTTCAGCCGGGCCTCAACGTGCTGACGGGTGAAACAGGGGCGGGGAAATCCATCTTGCTCGATGCGCTTGGTTTCGCCTTGGGCTGGCGCGGGCGCGCTGACCTTGTGCGGGCGGGGGCGGCGCAGGGTGAAGTGGTGGCGGAGTTTGCCCTTGGCCCGGATCATCCGGCCCTTGCGCTGCTGGAGGACGCGGGATTGCCGGCCGATCCCAGCTTGATCTTGCGCCGGGTGAATATGCCCGATGGGCGCAAGATGGCATGGATCAACGATCGTCGCGCCAGTGGCGAGGTGCTGCGTGCGCTGTCCGACAGCTTGGTCGAGTTGCATGGCCAACAAGATGATCGCGGGCTTTTGGACCCACGCCAGCACCGCGCCATGCTCGATGCCTTCGGTGATCATGACGCGATGCTCGGCGCGCTGCGCGCAAGCTGGGCGGCCCATCGTGCCGCGCAAAAGGCACTGGCCACGGCCGAGGCCGATCTGGCGCGCATGCAGGCCGAGGAGGATTTCTTGCGCCATGCGGTGGCCGAGCTGGATCAGCTTGACCCGCAACCGGGCGAAGAGGCAACACTTGATGCCAGCCGTCGCTTGATGCAGGCGGCCGCCAAAATGCGCGAGGATCTGACACGCGCAGATGCAGCCCTCGGTCTGCAAGGGGCCGAAGGGGCGATGGGCGATGCGCGTCGCTGGCTTGATGGCTTGGCTGACCGGGCTGAGGGTGGACTTGATGACGCGCTTGGCGCGCTTGAGCGTGCGATGGTGGAGCTTGGGACCGCACAAGATGCGCTTGCCCGGTTCACCGAAGCGCTCGATCTCGACCCCTATGCGCTGGAGCGGACCGAGGACCGGCTGTTTGCCTTGCGCGGATTGGCGCGAAAACATGGTGTCGGCCCCGATGATCTGGCGGTTTTGGCGGCGGACCTGCGCAGCAGGCTTGCAGCGCTCGATGGGGGCACAGGCCAGATCGCCAGTCTGGCCGCGACCGAGCGCGCGGCGGCCAAAGCCTATGACGCCTTGGCAGAAGAATTGACACAAGCCCGCCGTGCGGCGGCGCTGAGGCTGGACAGGGCGATGGCGGGCGAGCTTGCACCGCTGAAGATGGAGCGCGCGGTCTTCACCACCGAGATCACCGCCGCAGCCGCAGGCCCCGATGGGGTCGATAGCGTCACATTCGTCGCCGCTACTAATCCCGGCGCACCCGCAGGCCCGCTCAACAAGATTGCATCGGGCGGGGAATTGTCGCGCTTTCTCTTGGCGTTGAAGGTCTGCCTGACCGCACAGACGCGTGGCATCACGATGATTTTCGACGAGATCGATCGCGGCGTCGGCGGCGCGACCGCCGATGCGGTAGGCCGTCGTCTGAAGGCTTTGGCCGCCGGCGCGCAGGTGCTTGTCGTGACCCATTCACCGCAGGTGGCAGCACTTGGCGCCCATCATTGGCGGGTCGCCAAGCGGGTGGTGGACGAGACCACGTTGAGCGATGTCAGCGCGCTCGACCCCGGCCAGCGCATCGACGAGGTCGCGCGCATGCTGGCCGGGGATCGCATCACCGATGCCGCGCGTGATGCCGCGCGGGCCTTGATCGACGCCGCCCAAGGATAGGGGCGATTTTGGATAGGGGGCTCTGCCCCCGCCGCGCGTTGCGCGCCTCCCCCGGGATATTTTTGAAACGAAGAAGCGGCGGTTGGGTCTTGGGGCGTGATCACGAAAGTTTTCATCGCGGCGACAAATCCATGGCGATCGTGAACGCTCTGGCCTTTTCTCAAAGCCATCCGTGGCTTACAGCTTGAATAACCCGTCGCTTGCCGCATGCGGAGCGGTTGCGATATCGGGTATGACGCTGGCTCCGCGCAAGGGGATGGACTTGGCCGAAACCGTGCTCGGCCTGTTGCGGGAATGGATTTCCGCTGCCTTGGCGGCAAGCCGGCGCGGCTGGCGTATGCTGCGCGAAAAAGGGCCGACCCAGATACAGTTTTGGCTGATCGCTTTGCTGATCGGCATCGCCGCGGGTTTCGCGGCGCTTTTGTTCCGCAAGGGGATCAGCTGGCTGCAAGAAACGCTTTACGGCGTCGAGGATGTGCGCCTGATGCACAGCTTTGCCGAAGGCCTGCCTTGGTACATGATCTTGTTGATCCCGGTTGCGGGGGGCTTGGTCGTGGGGATGATCTTGCATGTCTTCACCCCCGATGGCCGCGCGCGCTCGGTCGCCGATGTGATCGAGGGTGCGGCGCTGGCCGATGGGCGGGTGGAGCAAAAGGCCGGCATCGCCTCGGCCTTCGCCTCGCTCATCACCTTGGGGTCGGGCGGGTCGTCGGGGCGCGAGGGGCCGGTGGTGCATCTGGCGGCGGTGATCTCGAGCCGGGTGAGTGACTGGATTCGGGCCGATGGGATCACCGGGCGCGACCTGTTGGGCTGCGCGGTTGCCGCAGCCGTCAGCGCCTCGTTCAACGCGCCCATCGCGGGCGCGCTTTTCGCGCTCGAGGTGGTGCTGCGCCATTTCGCGGTCCATGCTTTCGCGCCGATCGTCATCGCCAGCGTGGCGGGCACGGTGATCAACCGGCTCGAATTCGGGGGGGTGACGGAATACAGCCTGCCCACCGATAGCGCACTGCAATTCTATGCCGAATTGCCCGCTTTCTTGATCCTTGGGCTTGTGTGCGGCCTCGTGGCGGTGGCCTTGATGCGCGCGGTTTTCTGGGCCGAGGATCTGGGTAATCTGGCGCAGCGTCTGAGCGGGATGCCGCGCTGGCTGAGGCCGGCTTTCGCGGGGCTGCTCTTGGGGGGGCTCGCCATTCCCTTTCCCCATATCATCGGCGTGGGCTATGAGACGACATCGGCCGCGCTCACCGGCGAGTTGCTCTTGCATGAAGCGATCGTCTTTACCATCCTCAAGGTTCTGGCGGTGGCGATCACCTTGGGTGGGCGCATGGGGGGCGGCATTTTCTCGCCCTCGCTGATGATCGGTGCGATGGCCGGGCTTGCCTTCGGCATCGTGGCGACCGCGATCTTTCCTGATCAATCAGGTGAGGGCACGCTTTACGCGCTGGCCGGGATGGGGGCCGTGGCAGCCGCCGTTCTGGGGGCGCCGATCTCGACCACGCTGATCGTGTTCGAATTGACCGGGGATTGGCAGACCGGTCTTGCGGTGATGGTCGCGGTCTCGATCTCGACGGCGCTCGCCTCGCGCCTTGTGGATCGGTCCTTCTTCCTGACCCAGCTCGAGAGGCGCAATATCCATCTGGCCGCCGGGCCACAGGCCTATCTTCTGGCGATGTTCCGCGTCGGCCTTGTGATGCGGCCCATGGACCATGAAAATGCCGCGCCCCATGATCGGCTTTTGACCCTGATCGAGCAAGGCATCTACACCGATACCAACGCAACGCTGGAGCGCGCCTTGCCGATTTTCGAGCGTACGGGCCTTGATTTTGTGCCGGTTGTCCAGCTTGCGCCGGGTGATGGCCCCCCCGCGCTCGAGGGGGCGCTGTTCCATGTCGATGCGCTCAAGGCCTATAACCGGGCGCTGGCCGCCACCGCGGCCGAGGAACACAGCTGATCAGAGCCGCTCGACCGTGACGCGGTCGGTGTAAAAGGCGATATGACCCGCGATGGCGGCCACGGCTGCGATCGGAGCCTCATAGCTCCACGCAGCATCGGGCATGTCGCCCGAGGGGACACAGACGGTGAAATAGCTCGCCACACCCTTGTGTGGGCAGGTGGTCGCGCTGGCGGATTTCTCCAAGAACGCCATGCCGATGTCACCGCGCGGGAAATAGATGACAGGGGGGTAGTCGCCCTCGGTCATCTCGAGCGCCTGCTCGCTTTCGCCCAAGATCGCGCCGCCTGCGCGCACCACCCATTTGCCGGGGGCATTTCGGATCGTGATATTCTCGGCCATATGCGGTCCCTCCTTGGGTTGCGGTCTTTATGTCGGTCACGGGTCCGGATGCCAAGAGGGGCATGTCAGATGGGCGCACAGGCGCGCATCAGCCAGTCCTGCGTGGGCGCATCGAGCGCCGGGCCGATCTTGGCCAGAACCGTCGCGTGATAATCGTTGAGCCAGTCGCGCTCGCATGGGGCGAGCATGTCGGCCACCACCAGCCGCCTGTCGATCGGGGCCCATGTCAGCGTGTCGAAACACAGCATCTCGCGCGCATCGCCGCCGGGCAGGGCGGGGGCAGGGGTCACCACGATC
>NZ_CBFIIK010000019.1:0-5199 GCF_965662675.1 Roseicyclus sp. | reverse complement strand
ATAGCCGGGCTCGTTGGACAAGATCATGCCGGGTTCCAAGGGATTGGTCGAAACGCGGCTGAGGCGTTGGGGCCCTTCATGCACGCCGAGGTAGACGCCCACCCCATGGCCCGTGCCATGATCGAAATCACGCCCCGCGGCCCAAAGCGGCGCGCGTGCCAAGGCATCGAGATGCGCGCCCGCCACCCCCTTGGGAAAACGCGCGCGGTGAATGGCGATCATGCCTTGCAGAACTTGGGTGAAGGCCGCGCGCGCGGTGTCGGGGGCGCTGTCGCCCACGGCGAGCGTGCGGGTGATATCGGTGGTGCCATCTTCATATTGCCCACCGCTGTCGATCAAGAACAGCGATCCGGGCCTGACCGGTGCATTGCTGGCCTCGGTGACGCGGTAATGCACGATGGCGCCATTTGCGCCTGCGCCAGCGATGGTGTCGAAGCTGATATCCTTGAGCGCACCGGTGTCGCGACGAAACCCTTCCAGCGCGCGGACGCAATCGATCTCGGTCAAGGCCGCTTTGGGGGCTTCTTGGTCGAACCAGCACAAGAAGCGTGCCATCGCCGCACCGTCGCGTAGATGCGCCGCGGTTGTGGCTTTGATCTCGGCGGGATGTTTGCGCGCCTTGGGCAAAAGGCAGGGGTCGGCGGCCTCGACGATCTGGGCGGCACTTGCGGCGAGGATGGACTTGGCGGCTTGTGGCGCCGTGGCGGGATCGATCCGAAAGCGGCCCTGCGCGTCCGCCAGCATCGGCGCGAGTGCTGCGGGCGGATGCAGCGTTACCGCTTGCGGCAGGGCAACATCCGCCAGCTTTTGCAACGCGACAAACAAGGCGAGCCGCCCATCGCGGCCGATCACGCCCATCGCATGCAAAAGCGGCGTATGCCCCACATCGCCACCGCGCAGATTCAACAGCCAGCATAGGCTGTCGGGCTGGGTGATCAGCGCCGCGTCCTCACCCGCCTTGGCCAGCATATCGGCGATCTGGCTCAGTTTCTCTTCCGCCGAGCGCCCGGCATAGCGCAGCGGCCAAGGCTTGGCAGGGGCCATCGGCGGGTCGGGGCGATCGGTCCAGATCATGTCGACAAGGTTGTCCGCCGGCTGCAAGCGGATCTGTCGTGGCGACAATGCCTTGTCCAAGCGCGCGATTTCGGCTGCGCTGTGCAGCCATGGGTCATAGCCCAGCACGCCGCCTTGCGGCATGGCGTCGATCAGCCAGTCCTCAAGCGCCGTTTCGGGCCAATTCACTGGGTGGAACACCGCCATGTCCGATTGCGCCCTGACCTGCACCCGGTAGCGCCCATCGACGAAAATGCCCGCGCGATCGGCCAAGATCGCAGCAAATCCGGCCGAGCCCGTGAACCCCGTCAACCATGCCAGCCGCTCGTCGCAAGGGGCGACATACTCGCCCTGAAAGCGGTCGGCGCGTGGCACCAAGAAAGCGTCGATCCGCGCATCGCGCATCGCGCCGCGCAGCGCGGCCAAGCGTGGTGCGCCATCTTCGGGTCGTGTCTTTGCCTTGAAACTCTGAAACACGCACCGCCCCCCCTTCATCTTTCAAAAAATACGCAATCCCATCCGCGCAAACTGGCCCCGACGCCAACAGCGGGGGCCATGGAAAACCCGCGTTTCCAGCCCCGCCGCGCTAGCTGGCGCGGCGCATCCCCATGACGCGCGCGCGCGCGCGCGGGTCGCTGTCAAAGAGCCCTGCAAGCTGTTCGGTGATCGCGCCTGCCAATTGCTCGGCATCGGTGATAGTCACCGCGCGCTGGTAATAGCGCGTGACGTCATGGCCGATCCCGATGGCCAGCAATTCCACCGCGCGTCGGCGTTCGACCATGGCGATCACATCGCGCAGGTGTTTCTCGAGGTAATTGGCCGGGTTCACCGACAAGGTCGAATCGTCGACAGGCGCGCCATCGGAAATCACCATCAGGATCTTGCGCGCCTCAGAGCGTGCCAACATGCGCCGATGCGCCCATTCCAGCGCCTCGCCGTCGATATTCTCTTTCAGCAGGCCCTCTTTCATCATCAGGCCCAGATTGTCGCGCACCCGCCGCCACGGCGCATCGGCGGATTTATAAACGATATGGCGCAGATCGTTCAGGCGGCCGGGCTGGCCGGGCCGGCCTTGGGCCAGCCATTCCTCGCGCGCGCGTCCACCCTTCCATGCCTTGGTGGTAAAGCCCAAGATCTCGACCTTGACGCCGCAACGTTCCAGTGTGCGCGCCAGCACATCGGCACAGATCGCCGCAATCGAGATCGGCCGCCCGCGCATCGAGCCGGAATTGTCCAACAACAGCGTCACCACCGTGTCGCGGAACTCGGTATCCTTCTCGATCTTGAACGACAGCGGCGTGGTGGGGTTGGCCACCACGCGGGCCAGTCGCCCGGCATCGAGCATGCCTTCTTCAAGGTCGAATTCCCATGCGCGGTTCTGTTGCGCCTGCAAACGACGTTGCAGCTTGTTGGCAAGACGCGACACTGCACCCTTGAGCGGCTCGAGTTGCTGATCGAGATAGGCGCGCAGCCGCTCCAACTCTTGCGCCTCGGCCAGATCCTCGGCCGCGATCTCTTCGTCATGGGCGGTGGTAAAGACGATGTAGCCCGGATCAGCGTCCGAATGGGGCGGCGCGGGCGGCGGCTCTTTCGGGGCCTCGCCATCGGGCAGCTCTTGCTCTTCGGCTTCGTCCATATCGCCTTGGTCGTCCATCTCGACCTGGGCTTGGCTTTGATCTTGCTGCTGATCTTGGCTGCGCTCGGGATTGGCCTCGGCCTCTTCCTCTTGGCTGTCATCCTCGCCGGTCGAGTCGGGCTGGTCTTGTTCGTCGCTTTCTGCGCTGTCCTCGTCGGATTGGTCATCCATCTCGTCGGGGTCATCGCCCAACTGGTCACCATAGCCAAGATCGTCGATCACGCGCCGCGCGAAACGGGCAAATGCCGCCTGATCGCTCAGCACATCACCCAAATTCTCCAGCGTCCCGCCCGAGCGATCCTCGATAAATCCGCGCCACAGCTCCATCACATTGGCGGCCTCGGGCGGCAGGGGGCGGCCTGTGGCGAGATGACGGATCAGGTAGCCCGCCGCGGTCGCCAGCGGCGCGTCGGCGGCATCGCGGATCTCGCCATAGCCCTTGCGCCGCGCCTCGTTGGCGATCTTGGCGTCGATATTGCCGGCGGTGCCCGGCATGGCACGCGCGCCTACGGCTTCGCAGCGCGCGGTTTCCATCGCTTCCATCAAATCACGCGCCATCGGCCCGGGGGGGGTGTAGCGTGCCGCCGTAGACAGATCGTGATAACGGTGGCGCAGCGCCAGCGCATCCGCCGTGCCGCGCGCCAAGAGCACCTCGTCGCGTGTCATGCGGCGGCTGACTTGCGGCAGGCGCATGTTCTCGCCCGCGATCCCCGGCGGATCGACACTATAGGTGACCGCAAGATCGGGATCATCGGCCAGAACGCGCGTCGCATCGGCCAAGGCCTTCTTGAACGGGTCGGCCGGGTTATCTGTCGGGTGCTTTGCCATGGCCGGGAATGTGGCGCGAAGAGGGGGTAAGGGCAAGGGGCCTAAAGCGTCTTTGACCCTCAGCCAATGAACCAATCCGGCTCGGCATTGCCACCGCAGATCAGCACACAGACCCGCTCGCCCGGTTCAGGCACATAGGCCCCCGATGTCAGCGCGGCCAAGGCGACCGCCGCCCCCGGCTCGCCCGTCAGGCGCGTGGCCTCCCATAGCTGGCGGGCGGCGTCGAAAACCGCCGCGTCGCTCAACACGATGGCTTGGTCCACATGGTCGCGCGCGACCGCGTAGGACATCACCCCCAGCCTTGGCCCCCCAAGCGAGCTTGCCGCGATGCCGCTGGCCTGCACGCTGATCTCGGGGCCTTCGCGCAGGGAGCGCGCCAGCGTATTCGTCCCCTCGGTCTCGACCGAGATGACGCGCACCCGGTCGCGGAACCATGCGGCGACGCCCCCGATCAGCCCACCGCCGCCCGTGGCGACCAAGATCGTGTCGATCCCGCCCATCTGAGCCTCGATCTCGGCGGCGACAGTGCCTTGTCCCGCCAGCGTCGGGAAGGTGTCATAGGGGTGGACCGACAGCGCGCCGCTCTCCTCGGCATGGGCGGCATAGGCTGCCATGCAGGCCTCGACCGCGCCATCGGTCAAGATCACTTCGCCGCCGAACATCCGCATCCGACGGAGTTTTTCTTCCTTGGCGATGGCCTTTGGCACGAAGATGACCGCCCGGTGGCCCAGCGTGCTTGCCGCGTAAGCCACCGCAGCGCCGTGATTGCCGCCCGAGGCCGCGACCACCCCCGCAGGCGGCACGCCCGCCGACAGCATCGTGTTGAAGGCGCCGCGCACCTTGAACGAGCCGGTGATCTGCGTGTGTTCGAGCTTGAAGGTGACAGGGCAGGGCAGGGATAGCGCCGCACCCTCGACCTGCAAGATGGGGGTGTGGCGCACCCGGCCCTTGATCAGGGCGGCGGCGGCGGTGATGTCGTCAGGGGTAGGGTATGTCATGGACGCGACGATGGACCGGCGCCGGGGGGCGGTCAATCATCCTGAAGATATGGCTCAACCAAGCCTTGCGCACCAATCGGGGCGGCGGCCACGTTGATAGGGCAGGGCCAATCCCTCGGCGATCAGAGTGTCACCGACATCGCGCCCGTTGACCGCGATGTTGATCAAACGGCGGTCATACCGATCCCAACCGCCCAGCTCGACGGTGATCCCGGCCGGGGCGGTCAAAAGTGCGCGCAGCCGCCGCGTCGCTTCTTGACCCAGCAAAGCCTCGCGATCGCAGCGCGGCTGATGCGTTTCCGGGGTGTCGAAGCCCATCAATCTTGCGCGGAACTGGCCCGTTCCTAAGCAATCGAGGATGACCGTGTCGCCATCGACAACGCGCGCCACGACGCAAGGCGTCGACGCAGCCTCGGCCCGGTCGGCACCAAGAGCGACGATACCAAGGCCAAGGACCAGCCCAAGACGCAGAAAAGAGAAAAGTTCGCGCATGCCACCGGCATGGCGTCACGCGGCACCGCTGTCGAGGAAAAAATTAACCTTTGGTTAACCTTTCAGCCGCCAGCCGCTTCACGACATGGACATGCTGGCGGCACTCTCCGGCAATTCCTCGTCGAAGCAGCGCTGGTAGAACTCGGCGACCGTTTGCCGCTCCAGCTCGTCGCATTTGTTGAGGAAGGACAG
>NZ_CBFIIK010000018.1:0-31940 GCF_965662675.1 Roseicyclus sp. | reverse complement strand
GGTGTTAATCACGCGATCCTCGATCCCGTTCATCATCACATTGATCAGCAACAGCCGCAGCGCCAGCGGATTGGGCTCGACGGGGATAACGCGTGCGGCCCCGAGAAACATCGCCGCATAAAGCGTGTGGTTGCCGACATTCGCCCCGATATCGACGAATGTCGCACCCTTTTTCACATGGGTCTTGAGCAGGGCAAGCTCTTCTGACTCGTAGAAGGTCGCGTTGCGATGGGCGCGTTGGATCGGGTCGGCCTCCTTGTCGGTGGCAAAGAGCACGCGCCGCCCCTCGTGACGGCCAGCCGTGATATCGACATCGCGGAACCACACGATCCCCGCATCCCCCAAGGCCGACAGCGCCGGTTCCGTCTGGAAATGGCGTAGCTTGATCTGATCGGATCGCTTGTCTTCCATGGTGGATACTCTCCTGCCCTCGTGAAATACATTCCGTCCCATGCGCATATGCCGCCGAACGCACCGACCTGTCGGGATAAGGTGACCACCGGGGGTCACAGACGCGTGAGGCGCGAGGCTGTTCATGTCACTTCCGCATGATCAGCTTGGCAGAGACATGGCTGATGATCGTCGCGGTCACCGCCGCAAAAGCGGCAAGGCCCGCCCCACCCGGCTTCCAGACCGGGTAGGTCAGCGTCATCATCATCACCACGCCCAAAGCCACCAACAGCGCGTAGCGCAAGCGCGGTTCGCCCGCAGTAAGCCAGAATTTCATATTCATAAACGCACCCCGCTTTGACATGCGACCTTGGCAGATGTGTTCACACAGCCTTAGCCGACACTTCCCTCAAGGCTGATGGCGACAAGCTGCTGGGCTTCCATGGCAAATTCCATCGGCAAGGCTTGCAGCACCTCGCGCGCGAAGCCGTTCACGATCAAGGCCACCGCCTCTTCCTCGCCCATGCCACGGCTTCTGCAATAAAACATCTGGTCGTCATCGACCTTTGATGTCGTCGCCTCATGCTCTACCCGGCTCGAGTTGTTCTTGACCTCGATATAGGGAACCGTGTGCGCGCCGCATTTATCGCCGATGAGCAAGCTGTCGCATTGCGTGTAGTTCCGGCTGTCCTTGGCCTTGGGGTGCATCGACACGAGCCCGCGATAGGTGTTTTGTGCGCGGCCCGCGCTGATCCCCTTGGAGACAATGCGCGACTTGGTCCGCTTGCCCAGATGCACCATCTTGGTGCCGGTATCGGCCTGTTGGGCGTTATTGGCGATGGCGATGGAATAAAACTCACCCTGTGAATCATCGCCACGCAGAATGCACGACGGGTATTTCCACGTGATCGCCGAGCCCGTTTCTACCTGCGTCCACATCACCTTGGAGCGATCGCCCCGGCAATCGGCGCGCTTGGTCACGAAGTTGTAGATCCCGCCCCGCCCCTCGGCATCGCCCGGATACCAGTTCTGCACGGTGGAATACTTGATCTCGGCATCTTCCAGCAGCACCAGCTCCACCACCGCGGCATGAAGCTGATGGGTGTCGCGCTTGGGTGCGGTGCAGCCCTCAAGATAGCTGACATAGCTGCCCTTGTCGGCGATGATCAGTGTGCGCTCGAACTGGCCGGTATTTTCGGCATTGATGCGGAAATAGGTCGACAATTCCATCGGGCAGCGCACGCCGGGCGGGATATAAACGAATGACCCATCCGAAAAGACCGCCGAATTCAGCGTGGCGAAATAGTTGTCGGTGATCGGCACGACCGAGCCGAGGTATTTTTTCACCAATTCGGGATGTTCCCGGATCGCCTCGGAAATCGAGCAAAAGATCACGCCCGCTTTTTTCAACTCGGCCTGAAAGGTGGTGCCGACGCTGACGGAGTCGAATACCGCATCGACGGCGACCTTGCGGCCCTCGGTCGGCATATCCTCGGCCCCTTCGACGCCGGCAAGGATCATCTGTTCCTTCAGCGGGATGCCCAGCTTCTTGTAGGTGGCCAACAGCTTGGGATCGACATCATCCAAGGATTTGGGCTTTTCCGCCATGCTCTTGGGGCGGGCATAGTAATACTGATCCTGATAGTCGATCGCCGGATAATTCAGCATGGCCCATTCGGGTTCGGCCATCTGCTTCCAACGCTTGAAGGCCTGCAAGCGCCAATCGGTCATCCATTCCGGCTCTTCGTTTTTTTCCGAGATCAGCCGCACGATATCTTCGTTCACACCCTTGGGCGCGTAATCCATCTCGATATCGGTGGACCAGCCGTATTTATAGGTGCCGCTCATGGCCTGAACGGTCTCAACGGTCTCGCGGTCGACGCCGTCGCGGACTTCTGTATCGAGTGCGGCCATGGTCATTCCTCCGTCGCACCGGGCTTCGCCGGTCATGTCATAGGGGCGAAAACGCCGCCCCGCCTTTTCCCTCACCCCCCTCGCACGCAGGGGCGCTATCCATTCTCAACGCGCGCGATCCGCGGCACGCTTGCGCGCTGCAAGCCACAGATCGGCAAAGGCCTGCACCTCGGCCTCGGTCGTCTGGGGGCCGAGCGACACCCGCAAACCAGCGGCCGCATGCGCCGCGTCATAACCCATCGCGCGCAACACGGCGCTGGCCTTGACCTTGCCCGAAGAACAGGCAGACCCCGCCGAAACCGCAACCCCTGCGAGATCCATCTGCATCACCTGCGTCTCGCCACGCCACCCCGGCGTGAGCAAGTAGCTGGTATTCGGCAGACGCGCGACGCCTTTCCCGACTAAAATAGTCGATGGCGCGCGGTCTTCCAGAGTCTTTTCTAGAATATTTCTAAGTTGCGCAACCCTTTCCCAAACGCCATCGGCCAGATCTTGTGCCGCGGCGACCGCTGCCGCCCCAAATCCCGCGATGCCGATGAGATTCTCGGTGCCAGCACGCCGGCCCATCTCTTGCCCGCCGCCCCTGATTTGCGCCCCAACATCCAAGCCGCGCTTAATGATCAGCGCGCCGATCCCCTTGGGACCCCCGATCTTGTGCGCCGATACAAAAACCATCCCGATATCGGCCCAGCCGAAAGCCAAGGGCAGTTTGCCGAACCCTTGCGTCCAATCGCTGACGGCAAGGCCGGGCGGCAGATCCTGCACGATCCCCGTCTCGGAATTGGCGAGTTGCAGGGTCGCATCCCGCGGCGTCTCCAAGGTTACGATACCCCGGTGATCAACCGGAAGATCCTCGCGCGTCCATGCCCGCACCGCGTCATGCTCGATCCCCGACCCACGCAGATCACGCCCCGCAAGCGCCAGAGCCGCGGCCTCGGTTGCACCCGACACAAAGACGATATCGGCCCCATCCGCGCCCAAGGTCGCGGCCAACTGCGCGCGCGCCTTCTCGACAATGGCCTTGGCCGCGCGCCCCTCGGCATGCACCGAGGAGGGGTTACCGATCACATCCATCGCCGCGCCCATGGCGACACGCGCCTCGGGCCGCAACGGCGCGGTCGCATTATGATCGAGATAGATCCGCGCCATCACGCCTCATCGACCACTTCGAATAGCGTCGGCACCGCAGGACAGGGCGTCAGCTCGTTCTGCACGACGTCCGACAATCTCGTCTGGTGCAAGAATACATAGACATGCGCCGACATGCTTTCCCATAGCCGGTTGGTCATCGATTGTGCCCGGCTGCCCGATACAGCACCCGTTGCACCCGCCCCGGTGTGCAGCGCGCTGACCGTTTCATCAACGGCGGCGAAAATTTCGACGACGCGGATTTCGGCGGCGGCGCGGCCCAGCTTGTAGCCCCCGCCCGGCCCGCGCACCGACTCCACCAGCCCCGCCCGACGCAGCTTGACGAACAATTGCTCCAGATAGGGCAGTGAAATATCTTGTCTGCGCGACAGCTCGGCCAGCGTCATCAAACCGTCGCCCTTCATCATCGCAAGATCGGCCATCGCGACCATCGCGTAACGGCCCTTGGTGCTCAGCTTCATTGCACCCCATCCCCCTTGCAAAGATTGACCTTTACGGTCTGCGCGCTTAACTGCAAACCAACCCGGTCGCAGGATTGCGCGACTGGCACGATTTGGAATGGTTCTAGGCAGCGGCCCGCGACGCGTCAAGCACGGCCACCGCCGAAGCCACGGCAAGGAGAGACATTTTGCCCGAGGTGATTTTCGCCGGCCCCGAGGGTCGGCTCGAAGGCCGCTACCACCCGCAAAAGGCCAAGGACGCGCCCATCGCCATCGTTTTGCACCCGCACCCGCAATTCGGCGGCACGATGAACAACCGCGTGGTCTATAATCTGCATTACGCCTTTCACAAGATGGGGTTTACCGTGCTGCGGTTCAATTTCCGCGGCGTGGGGCGCAGCCAAGGCGAATATGATCAAGGTATCGGGGAACTCAGCGATGCGGCTTCGGCGCTTGATTATTTGCAGGCCATGAACCCCAATTCCAAGCATTGCTGGGTTGCGGGGTTTTCTTTCGGCGCGTGGATCGGGATGCAGCTTTTGATGCGCCGCCCCGAGATCACCGGCTTCATCTCGGTGGCACCACCCGCCAATATGTATGATTTCTCGTTCTTGGCGCCCTGCCCTGCCTCGGGCCTTGTGATCAATGGCACCGCTGACCGCGTGGCAAAGCCGCAAGACACACGCATCTTGGTCGACAAGCTCCATGAGCAAAAGGGCATCACCATCACCCATGAGGAGATGGAAGGGGCGGGGCATTTCTTCGAGGATCCCCATATGGACCCGATGATCGACAGCGTGCAAAGCTATGTGCGCCGCCGCCTGACGGAAAACACGCGCTAGGGGTGACAGATGAGCCGCATCGCCGAGGAACTTGCAGATCAGCTTGCCCGCGACACCATCGCGGCGGCTGAAAAGCTTGGCGATGATCGGCTGGTCGAACAGATCGCGACAGCCATCGGCGCCTCTTCACCCACGACCGAAGAACTGTTCCGCACGCTGGTGCGCGTGCGCATCGCCGAGGCGCGCGCGCGCAAGCTGCTGGAGCAAAAGATCGCCGCGGCAAGCCCCCCGCAAGCTGAGCGGCCGGAAAGGGCAACGAATTATCAATCATTCGCCGCAATGGTGAGCCGTCATTGATCATGGCGGTGCGATGGATATTCTTCAACAGACCCGCAACAACAGCGCGGCCTTGGCCGATTATCTTGCGTCCGTGATGGCACGCGCCGCACAGCCGCTCGCCGATGATGGGTTATGCCTGCATCTGTGGCGCCTCGAACATGTCGCAGCGATGAGTGATTGGATCGACCCCGCCTATCGGCGCGGTCTGGCCTTGGCCCTGATCGCTGCATGGCGTGACGGGGTCAGTCAGGTGTCGCAGGCGGGGTGGCGGATCTTGCTCTACCAAGATGTCATGCCCACACTCGCCTTGCGCCCGATACGCGAGCTGCCCATGCCCTTGCCGGGCGCGGCGCGGCCCGTCGCAGCGCCGGGTGATGTCTTGATGGCCTATCACCGCGCGCCGTGGCCCAGCGACGATGCTTTGCCTGCCTATGTGCCGGCCGCAGAAGATATCTTGGAAGTCATCACCGCGCATGCGGGTAGCCTTGGCCGAAAAAGCGCCGCGGCGCTCGGGCTCAAACCCGGCAGCCTGCGCTTCGTGATCGAGCAAGACGGGCTGGCGCGCGCCGTGAACATCATCCGCGCCGATCATGGCAGGGCCTTGGCACGCTTCCGCGCCCCCCAAGGTGGTGTCGCGCAGCCCTATCTGATCTACCAAGAAACCATCGGCAGCGGGGCGCGCGCCACGATCGGTTTCTAGCTCACGGCCTCGACCAAGACCAATTCGCGCTCGCAAGCGCCATTGGCATGGCTGATCGCCTCTTGGTAGGTTGCGCTTTCGTAGCAGGCATTGGCCGCCTCGAGGCTGGGGAAAATCGCCACGACATTGCGTGGATGAGCGCGCCCCTCCTTTTGGATGGCCTTGCCACCGCGTACCAGGAACTCGCCCCCATGCGCCGCGATCGCCTCGGTCGCCAAAGCCGCGTAGCGACCATAGGCGGCGTCATCGGTCACGGTGACATGTGCGATCCAATAAGCCTTAGGCATGGGTCATACTCCCTTGAGAACGTTGTGCGCAGCGGTGATCGCGGCGGGTGCATTGGCGACATCCTTGCCGCCGCCCTGGGCAAAATCGGCGCGTCCGCCGCCACCTTGGCCACCCAGCTCGGCAACCGCTGCGCGCACTAGATCCACCGCCGAAAGCCGCCCGGTCAAATCGTCGGTCACACCGGCCGCGACCGCCGCCTTGCCGCCGGTATCCGCGATCAACAGCACCGCGCCCGATCCCAAGCGCGCCTTGTGATCATCGATCAACCCCGCCAAATCGCGCGCGGTCACACCGCCAAGTGCTTGGGCGTGAAAGGCGATGCCATTGACGCTATCCACCGCCGGAGCCGCTTGATCGGCGCCGCCCGCCATCGCCAATTGCCGACGCAGCTGCGCGACCTCGTTCTCGAGGCGTTTGCGCTCGTCTTTCAAGATCCGCACCCGCTCAAGCACCTCGGCGGCGGTGGCGTTCATCTCTTGCGACAAGGCCTGCATGCGCCGGTCCTGGCTCGTCAGATAGGCCAAGGCAGAAGGCCCTGTCAGCGCCTCGATGCGCCGCACCCCAGAAGAGGAGGCGCTATCGCCAAGCGCCACGAAAAGGCCGATGTCACCGGTGTGGCGCACATGCGTACCGCCGCAAAGTTCCAGCGAATAGGTCTGGCCGTCCATCCCCTTGCCCGAGCCCGCTTGACTGCCCATCGACACCACGCGCACCTCGTCGCCGTATTTCTCGCCGAACAGCGCCTGTGCGCCCAGCTCGCGCGCCGCGTCGGGCGTCATGATGCGGGTTTCGACGGGGCTGTTTTGGCGAATGAAATCATTCACCTCGATCTCGACATGCGCCAATTCTTCCGCGCTCAGCGCCTTGGCATGGCTGAAATCGAAACGCAGCCTATCGGGCGCATTCAAGCTGCCGCGCTGGGCGACATGGTCGCCAAGCGCGCGCCGCAGCGCCTCGTGCAGTAGGTGCGTGGCCGAGTGATTGGCGCGGATATCGGCGCGGCGCGCGTGATCGACGATCAACTCGGCGCCTTGGCCCGGCTGCAACTCACCCTCGACCACCTCGGCCATGTGCAAGAAAAGCCCCGCGACCTTTTTGGTGTCATTCACCCGCGCAACGCCTGTCGCGGTCTTGATCATGCCCGTATCGCCGACCTGACCCCCGCTTTCGGCGTAGAACGGTGTCTGGTTCACGATGATTGCCAGCTGTGTGCCGACCACGGCGCGGTCTTGCACCGCGCCATCACGCACCAGCGCGGTAATCTGCCCTTCGGCGATCTCCGTGTCATAGCCCAAGAATTCGCTCGGCCCACCCTTGTCGGCCAGATCGAACCAGATCGCGGCATCCGCCGCCTCGCCCGAGCCTGCCCAAGCCGCGCGCGCCTTGGCCTTTTGGGCATCCATCGCGGCGTCGAAACCGGATGTATCGACGGCCCGGCCCTTTTCGCGCAGGGCATCTTGCGTCAGATCAAGCGGAAAGCCGTAGGTGTCATAAAGCTTGAAGGCCGCCTCGCCCGGCAAGGCAGCATCCACGGGCAGTTGCGCCAACTCGTCTTCCAGCAGCTTCAAGCCGCGATCGAGCGTGGTGCGGAACCGCTCTTCTTCAAGCCGCAGTGTTTCGGTTATCAGCGCCTGCGCACGGCCCAGTTCAGGATAGGCTTGGCCCATCTGGGTCACCAGCGCGGGCACCAGCTTGTGCATCATCGGGTCTTTCGTACCGAGCAGGTGCGCATGGCGCATCGCGCGGCGCATGATCCGGCGCAAGACATAGCCACGCCCCTCATTCGAGGGCATGACACCATCGGCGATCAGGAAGGAACAGCTGCGCAGATGGTCGGCAATGACACGGTGATGGATGTTCTTGGGTCCATCAGGGTCGACCGAAGCCGCATGGGCCGAGGCCTCGATCAGCGCGCGCATCAGGTCGGTGTCGTAATTGTCATGCTTGCCCTGCAACAGCGCCCCAATCCGTTCCAGCCCCATGCCGGTGTCGATCGATTGCATGTCGAGCGGGCGCATCGTGCCATCGGCGAATTGCTCGTTTTGCATGAAGACAACGTTCCAGATCTCGATGAAACGGTCGCCATCCTCATCCGCCGAACCCGGCGGGCCGCCCCAGATATGATCGCCGTGATCATAGAAAATCTCGGTGCAGGGACCGCAGGGACCGGTCGGGCCCATCTGCCAGAAATTATCCGAGGTCGCGATGCGGATGATCCGGTCTTCGGGAACGCCGACCTTTTTCCAAAGCGCGAAGGCCTCGTCATCGGTGTGATAGACCGTGGTCAGAAGGCGCGACTTATCAATGCCGAAATCGCGCGTGATCAATTCCCAGGCAAAGGGGATCGCCTCGGATTTGAAGTAATCGCCGAAGCTAAAATTGCCCAGCATCTCGAAAAACGTGTGGTGGCGTGCGGTATAGCCCACATTGTCGAGGTCATTATGCTTGCCGCCCGCGCGCACACATTTCTGCGCGGTGGTGGCGCGGGTGTAGTCCCGATGCTCCAACCCCAAGAACAGGTTCTTGAATTGCACCATCCCCGAATTGGTGAACATCAAGGTCGGATCGTTGCGTGGCACCAAGGGGCTTGAGGCCACGATTTGATGGCCGTTGCGCTTGAAGTAGTCGAGGAAGGTGGAACGGATATCGTTGAGGCTGGCCATCGGATCTCGCGCGAGCATGGGTTTTATCCCTCGCCATCTATTCCCCTGCCCCGCCCATGTCCACAGCCTGATGCCGCATGGCTTGGAAACGAAAGCTGAAAAGGCAGCCCGCGGGCTGCCTTTTCTTAATATATTCTCTGCCGGTGCGTGGGCCGTTTCAGCGATCGGCTCAGCGCGAGGATAATCAGTCGTCGATCATATCCATGGGGCTGTCATCATCGCTTGCGGCCATGTCGAATTCCAACCCATGGGCGGCGCGGATCTTGTCCTCGAGTTCCAGCGCGGTGGCGGGGTTGTCGCGCAAGAATTGCTTGGCGTTCTCACGCCCCTGCCCGATGCGCTCATCGCCGTAGGAATACCAAGAACCGGATTTTTCGACCACACCGGCCTTGACGCCCATATCGACCAACTCCCCGGTCTTTGAGATGCCTTCGCCATACATGATGTCGAATTCCACCTGCTTGAAGGGGGCGGCGACCTTGTTCTTGACCACCTTGACGCGGGTGGTGTTGCCCACGACCTCGTCACGGTCCTTGATCGAACCGATGCGACGGATATCAAGCCGGACCGAGGCGTAGAATTTCAGCGCATTGCCGCCCGTCGTGGTCTCGGGGCTGCCGAACATGACGCCGATCTTCATCCGGATCTGGTTGATGAAAACGACCATGCAATTCGAGCGCGCGATCGAACCGGTCAGCTTGCGCATCGCCTGGCTCATCAAGCGGGCATGCACGCCGACAGAGCTGTCGCCCATATCGCCCTCAAGCTCGGATTTCGGGGTCAGCGCGGCCACCGAATCGACCACCACCATGCTGACCGCGCCCGAGCGCACCAGCGTGTCGACAATTTCCAACGCCTGTTCGCCCGTATCGGGCTGAGAGATCAAAAGCTCGTCAAGATTGACGCCCAGCTTCTTGGCATATTGCGGGTCAAGCGCATGTTCGGCATCGACAAAGGCGCATACGCCGCCCTTTTTTTGCTCTTCCGCGATGCAATGCAGGGTGAGCGTCGTTTTGCCCGAGCTTTCTGGGCCATAAATCTCGATGATCCGCCCTTTGGGCAGGCCACCGATGCCAAGCGCGATGTCGAGGCCAAGCGAGCCTGTCGATGTCGCCTCGATGTCGCGCATGGCGTTATCGCCACCCAGCTTCATGATCGAGCCCTTGCCGAACTGGCGTTCGATCTGGGCCAATGCGCTGTCGAGCGCCTTTTGTTTATCGGCGGAAATGCGGTCTGTCATGTCGAGAAGCGTTGCCGTTGCCATTGCGTTGACCTCCTTATTCCACGTCGCGGCTGGCGCGGCAACGGGATGCTCATGTTCACCTCTTGTTCTGCTTCCCTTTTGCAAACAAAACAAGAACAGTTCAAGTAAAATCTTGCACGGCCCCAGATTTACGATGAAGGGTTAAGGAAAGGTTGATCTTGTGCGCCCGGTAAGGGGAAGCTGTTCATGTTATTGTTCTGGAAAGCCAAATTGGTCCTGTTGGCGGTGCCGAAGACGGGCACGACCGCGCTTGAGGCCGCACTTTTGGCGCATGCCGATGCGGCGATTCTCAACCCGCCCGAGAAGAAACATCTGACCGCGCGGCGCTGGCGCAACCAGCTTGCACCGTTCTTCGAGAACCGTGGCACGCGTCAGATCGAGACAATGGCCGTCATCCGCGAGCCGCGCGATTGGCTGGGCAGCTGGTATCGCTACCGCGCCCGCCCCGAGATCGCGGCCACCGCAAGCTCGACTGCCGCGATGGATTTCACCCAATTCGTCACGGGTTGGTTGAGTGATCCAGAGCCGGAATATGCCCGTGTCGGCCGCCAGTCGCGTTTCGTGTCCAATGCCGAGGGCAAGCTTATCGTCGACCATCTGTTCCGCTACGAGGAGATGGAAAAGGCGATCGCTTTCTTGGAGGCGCGACTGGGCATCGCTCTCGATCTGGGGCGACGCAATATTTCGCCACAGGCCGATCTGACGCTTCCCCCTGCGCTTGAGGCACGATTGCACCACGAGGCTGCGGCCGATTTCGCGCTATGGGCAAGTCTTGGCAAGTGAGGCGGCGGGCTTAGTGCAACTGGCGCTGCACCGTTTCGGTCAAATCGGCCAAGGAGAATGGCTTGGGCAAAAAGACCGCGTTGGGGATGGCGATCGATCCATCCTCGAGCTGATCTTCGGCATATCCCGAAACGAAAACCACCTTGACGCCGGGTCGCGCCAACAGCGCACGGCGCACCCAAGATGGCCCATCCATGCCGGGCATCACCACATCGGTCAGGAAAAGATCGATCTTCAGCGCCTCATCATCGAGTTTCTCCAAGGCCTCTTCCGCACAGCCAGCCTCGATCACCGTATACCCGCGTAGCCGCAGCGCACGCGCCGCAAAGGCACGCACGGGGGCCTCATCCTCGACCAACAAAACGACTCCGGTCGTTTGATCGACATCGTGATCCGCCTTGGCGCGCATGATTTGAGGCGGGAGGGGAGAGTGCTGCGCGATCACATCTTGCGCGGGCAGATCGAAGGCCGGGCAATAGATGATGAATGTACTGCCCACGCCCACCACGCTATCGACGAAGATATAGCCACCCGTCTGCTTGATGATGCCGTAAGCCATGCTCAGGCCAAGCCCTGTCCCTTCCCCCTGACGTTTGGTGGTGAAGAACGGCTCGAAGATACGGTGGCATTTATCCGGCGCAATACCATGACCCTGATCGCAAACGCGGATGGTGACATAGCGGCCCGCCGGCACCTCGGCGCGATCGCGATAGAGCGGCTCGGTCAAGCGCACCATGCGCGTTTCAACCCGCACTTCACCCCCATCGGGCATGGCGTCGCGGGCATTGACCACGAGGTTCATGATCACCTGGTCAAGCTGGCGACGATCCGCGCGGATCGGCCAAAGCGCCGGATCATGGCTGAGGGTCAGGGTGATCTTCTCGCCGACCAACCGGTTCAACAGATGGGTCAATTCACCCATCGTGTCGCGCAGATCGAGGATCTCGGGCTCAAGCGTCTGTTTGCGCGAAAATGCCAGCAATTGCCCCACAAGCGCCGCGGCGCGATTGGCGTTCTGGTTGATTTGCACCAGATCGCCGTAATCGGGGTCGCCTTGGTCGTGGCGCAACAAAAGCAAGTCGCAATGCCCCGCAATCGCTGTGAGCAAGTTGTTGAAATCATGCGCGATACCGCCTGCCAATTCGCCAATCGCCTGCATCTTCTGGCTTTGAACGAATTGCTGTTCGAGCGTCTTGAGTTCGGTCGCATCATGCAACACCGCCAAAAGCGACGGGCCCGATGCATCGGTGATCCGGCTCAGCGTGATCTGCAAAAAGACCTCTTCCTCACGACGTCGGGCGCGCACCACCTCGGATCGGTCGGGGATGCGTTCGGCCAGCGTGTCCATCACCCAGTCGTTCACTGGTCGGCCCAGCCCTTCGACGAATTGCGACAAGGGGCCGGTGGCGGCATCGACGATCCCAAGCAGCGCCTGCGCATGGCGATTGGAGGCCAGCAGACAGCCATCCGATCCAATATGCAGCAAAGCCACCGGAAGCGACTCGAAGGCGCGCGCGGCGACCGATGCGGCGGGCGGATCGGCAAGGCCGGGCACGACATAAACCTCGCGCCGTCCATCGCGCGATGGCACGATCACCGGCACCACCGCGATCTCGCCACTCGCCCCGTTCAGGATCGTTCGCCGCCCCGCGATGACAGGTGACTGCGCAAAGACATCGGCCAATGCGGTGGGGCGGCGGCCCAAGACATCGCGCATTGCGGGGTTCATCGACAAGATCGTGTCCGATTGGCTGACCACCATCATCGGCAGCGCGATACCATCGCCGGAATGGGGTGCCGCGCCGCCTTGGTCATCGATGCGCCAGAACACGCCACCCGCCAATCGATGCGCGGTCAAACGCACCGGGCCGCGCGTGGTCAACACGGTTTCATGGGTCATGGGCTGGCGCTCCAGCGCGGTCTCGGTGCGAAATACGACCGCGGCGGCATTGGGCAACATCCCAAGGATCGCCCGTGACATCGGTTGGCCCAAAGGTTCACCAAAGCGGCGCGCGGCGGCGGCATTCACGGCGACTATCGCGCCTGCACCATCGCTGCAAAAACAGGGGGCTGGATCATGTTCCATGACCCGCAATGCCGCCCGCAACATCGCGCGCATCCGCCCCCGGCGCACCATCGCCGCCCCCATCACAAGCGCGCTTGCCGACAAGGCCCCGCCGGCGGTCGCCCATAATGCGAAGGCCCATTGCAGGCTCTCGACAAGCACGGCAGCCAAAAGCGCGATCACGCCGAATAAAAGCAGCAGCATCGGTTGCAACCGCGCCCATGCCGTCGGCGCAAGCCAACGCGAGATCATCTGATCCGATTTCACTGTGCCTCTCGTTCCGATCAAGCCCCGATCCGCCAAACGTTGCCTAGGCTTCGAATGGTTAAGCGAATCTTAAGATACGGAATTTTATCGAAAATTGCACAAGCAAGATGTTCAAGGCGCGCGCAGGACCGCGTGATAGAACCCGTCCGAGGCGGTAAGCGGTGTCGCGACCCCCTCCATCTCGCGGCGCCAATCGGGATTGCGCGCGCAAAACGCCGCGATTTGCGCCTCGTTTTCAGCGTGAAAAAGCGAGCATGTCATGTAAACCAACTGGCCACCCGGCGCGACAAGGGCCATTGCAGCGTCGAGAATTTCGGCCTGCAGCGCGACCAGTTCGGCCAAGCGCGCGGGAGTCAGGCGCCATTTCGCCTCCGGATCGCGCCGCCAAGTCCCAGAGCCGGAACAAGGCACATCGCAAAGCACGGCGGCAAAAGGGCCGGTTTGGTGCAATGCATCACGGCCGAGCAGATCGATAGCGGCCCCGGCCCGCGCGGCACGGATCGGCAGATCGGCCATGCGCCTTGGCGCTGCATCATGCGCCCACATGCGCTGGCCCGTCAGCGCCGCGATGGCCAAGGATTTACCACCGCCCCCGGCGCAATAGTCAAGGATCGGCCCCGAAGGCCAATCCACCGCCAAAACGGCGCGCTGCACCGATAAATCTTGTGGTTCGATCCACCCCTCGCGATAGGCTTGGGTCGATTTGACCTGACGCGCCCCCGATGTGACCAAGATCGCCGTTGCCGCGCGGGGCTCGGCCTCTGCCGTGATCCCTTGGCTGGCCAAATGGGCGATACAATCCTCGCGCGTGGTCTTGCGTGTGTTGACCCGCAGATAGAGCGGCGCGCGCATCCGCAAAGCCGCCAAAAGCGCGGGCAAAGCATCCCCCGCACGCTGCGTCACATGATCCAACAGCCATGCCGGAACATCATGCTGCGGATCGGCCCCGTCACGATCGACAGCCTGCGCCAGCTCATCGCGAAGCAAAACGGGCGCCGCATAGCCATCACCCGTAAAAATAGTTTCAGGATCAATGCCTTGCAGCCGCGTCAGACCCAAGATCAAGGCCCGCCCGTCGCCACCGCCCCCAAGGCGCGCGCAGCTTTCGCGCGCGCGCAAGACATCATAGACAAGATCGCGCACCGCCGCGCGGTCCTTGGACCCGGCATAGCGCGCGCCCCGCGCCCAGTTGGTCAGCGCCTGCTCGGCGGCTTGGCCCGACAGCCAGTCATCCAAGACCGCAATCGCCGCGGCGGCGCGGGCGGCCGGGGTCAATGATCCACCTTACAATCAAGCGGCAAAATACTTACCCCAAACGATAATTTGGGCTTTCGCGGGTAATTTGCACATCATGCACATGGCTTTCTTTCAGCCCCGCCCCGGTGATGCGCACGAAGCGGCAATCACGGCGCATCTCATCGACAGTGGCACAGCCCGTATAGCCCATCGCTGCGCGCAGACCGCCAACGAGTTGATGAACAACGGCGCCTGCCGAACCTTTATAGGGCACCTGCCCCTCGATCCCTTCGGGCACCAGCTTGTCGGAGGCGGCATCTTTCTGGAAATACCGATCCGCCGAGCCGCGCGCCATCGCCCCAAGGCTGCCCATGCCGCGATAGGATTTGAAGCTGCGACCTTGATACAAGATCACCTCGCCGGGGCTCTCATCCGTGCCGGCGATCATGCTGCCCACCATGGCGCAATGCGCGCCCGCCGCAATCGCCTTGGCGAAATCGCCCGAATACTTGATCCCGCCATCCGCGATGACCGGCGTTTCGCTGGCCGCCGCGGCCGCTGCGCAATCCATGATCGCGGTCAATTGCGGAACGCCCACGCCGGCCACAATCCGCGTGGTGCAGATCGAGCCGGGGCCGATCCCCACCTTGATCGCATCGGCACCTGCATCGATCAGCGCGCGCGTGGCCTCGGCCGTTGCCACATTGCCCGCCACCACCTGCACCGCGTTCGACAGTGCCTTGACCCGCTCGACCGCGCGCGCCACCCCTTCGGAATGGCCATGCGCGGTATCGATCACGATCAAATCACAGCCCGCATCGATCAGCGCCGCCGAGCGCTCGAAGCCCGCATCACCGACAGTTGTGGCCGCAGCCACACGCAAACGGCCCAACTCATCTTTGCAAGCCTGCGGGTTCAGCACCGCGCGCTCGGTGTCTTTCAGCGTCAAAAGGCCCGTCAGCTTGCCCGTCGCATCGGTCACAAGCAGCTTTTCGATCCGGCGCGATTTCATCAAGCTGATGGCTTGGCCCCGGTCTGCGGGTTCGCGCAATATGGCGAGGTTCTCGGTCGTCATCATCACGCGCACGGGGGTATCGTCTTGCTCGGCAAAGCGCATGTCGCGATTGGTCACGATGCCCAAGACGCGGCGCTGATCGTCGACCACGGGAAAACCGGTAAAGCCGTAACGCTCCATCAATGCGCGCGCATCGGCCAAGGTCTGGTCAGGGGTCAATGTCACCGGGCTGTAGACGATCCCGCTCTCGAAGCGTTTGACGCGGCGCACCTCGCGGGCCTGCGCCTCGACATCGAGGTTGCGGTGGATCACGCCCATGCCACCGGCCTGCGCCATGGCAATCGCCATGCGCCCCTCGGTCACTGTATCCATCGCCGAAGACAGCAAGGGGATATTGAGAGAAATCGACTTGGTTACCCGCGTGCGCGTATCGGCCGTTGCCGGCAAGACGGAACTCGCTCCGGGTACGAGCAAAACATCATCGAAGGTCAGTGCCTCGCGAATCTCCATCGGGGTCTCCTTGGGCTTCAGCGTTGGCACGTCCCTATTTCATGCAGCGCGCCAGAGGAAAAGAGCGAAAACCGCGCCACCCCCCTCAATCGTCCGATTGTGCATCCCCCGCAACGTCGCGAAACCCCGTGGCCACGACGAATTTCTCGGAGCTATCGGCCCGGCTGGCGGGGGGTTTGACATTGACGACCTTGTCGAAGCGCTGCTTGAGCAAGGTCTGCAAGCTCCCCTCGGCCCCGCCCGCCAAGACCTTGGCGACAAAGGTGCCACCGGGTTCCAGCACATCGAATGCCAGCTGCGCCGCCGCCTCGCAAAGCGCCACGATACGGATGTGGTCGGTCTGCTTATGGCCCGAGGATGCCGCGGCCATATCGCTCATCACCACATCAGCCCGCCCCCCCAGCCATGTCTTGACCCGCTCATCGGCCCCGTCTTCCAGGAAATCGAGAACATGCAATTCCACACCCGCGATGGGATCGACCTCTTGCAGATCGACACCGATGATCCGGCCCACGGCTTTGCCCGATTTCTCGCCCAAGGCGTTGATGCGCGGCACGGCCACTTGGCACCAACCGCCCGGCGCACAGCCCAGATCGACCACCCGCGCACCGGGCACGAGGAAACGGAACTTATCGTCCAACTCCATGATCTTGTAGGCCGCGCGCCCGCGATACCCCTCGCGCTTGGCGCGCTGGACGTACGGGTCGTTGAGTTGCCGCTCAAGCCAGAGCGTCGAACTCAGCTTGCGCCCGCGCGCGGTCTTGACCTTGGTGCGCAACTCGCGCTGCCCGCGTCCGCTGCTGGATTTGCCGGTGGGGGTCTTGGTCATGCGCGCGATCCTGCCTTCATCTTTCCCCCAATACGCATGCCCGGCAAGAAAGGCAAAGCGCCGTGATGATGATGTGCGCGGTATTGGCACGGGGACCACGCGCCAGCTGTGCGGCGCGACGCCCCCAAAAACCCCTAGCGACGCGGATCGACCACGATGCGGCCACGCACCTGACCTGCAAGGATATCTTGCCCCAGCTTCGGCAGATCGTCCAAGCCCGCGGGGGTGACCATCGCGGCCAGCTTGTCCATCGGCAGATCGCGCGCGATCCGCTCCCATGCGCGCAGGCGGTTGGCGTAGGGCTGCATGACGCTGTCGATGCCCAGCAGGTTCACACCGCGCAGCAAGAAGGGGATTACCGTCGCGGGCAGCCCCGCACCACCCGCCAGCCCCACCGCCGCGACCGAGCCGCCATATTTGATCTGTCCCAAGACACGCGCGAGCATCGTGCCGCCGACGGCATCGACGCAGCCTGCCCATGTCTCGGCCTCGAGGGGGCGCTTGACGGTCTCGGCCACCTCTTCGCGCGCCACGATGCGCGCGGCACCCAAGCCATGCAGGTATTGGGCCTGATCCGCGCGCCCGGTGACAGCGGCGACAGCATAGCCGAGATTGGCCAAGATCGCTGTCGCGACCGAGCCGACACCGCCCGCGGCCCCGGTGACCAGAACCTCGCCCTGATCGGGGTTCAGCCCGTGATCTTCCAGCGCCATCACCGCTAGCATCGCGGTGAAGCCGGCGGTGCCGACGGCCATCGCCTGCTCCGTCGTCAATCCCGCCGGAAGCGGCACCAGCCAATCGGCCTTGACGCGCGCGCGCTCGGCATAGCCGCCCCAATGCGCCTCGCCCACGCGCCAGCCGGTCAGCACGACCTTGTCGCCGGGGTTATAGCGCGGATCATCCGAGGCGATGACGCTGCCGGCCAGGTCGATCCCCGGCACATGCGGGTAGTTGCGGACCAAACCGCCTCCGGACCCAAGGCAAAGCCCGTCTTTGTAATTCACGGTCGAGTATTCGACCGCGACTGTCACATCGCCTTCGGGCAGACGATCATCCGCGAGCGTCTGAACCGCGGCATGTGTCTTGCCGTCTGCATCCTTCTCAACGACCAGGGCGCGAAATGTCATAGCGTGTCACCTTTCCTCCGTGGACACGAACAACGCACCACAGATCATTGTTTTATAACCAGAATTTATCATTCACGACGGCTGGAAACGTGCCGTCTTGCGTCACGACATGCAGCGCTGTTGCCGCCTCCCAATGGGTCATGCGGACCATGCCGATGCCCACACCACAGCCAAAATCGGGTGATTGCGCGGCTGATGTCACCTGACCTACGCGGGTATCGCCCGCCATCAGCGCCCAAGGCCGATCACAGCGCGGCAGGGTTTTGCTGTCGATCGCGATGGGGCGCACCTGTTTGATCGGCCCTTCCTTGGCCACCCGCAACAGCGCATCGCGGCCGATGCAGCCGATCGCGGTGGCGGTATTGCAAAACCGGCCCAAGCCCGCCTCATGCGGGGTGTTCTGGGCGGTCATGTCATTGCCATAACTCAGCAATCCAGCCTCGACCCGTTCGATCCCATTGGGGCATCCGGCGTAAACATCCAGATCACGCCCCGCCTCCATCAAGGCGTCCCACAGGGGCATGCCGATATCACTACCCTCGACATAAATCTCGAAGCCGCCCTGCTTGGAATAGCCAGAGCGCGCGATCACCATGTTGCGGCCTTGGAAATCGAAATGTCCAAAGCGGAAAAAGCGGATGTCGCGCACCGCGTCGCCGAACACACGCGCCATCAGATCATCGGCTTTCGGCCCCTGCACCGCCAAGGGCGAGACATCGGGTTCATCGATCAGGACATCGAGCCGGTAGCCATAGGCGATCCCCTTGACCCATAACAGCAAATCGCTGTCCGCAATCGAGATCCACCAACGATCTTCGGCCAGTTTCACCGCCACGGGATCGTTCAGCATGCCGCCCGTCTCATCGACCATCGGCACATAGTAGCACTGCCCCGGCAACATGCCCCGCAGATCGCGCGGTGTCAGCATCTGCACCAGCTTGGCGGCATCGGGGCCACGCACCTCCACCTGCCGCTCGCAGGCGACATCCCAGACCTGTACCGCGGATTTCAGGTGGTGATAATCCTCCTCCATCGAACGGAATACGGTCGGCAAAAGCATGCGGTTGTAGACCGTGTAGGCGCTGACGCCTGCGGCCTCGACGCCTTCGGAAAAGGGCGTGCGGCGCAAGCGGCGCGAGGGCGAGATCAACGCCATTCGGGAACCTCATCAGGCATGAAGGGAATATCGGTATCATCGGGCCGCGCACCCGCGGCGGTCAGCATGGCATGGACCTGGCCTCGGTGATGGGTCTGGTGGTTGAACAGATGCATGATGCATTCCGCCGTGGGTTTGGCCAAGGCGCGCCCAAGGGCAAAGGAATGCCAGCTGATCTGGCCCGCCAACTCTTCGGGCGTGACCATCCACGCCCAGGCTGCGATCCGTGCGTCAAGCTTGGGCCTCTCGGCCCAAAGTGTCGGCCAGTCGAACCGCTGGGGCGACTCCGTGATGGTGCCGCCCGGCCCTTCGCCCCCCTCCAGCCGCGCGATCCAGATCAGATCGCCCCACATCAAGTGGCTGAGCGTGGCCCGGATAGAGCCGAAAAAGGCACCACGATCCAACTCGCGCGCCTCGGGCGCCAGCCCTGCCGCCGCGTGAAACAGCGATTGGTTCTGCCACGCATTGTAGCGCGCCATCATCTGACAATAGCCGGGCGTGATCATCGCTTACTTGCCCGCGCTGCCCGACCAATCAATGGCGCAGATCTCGCCCGATTTGCCCGACAGATCCCAGACCCGCCCGAAATCGCGCACCTTGGATTTCAAACCGCGCGCCGCGATCACATCGGGGCCCATCCAGTAGCGGGTGTTGGTCATCACCACCGGCTCATCGGGGTTTGCCCCTTCCAGCATCTCGATCTCGCCTTGGATCTTCTTGCCAACATAAAGTCCGCGGCGGCGCCCCTCGCGCACGATCTCGACCTTTTCGCGCTCGGCATGGATGATTTCCGAGACAAGGATGGTGAAAAGACCCGTGGTTCCCCCTGCCGCCCCCGAAAGGATCTGGAGCAGGCCGTTATAAGCCTTGCCGCTGGCAGCCTCGTCGATATAGGCGGCGACCTTCCAATTGCCCTCGGCCATGCGGCCGGGGATCTCGACCATCAGCCCGACATTGAGACCCGAGAGGCTTTCACCCTCGTAATGCCCCTCATCAATGGCGATGGCCATCCATGCCTTGCAAGAGCCTTCGGTCGGTGGATGCTTGCCCAAGCTCACGACGCAGGGGCAGAACACCGTGCAATTGCAGTTGAGGAACAACTCGCCCTTGATCGCCCAATCCGTAGGCCGCATCTGGCGGCGCTTGGGGCTGTCCATGCGTTGATCGATACGTTGGCTGACCGGCAGGCGGTCGGCCTCGGGGCGGCGTCTGAGCGACATGGTGCTTCCTCTCTTCTTTATCCGATAAGGCCAAGGCCAAGGCTTGCCGCGCCCGAAGCGATCAGCAAAACCCCCAAGGGCCGCGTGATGTGACGCCCGATCTCGGGCAATTTCTCCAATGCCATAAGCATCATCGCCACCGCCATGAAGGCCAGATTCATCACCCCGCCGACAAAGGCCAAAAGCATCAACGCCCAGCAACACCCCAAACAGGCGGCACCAAGCCGGACCCCGTTGCGCAGCGGCCCCTCGGCCCAATGGCTCATGAAAAACGCCAAGGGCGCGCGGCATTGCGTCAGGCAGGCATCTTTGAGTGCCGAGAATTGATAGGCTCCCGCCAGCCCCAACAACAGCCCCGACAAAACCAGCGATTGGCTATCCCCGAACACGCTGAGGTATCCGATCTGAAAAAGCGCCAGTTGCAAGGCGGCCGCCAAGACCGAGAAGCCCAGCCATACCGCCAAGAACCCCACGACAAGCGCGCCAAAGCCGCCCCCCGCCCGCGCGCTCAGATCGTCAAAGGCTGCGAATGCAGGCAAGGCCGTTGGGGCCATCATCGCCGCCGACATGATCGCCCACATCGCGACAAGGCCAAGATAGCCCGCCGCATCCGGCGTCACGATGCACAGGCTTGCCAAGAATTCCGCGCCATAGATCGCACCGGCGGCGCGCAGATCGGCGGGCAAGGCCATCAGGTAAAGCGCGCCCCATGACAGCAAGATCGCGCCGTAAAGTGCCAGCCAATGCGGGCTGCCCATAGATCTGATGCGCGCGGCGATCATGGTCTGGCCGCCCTCCCCGACGACTCGTTTCGCTTGCCAAACAATTGTCAGACTTTTAAATGTCTGACAAATGAAAATCGATCCGGACAGCACAGCCGATCTTTCGGCACAGATCGCCAGCGCCATCCGCGACGCCATCGTGTCTGGCGCGTTGATCGTGGGCGACCGCCTGCCGTCCGAGGCGGAATTGGCCGAACAATTCGCCGTCTCACGCCCGACGGTGCGCGAGGCGCTGAAACGGCTGGCCGCACAATCACTGATCCGGACCCAGCGCGGCGCCTTTGGGGGCGCCTTCATCAACCGGCTGAGCTATACTGATGCCCATGCCCAACAGATTACGACATCGACACTTTTGCTGGGCATGAACGACACGAGTTTCGACACCGCCTGCGAGGCGCGTTTCGCGATGGAACGGGCCTGTGCTATGCTTGCCGCCGCCCGCCGTAGCCCCGACCATCTTGCCACGATGCGGGCCGAAATCACCCGCCAAGGTCAGCCCGGCCTGACCGATGAATCCTTTTGCGCCTCGGATGTGGCCTTTCACCGTGCCCTCGTCGACGCAGCGGGTAATCCTGTGTTGTCCTATCAGCTTGCAGGCGCCGTGGAGGCCATGCAACCACTGATGAACATGATCACCTTTTCGGCCCGATCGCGCGACGCAATCATCGCGCTGCACGCCCGAATCGCCGATGCAACAGAGGGGCAGGATGGCCCTGAAATCATTGCTGCACTGGAAGAGTTGGAGCGCTACACACGCCAGCTTGCCCAATCGGTATTCGATGCACGCGCCGCGCGTACTCATCCCGCGTAACCACCCCTTGGCAAACAGGGCCATCGGCCCTAGTTTCTTTCGCGGTTCTGCCATCATTCACATCAACAGGGATATCGCCATCATGACCCATCGCATGGCCCTCGGCACCGCCATGGCCCTCGCGCTTTCCGTACCCTCGATCGCAGCGGCGCAAGATTTGCTCGTGTTCGATTATTCGGGTTTCGAAGAGCCCTCTTTCCACCAGCCCTTCATCGACCAGCACGGCGCTAGCCCCGAATTCGTCTTTTTCGGCGATGAGGATGAAGCCTTTCAGCGTCTGCTCGCGGGCTTTCGGTCGGATGTGACCCATATCTGCGCGGGCTCTGTGCCGCGTTGGCAGGAATCGGGCATTATCGAGCCGTGGGATCGGTCGCGCGTTGCGGCCTATGACTCGCTCAATGCCGACCTTCTTGGTCAAGATGTGCGCGCAGGGACGGCCGATCTGTTCTTCCTGCCTACCGATTACGGCACCACGGCCGTGGCCTATAACGCCGAAACCGTGCCTTCCGAAGATATCGCCACGCTTGAGATCTTCAACAACCCCGCCTATGCGGGCCGCCTGTCGATCCCCGACAATGTCGATGATGCCTATGCGCTGGCCTATCTCGCCACGGGCGTGACCGATTGGTCGCAAGCCACTGACGCGCAGTTCGAGGCAGCCACCGCATGGCTGCGCGGCATCCACGGCAATTTGCTGAACTACTGGGTCGATCCGGCCGAGATTCAGCAGTTGATGGCCTCGGGACAGGTGCAGGCCGCTTGGGTCTGGAACGAAGTGCCGGTGTCGCTGGCAGATGAGGGTTTCCCCGTCGGCTTCAACCGCAACACCGCCGAAGGCTCTTCGGTCTGGCTGTGCGGCTATGTGAACATGGCCAATGGCGAAGGCTCCGAAGATCAGGCCTATGATTTCATCAACGCGATGCATGCCGATGTCTCGGCGCTGCCCTTGCTGGAAAACGGCTTCGGCACCGCCAATCAGGCAGCACTCATGGCGCTTGGTGCCGAAGCGATGGAGGCCGCAGGCCTTGGCGAAGTGACCGTGCCGGTTCTGGCACAGTTGCCGATCTCGAACGAACAGCGCGAGCGTCAGGCCGAAGCCTTCGAGCGGATCAAGGCCGGCTTCTGATCCGTCGATCATCGATTACGAAAACGGGCGCCCATGTCGGCGCCCGTTTTTTTACGTCTGCCCGCCCCCCAAGCGACGGTCACGTTCAAGGCATGCTGCCTCGGCCCGGTCAAGCCGGGCACGGGCGCGATCAACGCACCCTTCTTCGCGCAATGCGCGCCGCCACAGCCTGAGGCACGAGAGCGGCGACCAAGGGAGTGCGGCATGTGCAAGCCACGTACGCAGATCGGGCGGCAGGCTGTCATAGACCCGCATCGGATCGACCTGGCGCGGCTTGCCGCGCAGCCGCGTCGCCCCCAGATTGCCGCCTCGCCTCATGCTGCGGCCTCGGCCCGCCGCCAGCGCGGAAACGGATCGGGCAGCTCAGCACCATCGACACCTTCGGGCAACAGGCAAGCATCCAGACGCGCCTTGAGCCCTGGCCAATCGATGCCCGCCCCGATAAACACCAGTTCTTGCCGCCGGTCGCCCCAAGGCTCGGCCCAATGCTCCGTGATGTAACGGCGCGCGCTGTCATGCTCGGGCCAGCGGTCCTTGGGAACCGAAGCCCACCATGTGCCAAGCGGCGTCACGCCGGACAGCGCCCCCGCAAGCGAAAATTCTGCCACCCAATCGGGGCGCGTGGCGATCCAGAAATGCCCCTTGGCGCGGATCACCCCCGGCAAGTCCCCGTCAAGCAGCGCCAAGATCGCCTCGGGGATGAAGGGGCGGCGCGCGCGGTAGACATGGGAGCTGATCCCATATTCCTCGGTCTCGGGGATGTGGTCGGCGAAACCGTAAAGCTCTTTGGCCCACATCGGGTGCTGATGCGCGCGGTCGAGATCGAAAAGCCCGGTTTCCAGCACATCGGAGAGCGCCACATCCGAGAAATCGGTTTCCAGAATACGCGCATCGGCGTTGAGGCTGCGGATGATCTTGCGCGCGGCATCGACCCGCTCGTGGCCCGCCGCGCCGACCTTGTTGAGGATGACCACATCGGCGAACTCGATCTGGTCGGTCAACAGATGCACCAAGCGCCGCTCATCGCCCTCGCCCATGCTCTCGCCGCGTGCGGACAGGAAATCATGGCTGGAATAATCGGCCAACAGATTCACCGCATCGACCACTGTGACCATGGTATCAAGCCGCGCCACATCGGACAGGCTGACCCCGTCTTCGTCACGGAAATCAAAGGTGGTGGCAACCGGCAAGGGTTCGGAAATGCCGGTGGATTCGATCACCAGCGCATCGAAGCGCCCGGCTTCGGCCAAGCGCCGCACCTCGATCAGCAAATCCTCGCGCAGCGTGCAGCAGATGCAGCCGTTCGACATTTCGACCAAGCTTTCCTCGGTCTGCGATAGCCCGCCGCCCGCGCGCACCAGATCAGCGTCGATATTGATCTGTGCCATGTCGTTGACGATCACAGCCACCCTGCGGCCCGCCCGGTTTTGCAAGATCGTGTTGAGAAGCGTGGTTTTTCCGGCGCCCAGAAAACCGGACAGCACTGTGACAGGAAGGCGTAGATCGGGCACGGCATCACCTATAATGTTATGTTATTACATAACTCATGCCAGAACCGCGCCGCCAAGGCAAGAACCCGCAACGCGCCTGCGCGGGTGCTTGAAATCCAGCGAGCGGCCTCGTATGTTCCCAATGCCTCGGCAACGGGGCTATGGACATAAACGCGCTTGTAATACACGGCTCGGACCCGGGGGCGGTACCCGGCGGCTCCACCAAACATCCGTCATTTGCGGATCATGGGGCCGAAACAGGATCGACGAACGTCTAAAGAGGTTAGCTTTGTCCCGGTGAGGTACCACCGTTATCGGTCCGAAACGTACAGTTGCAAATGACAACCGTGCTCCGGCAATGGCTCTGGCAGCGTAAGCTGCTCGAGTCGCCGAAACTAAGCCCTTGCGCCTAGCCGCGTAAGGCGGGGTCCGCAGGCACCTGGCAACAGAAGCCTGCACTTTCCCCCCGCTTCCCGTTTTCGCCAACACGCGCTTGATGTTTTTTTCATCCGCAAGTGATCCGGGCGGCGCTGCGCGACGTTTACCTAACAGGACCGTCGCGCATTGCAGACCAAAGGGAACCTGATGACCGCTTTCGATTTCATCAATTACGCGGTGGCGATCTTGACCATCGGCTTGGGGCTGATGGGCTGGCTGGCGCCGCGCTGGACGATGGCACAGCTCGACATGCAGGCCGGACCTTCAAACATGGCCTACACGGAAGTCTCGGCCGCTTCGGGCTGTTTGTTCGTGGGTTTGGGGTTGGGTGCCTTGCTGCTGGACCAACCGCTGGCGTGGGTCGTGATGGGGCTTGCCTATGCGGGTGCCGCGACGGGGCGGGTCACATCGATCTTGCGCGATGATGCGGCCAGCCGCCAAAGCTGGACATTCTTCGGTTTCGAGGCCGGTTTGGCGGCATGGCTGGTCTTGGCGAATTTTCCGGCGATCTGACGGGTCGGGCCACGCCTCGCCTTTCAAATCGAAACGAATCTTCTATGGTAAGCGCGACCAAGCCGGGGTGCCGAGACCATGTCAGACAGAACGTCCTCCATCGCCTATGGTCGCCTGATGCATCGGGCGATGCGGGGCCTGATCCAAAACGTTCTGAGCGATGTGGCGCAAAGCGGGTTACCCGGGGATCATCATTTCTTCATCACCTTCGACACCGGTGCGGCGGGTGTCGCGCTGGCAGATTGGCTGCGCGACCGCTATCCCGAGGAAATGACCATCGTCATCCAGAATTGGTATGACGGGCTTGCCGTCGATGATGACGGATTTTCGATCATCCTCAATTTCGGCGACAATCCCGAGCATCTTCGCATCCCTTTCGATGCGATCAGGACATTTGTCGATCCTTCGGTGGAATTCGGGCTGCGCTTCGAAAGCGCCGATGATGGGGATGATGCCCACGAGCCTGAGGATGAGCCGCCGCCGCGCCCCGGCAAGGGCCAGACCGACGCCGCGCAAACACCCTCCCAGCATGCCGAGGTCGTGCGCCTCGACAGCTTCCGCAAGGGACAATGAGGTGACGGCCCGCCGCTTTTGCCCCGCAACAGCGCCGCGCTACAGTTCGTAACGCTGTCAAACAGGGCGTATCATGCGGGATTTCGCGTTGTTCATGGGTCAGATATTGCGCCGCCCCGGTCAGGTCGTGGCCTTGGCCCCCTCGTCGCGCGCGCTTTGCGCGGAAATGACCGAGGGGCTTGACCCCGCCAAGGGGCCGGTCATCGAATTGGGCGCGGGCACGGGCGTGATCACCCAAGCGATCTTGGATCGCGGCATCGCACCCGCGGCGCTGCACACAATCGAAATGAACCCCGAATTCCATGCCCATCTTCAGGCCCGCTTTCCCAGCGTTCATCACCACAAGATGAGTGCGGGCGATGTCGGCGATCTGGATCTGTCGGAGGTGCAGGCCGTCATCTCTGGCTTGCCGCTTTTGTCGATGCCGCTGGCCCTGCAACGCGGCATTCTTGGCGGCAGTTTCGCACAGCTTGCCCAAGACGGGCGCTATGTGCAGTTCACCTATGGCCCGAAGCCGCCCGTGGCCCGCGCGCTACGCGACGAGATGGAACTGGAATGGCGGATCAGCGCCAAGATCTGGCGCAACATCCCGCCCGCGCGGGTCTATCGCTTTTTCCGCCAAAGTACGGCGCAGTGAGGCATTGCCGCACATTGCACAGCCTCTTGGCTGGCGCTAAACGGCATACGACCGCATACCGGAGACAGGCCCATGACCAAGACACGCACTGAAACCGACAGCTTTGGCCCGCTCGAGGTGCAAGCCGACCGCTATTGGGGCGCACAGACGCAGCGCTCGATCATGAATTTTCCCATCGGCTGGGAAAAGCAGCCCGTGGCCATCGTGCGCGCGCTGGGCGTCATCAAGCGTGCATGTGCGGAAGAAAACCTTGCCACCGGCAAGCTTGATGCGACGCTGGCCGATGCCATGATCGCCGCCGCCCAAGAGGTGATCGCGGGCAAGCTTGACGATCATTTCCCATTGGTCGTGTGGCAGACGGGATCGGGCACGCAATCGAACATGAACGCCAACGAGGTGATCTCGAACCGCGCGATCGAAATGCTGGGCGGTGTCATCGGCTCGAAAAAGCCGGTCCATCCCAATGATCATTGCAATATGGGCCAATCCTCGAACGACACCTTCCCCACGGCCATGCATATCGCCGCCGCCGTGACAGCCCATGAGGTGCTGATCCCGGGACTCGAGAAATTCGCCGCGGGCCTCGAGGCCAAATCCGAGGCGTTCCGCGACATCATCAAGATCGGCCGCACACATACCCAAGATGCGACCCCCCTGACCTTGGGCCAGGAGTTTTCCGGCTATGCCATGCAGATCCGCAACGGCATCGCGCGCATCAAGTTGGCGCTGCCCGGCATCTACGAGTTGGCCCAAGGCGGCACCGCCGTCGGCACAGGGCTCAACACCGACAAGGGCTGGGATGTGGCGATCGCCGCGCGCATCGCCCAGATCACCGGCCTGCCCTTCGTCACCGCGCCCAACAAGTTCGAGGCGCTGGCGGCGCATGACGCGATGGTCTTCATGTCGGGCGCGATCAAGACGGCCGCCATGGCCGCCTACAAGATCGCCAATGACATGCGGTTCCTCGGCTCTGGCCCGCGATCGGGTCTGGGCGAGTTGATCTTGCCCGAGAATGAACCCGGCTCCTCGATCATGCCGGGCAAGGTGAACCCGACGCAAGCCGAGGCGCTGACGCAGGTCTGCGCCCATATCCTCGGCAATGACGCGGCAATCGGTTTTGCCGGCAGCCAAGGCCATTTCGAGTTGAATGTCTACAACCCGATGATGGCCTATAACCTGCTACAATCCATGACACTTCTTGGCCATGCCGCCGACAGCTTCACGGAACGCATGCTGATGGGCACCGAGGCCAATGTGGAGCGCATCGAAAAGCTGATGCGGGAATCCCTGATGCTGGTGACGGCGCTTGCGCCCACCATCGGCTATGACAACGCGACCACGGTCGCCAAGACCGCGCATAAGAACGGCACCACCTTGCGCGAAGAGGCCATCCGCCTTGGCTTTGTCGATGCCGAGACCTTCGACCGGGTCGTGCGCCCCGAACAGATGATCGGCCCGACTTGACGGCCAAGATCGTCAACCTGTCGCGTGCGCGCAAAACCCGCGCGCGCGACGACAAGCGGCGCCAAGCCGATGCCAATGCCGCGCGCTTTGGTCAGACCAAAGCCGAGCGCGACGCCGCCACCCGCGCGGCCGAGGCAGCCGCCCGCCATCTCGACCAGCACAAACGCGAGGACGAGAACGAATGACCGGCCGGCCGCGCAAACATTCCCTCACCTTGCGCGGGCATCGCACCAGCGTCTCGCTCGAAGATGCGTTCTGGCTCGAGTTGCAGCGTCTGGCCGAGATGCAGGACAAATCTGTGAATGAGTTGGTCGCCGAGATCGATGCGGGCCGCGGCGTCACCTCGGGCCTTGCCGCCGCGATCCGGCTTTATGTGCTCGAGGCGATCAAGGCCGGGCGTTAAACTCAGGTCAAGCAGAATCACCGCAGGTTTGCGGCATGGATAGACAGCCGCCCAACACATCCCCCGAAGCCTTTCTGGCCGATGTCTTCAAGTCACCCCAAGGGCGCGACGGCAAGGTCATTCGCCGTGCCGCGCGCGATGTAGAGCGGCATATTGGTCGGGATGTCTTTATCGCAGAAATCCATCGCCGCGGTCATCGCGCCATCAAGAATGCCGGCCAGATCATCATCTTCTGCAACCAAGGGCCTGTCCGCATCCTTTGCCCCCGCAGCCCCCAATGAGCCGATGCGAAACTGGAGTTTCGCAGGTCGCAAAACTGCAGTTTTCCGTAACGTTTCGCTGCAGCAAAACGCGTTACCGCCCCCAACCACGCGAATGTGACGCCTTGGCGCGTGACGCCCGCCCGCCAAGCGGCTACACAGGCCCTCATGTTCGGGATCGACCTTTTCGACGCAAGTCTTCTGCCTGCGATGCTCGTGGCCTTTGCCGCGGGTATCTTGAGTTTTCTCAGCCCTTGCGTCTTACCCATCGTGCCGCCCTATCTTGCCTATATGGGCGGCATCTCCATGGCCGAGATCGATACCGATGCCCGCAATGCACGGCGCAAAGCGCTATTAGCGGCGCTGTTTTTCGTACTGGGGCTGTCGACGGTCTTCGTTTTCTTGGGCTTCACCGCCTCGATCTTTGGCCAGTTCTTTTTGCAAAACCAGATCCTTCTCGGTCAGATCGCGGGGGCTGTGATCATCGTTTTCGGTCTGCATTTCCTTGGCGTGATCACCATTCCCATCCTCAACCGCGAGGCGCGACTGGATGCAGGCGATCGCGGTGGCTCGGCCTTTGGGGCCTATGTGCTGGGGCTGGCCTTTGCCTTTGGCTGGACGCCTTGCATCGGCCCGCAACTCGGCGCGATCCTGTCCATCGCCGCGACCGAGGCCAGCGTGTCACGCGGCACCACGCTTTTGGCGGTCTATGCGGTGGGTCTTGGTATTCCGTTTCTGTTGGCGGCGGGCTTCATCGACCGCGCGATGGGGGTGATGAACCGCCTCAAGCACCACATGAAAACCATCGAACGGGTGATGGGTTTGTTGTTGGTTGGCGTCGGCGTGGCCCTGATCACCGGGGCGTTTTCGACCTTTTCTTTCTGGCTGCTGGAAACCTTTCCCGCGCTGGGACTGTTGGGCTGAAATTTCGCCTTAAGCCCGCCCTTATTCCGCGCTAGCCTAGCCGCCATGACGAGTGCCGCGCCACCGATTGTGATCGCAAAGCGCCGGGTGATGTATATCCCCGGCTATGATCCCGTGCCGCCGCGCGCCTATCGCGAACGCTATCGCCGCCAATCGGCCAAGCAAGCCGCGCTATCGGGATATGCCATCGAAATCGCCCCGCGCAGCGCCAAGGGCCGTTTCGGCTGGCGGATCGCGGCGCGGATGGAAGAGGCCAGCACGGATACCGATCTCGAGGTGATGGTCTGGGCCGATATCGTACGCGCATCGATGGATCAGGGGGTTTTGGCCAGCTACGCTCAGCTAGCGCGCACCGCTTGGGCCTATATCGGATCAGGCGCGCTGTTTCGGCTGATGCGGCTGCGCAAGGGGCCTGTGATCGCGGCACTCTACCCCGTCATGGTATTGCTGTTGCAGGCGGTCTTGGCGCTGGCCTTGGGTTTCGTGATCTATACAGCGCTCTTGGCCAGCGGGTTTTATGCGGTTCAATCTGTGACGCATGCACCGCTTGCCCGACCATGGGATCTGATCCTTTTGCTCTGTGCGGGATTGGCGGGGTTGGCGTCGATCGGGGGCTTCTTGCGCTGGTGCCAAAGGCGCGATCATCTGCTGGCGTGGTACCTGATGCATGACTACGCCTTTTCCGCGCAGGCGCAGGGGGCCTATCCCTCGGTGCAAGAAGCGCGGATGGCGGAATTCGCCGATGCAATCGCGGATGCGCTGAAGTCCGACACCGACGAGGTGCTGATCATCGGCCATTCCTCGGGGGCCTATATCGCGATCTCCGTGCTGGCCGATCTGATCCGGGCCGGCCGGGTGCCGGTGGGCGGGCCGGCCCTGTCGCTTCTCACGCTGGGTCATGTGGTGCCGATGGTCAGCTTTCTGCCGCGCGCCCATCGGCTGCGCGCCGATCTGGCTTGTCTGTCCAACAGTGATGCGCTGACATGGGTCGATGTGACCGCGCCGGGCGATGGCTGTTCCTTTGCGCTGTGCGATCCGGTGTCGGTGTCGGGCGTGGCGCCCGAGGGCAAGCGATGGCCCCTCGTGATTTCGGCCGCCTATTCACAAAGCTTGCGCCCCGAGACATGGGCGGCGCTGCGCTGGAAGCTGTTCGAGGCGCATTTCCAATATCTCAACGCCTTTGACAACCTGCCGGGGCGCGCGGATGATTACGACTATTTCCGCATCACCGCCGGGCCGAAATCGCTTGCTGCGCGTTTTGCGGGCCGCGCCCCCTCGCCCGCGCGGATCGAACGGGCAGTCAATCGATACACAAAGCTTGCCGCATGAGCGCGCCCGATCTCCCCCCCAAGCCGCAAGCGCGCGCCGATCGTGTCTCGCTTTGGCGCTATATGCGGCTTTTCCGGCAAGACATCCTGTCGGCCCAGCCCGCGCGGCTGTACCGGGCTTGGATGGCCGAGTTTCGCACGCCGTTCTTCCGCAGCTACCTGATCAACCAGCCCGCGCTCATCGACGAGGTGCTGAAGGCACGACCGATGGATTTCCCCAAATCCGACCGCGTGGGCGAAGGGCTGCGGCCGCTTCTGGGGCGGTCCGTCTTTCTGACCAATGGCGCGGAATGGCAACGCCAGCGCCGCATCATCGACCCGGCCTTTGAGGGGGGGCGTTTGCGCGACACCTTCCCCGCAATCTGGGCGGCGGGCGAGGCGGCGGTTGCGCGCATCGCCCCCGGCCCCCGCGAGATCGAGGAGGACATGAGCCATGCCGCGGCCGATGTGATTTTTCGCACGCTCTTTTCCCTGCCGATCGAGGATGAGATCGCGGCGCAAGTGTTTCATCAGTTCCGCGCTTATCAGCGCACCCAGCCGATCCTAAATGCCGCAGCCTTCCTTCCCCTGCCACGCTGGATGCCGCGCGGGCACCGGGCCGAGACGCGGGCAACGGCGGCGGCCATTCGCGCGCTGATCACCCGGCTGACGGCAGAACGCATGGACCAGATCGCGCAAGGCACCGCCCCCGATGATCTGGCCACCAAGATCATGACGACGTCCGACCCCGAAACCGGCGCGCGCTTCAGCACCGACGAGATGGTCGATCAGGTCGCGATCTTCTTTCTGGCCGGGCACGAGACCAGCGCTTCGGCCTTGGGTTGGGCGCTTTACCTTCTGGCGCGCTACCCCGCTTGGCAAGAGAGGTTGGCGGAAGAAGCCGAAGCGGCGCTCGCCCTTGGCCCCGATTTCGCGGTGATGGGCAAGCTGCGCACGGCTCGCGACGTCTTCCGCGAAGCGCTGCGCCTTTATCCCCCCGTGCCCATGATGGTGCGCCAAACGACCGCGCCGGAATGTTTCCGCAATCGCAATCTACGAAAGGGCAGCCAGATCG
>NZ_CBFIIK010000017.1:0-34545 GCF_965662675.1 Roseicyclus sp. | reverse complement strand
GAACAGCTTCGGATCGCGCGCGAGGGCGCGGCGGCAAAGGTAACCTTGATCGAGGCGCTTGGGGCGGAAACCTTGGTGCATCTGCGGCTGGGCGCCGACCGGCTGATCCTGCGCGATGGGCATGCCAGCCGGCTCCGGATCGGCGACAGCATTCAGATCGACGCCGATCCGCAAGCGGTGATGTTCTTCGACGCGGCCGGTCAAACGATGTCCCGACCCGCGCAGGCCACCCTGCGCGTGGTCGAGTGACAGCAAGGCAGAAGATGCGCGCATGGCCGCGCGAAAACCCCGCCCCCCTCTACTCAGCCGCGTTCGCAGGCGGCGGCGCGCCGGTCAGCGCGACCCAGGCATCGTATTGCGACAGGAACACCCGCCCGCTCAGATCGTCGAGGAAATGGCTTTTCTTCAGCCGGTCCGTGACCGGCCCCTTAACCTCGGACAGATGCAGGGCAATGCCCATATCCTTGAGACGGAGGTTCAACGCCTCAAGCGCCTCGAGTGCCGAGAAATCGATCACATTGACTGCCGAACACATCAAGACCACATGGCGGATCGGCCCATCCTTGCCCACACGGTCCAGCACGTAATCCTCCAAGAACCGCGCATTGGGGAAATACAGGCTTTCATCGATGCGGATCGTCAGGATCGCGGGGTCGGTCTTGACAGCATGGCGATGGATATTGCGGAAATGCTGGGTGCCGGGCACCAGCCCCACCTCGGCCACATGGGGTTTCGAGGTCTTGTAGAGATGCAAGAGGATCGACAAGATCACGCCTGCCGAAACACCCGTTTCCACCCCGAAGCCCAGCGTCAGCAAGATCGTGGCGACAACGGCCGCGAAATCGGCCTTGGAATAGCCCCAACTTGTCTTGAGGATCGAGAAATCCACAAGGCTGAGAACCGCCACGATGATCGTCGCGGCCAAGGTCGCGGTGGGCAGGAAATAAATGAGCGGCGTCAGGGCCAAGGCTGCGATGGCAAGGCCCACCGCCGTATAGGCGCCTGCAGCGGGTGTCTCGGCGCCGGCATCATAATTGACGACCGAACGGGCGAACCCGCCCGTGACCGGATAGCCACCGGTGAACCCCGCGCCCAGATTGGCGGCACCCAGACCGATCAACTCCTGATTGGGGTCGATGCGCTGGCGTTTTTTGGCTGCCAATGTCTGCGCCACCGAGATCGACTCGACGAAACCGATCACCGAAATCAGCAGCGCAGGCACGAACAGCGCGGTCAAGAGGTCGAAATTCAGGCTCGGCATGGTCAAGGGCGGCAGCGATTGCGGCACGGCGCCTACGATCGACACGCCCCGCGCGGACAGGCCGAAGCCCCAGACCGCCAGCGTGGTGACGACGACAGCGGCGACAGGCCCGGCCTTTTGCGCGATATCGGCAAGTTTGGGGCGCATGCCGCGGGCGATCAGCAGAGGCTTGAGCCCCTTGCGCACCCAAAACAGGAACACGGTCGAGACGACACCAATGACCAGCGTGATCGGGTTCACATCACCCAAATTCGCGATCAGCGAGCCCGCGATCTGGGGCAGCGTATGGCCATGTGCCGAGACGCCGAAGATATGCTTGAGCTGGCTGACAGCGATCAAGATCCCCGATGCGGTGATGAATCCTGCGATCACCGGATGGCTGAGGAAATTGGCCAAAAAGCCCAGCTTCAACAGACCCATCGCGAGCAAGATCGCACCCGACATCGCCGCCAGCGTCAGCGCAGCCAGCGCGTAGCCCATCGTGCCTTGATCGGCCACCTGCCCCACCGCCGCCGCCGTCATCAACGACACGACCGCCACCGGCCCCACCGCCAGCGCGCGGGACGTGCCAAAAATGGCATATAGAATGATCGGCAAGATCGAGGCGTAAAGCCCCGCTTCGGGTGGCAACCCCGCCAACATCGCATAGGCCAGCGATTGCGGGATCAGCATGATCGTGACGATCACGGCCGCCATCATGTCGTTTTGCAGCGCGTCGCGCGTGTAATGGCGACCCCACTCGAGGACGGGAACATATTTGCGCAGGGTCTCGATCATGGCCGGTGGTCTTTTTATGTGGGGCGGTCTGTGACAAGCCGCCGAGGGTGTTGAAGCGTCGGGGTCGGCTATGCCGCCGGGTGATCTTGCGCGGCTTGGGCCATCGACCACAGGGTGGATGAGCGCATGCCGCTGCGGCAATAGGCGAGAGCCGGGCCGGGCAGCGTTTTCAACAGGCTGGCAAAGGCCGCGGCCTTGTCCTCGGTCAGATCGGCGCCCGTGACGGGCAGGTAACGCGCCTCAAGCCCCGCGGCGCGGGCGGCTGCTTCGATCCGGGCAAAGGGCGGCTGTCCGGGTTCTTCATCATCGGGGCGGTTGCAGATCACCGCGCGGAACCCTTGGGCAGCGATTTCGCCAAGCTGGTCAGGGGTGATCTGGGCGCTGACCGACAGGTCAGCCGTAAGGGTGCGGGCGTCCATCGCGGCACCTCCTTTCGCAAAAGAAAGTCTTGAGGGGTGGTCGGGCGAGGGCATGGCCCCCGCCCCGCCGGATCACAGCGCGTTGATCGGCACCTTGAGCATGGGGTTGCCATCCCTGTCCTTGGGAATGTCGCCAGCGCGCATGTTCACCTGCAAGGACGGGATGATCAGCTTGGGCATATCAAGCTGCGCGTCACGTTCGGTACGGAACTTGACGAAATCATCCTTGGATTTGCCGCTGCCGACGTGGATGTTATGCGCCTTTTCATCGCCCACGGTGGTTTCCCACTGAATGTCACGGCCATTTGGGCCGTAATCGTGGCACATGAACAGCCGCATCTCGTCAGGCAGGCTCAGCACCGTTTGGATGCTGTCGTAAAGCGTGCCTGCATCACCGCCGGGGAAATCGGCGCGCGCCGAGCCGCCGTCAGGCATGAACAGCGTATCACCCACGAAAGCCGCATCGCCCATCACATGGGTCATGCAAGCGGGCGTATGGCCGGGGGTGTAGATCGCAAAGGCGCGCAGCCCCCCGATCTCGTAGCTGTCGCCATCATCGAAAAGCTTGTCGAATTGCGACCCGTCGCGCTGGAACTCGGTGCCCTCGTTGAAGACCTTGCCAAAGGTATCCTGCACCACGGTGATGTTGCGCCCGATGCCGATCTTGCCGCCGAGCTTGGATTGGATATAGGGCGCGGCGGACAGGTGATCGGCATGGACATGGGTCTCGATCAGCCATTCGACCTTCAGGCCCTTTTCCTCGACATAGGCGATGATCTCATCGGCATTGTCATAGGTAATCCGACCGGCCGCGTAATCGATATCCATCACGCTGTCGACGATGGCGCAGCTGTTGGAGTTGGGGTCCTTCACGACATAGGAGATCGTGTTTGTCGCGGGGTCGAAGAACGGCTCGACCTCGGGACGGACATTCATGTTCACGGGAAAATCGGACATATCAGGCCCTCCGGCTCAATGGTTCAAGATGTTGCCTGGGCCTTGGGCCGAGACAGGTTTTGCAAGAATTTCGCGGCGAAAATGCCGCCGATCAGCGCCGCGGTGAACAAGATCACCTCGATCCGGCCCGTGCCCAGCGCAGGCAACGCACCACCGGGGCAAAAGCCCGCGATGCCCCAGCCCACGCCAAAGACCGCCGAGCCGCCGATCAGGCGCGCATCAAGATTGCGCGCGGTGGGCAGAACGAAACGCCCCTCGAAAATGGGCCGCTCCCGGCCGAAGACGATGCGGTAGCCCACGAAGGTCACGATCAGCGCACCGCCCATCACGAAGGCAAGCGAGGGATCCCACGCGCCCGCGACATCGAAGAAATTGATCACCTTGGCGGGGTTGGCCATGCCCGACAGAACGATGCCGGTGCCGAAGATCACGCCGATCAGATAAATGAAAACCAGATGCATATGGGTCACCCTGCGAAAACGTGGCGGACGAGGTAGACGGTCACGGCGGTCGTCGCCATGAAGGTGAGCGTCGCCGCAATCGAGCGGGGCGAAAGCCGCGCCATGCCGCAAACGCCATGCCCCGATGTGCAGCCCGACCCGTAGGTCACGCCGATGCCGACGATGAAGCCGCCGATCAGCAGCATGGGTGTCGAGACAGGAACGGTGATCTCGGGCATTTGGCCTGCGATCAGAAAATAGACGGCCGGTCCCGTGACCATGCCCGCGAGCAGCGCGATGCGCCAGCTTGCGTCTTGCCAAGACGAAGGCGCGAAAATGCCCGCCAGAACGCCCGTAGCCCCCATGACGCGGCCGATCGTCAGCATCAGAAGGACCGATGCAAGGCCGATCAAGGCCCCGCCGCCCAAAGACGCAAAAGGTGTGAATGCAGTTTCGATCATGCGCGCACCCCATCGGTTGCGGGCAAGCATAGCTTGATTATTGCAGTCATTGGGACTGGCTCCTTCCTGTTCGCAAGATGATGCATAGCGATTCGCGCCGCGTTGATCAGTGACCTAGTCACATAAGCGCGCCATCGGCGGAAAAAGGACATGGAAAACCCGCGTTTTTCGGCCCGGCCCGCCCGCCGATGTCAGGTTTCGGCCAAGCCGCGCAGCCCCGCGCAATCGAGGATCTCGATGGCACCGCGCGATTGCGCGATCCAGCCGCGGCGCTGAAACTCGGCCAGTTGGCGCGAGATCACCTCGCGTGCAGTGCCAAGCTCGGCGGCCAGTTGGGCGTGGGTGGCTTTCAAAACCCCTGTATCAGCGCGTTCGATGATCTTTTGGGCCAGCCGGATATCCATGCGCCGAAAGGCGATATCCTCGATCACATGGAACAGATCGGTGATCCGGCGCGAATAGGCGCGGAAGACGAAATTGCGAAATTCCTTGGAGGAGGCGACCAGATCGTCGAACACGGATCGCGGGATGGCGACGGCGGTGATTTCGGTCTCGGCCACGCCTTCGGCGGTATGATCTTCATAAGCCAGCATACACGCCGTCGTCAGCACACAGCTTTCGCCCGCGGTCACACGGTAGAGAACCACCTCGCGCCCGCTTTCGGCCAATTGCTGCACCCGCACCGTCCCTTGCAACAATAACAACAGGTTATCGGGCGATTTGCCGGGGGCGAAGATCACCGTATCGGCGGGAATACGCACCACTTGGCTGCGTGTTGTCAGCACATCGCGTAAGCCCGGCTCAAGCCTGCTCAACCCGTCGAAACGGTCGATCCAATCATCGGTTTTGGCAAGCGCCGTCATGGCAAGGGCTTTCGGTCGTCATGATCTTTCCGTTTACCTAGCCGCAGTCGCCGCGAATTGCATCCCCCTTGCGCATCGGCCCGCGCAAGCGGCGCGCTCATGCCGCAGCGAAACGCGGGCGCGCCAAGGGCTTTCGCATGGTGGCACTCGGCATGGTGATCCCGTCGCGTGTGATCTGGTTGCGGTTGATCACCCGCCAACCATGGCGGCGGAAAAACCTTTCGCCCAACAGGCTTGCCTCGGTTTCCAGATCGCGCAAACCGGCAGATCGCGCGCGCCCCTCGACGATGGCATAAAGCGTATCTGCCACGCCTTGGCCCATGACCTCGGGGACGACATAGGCGAAATCGACAAAGCCCGTGGCGATATCCAAGGTCATGAAACCCAGCAAGTCCTCACCACGCTCGGCCACGACAGTCTGCGCCTCGATCAAGCGGCGGCGCCAACCTTCGTCCATCGGGGGTGCGGGCGACCACGCATGGCATTGTTCCGTCGAATAATGCCGCCCCGCCCCTTCATGCACTGCGCGGTGAAACAGCGTGGCAAGCCCCGGTGCATCGGTGATCCGGCAAGGGCGAAAGGTCAGCCCGTTCATGCGCCCACCGCCGCCGCAAGCCCGGCCAAGAGATCGGCGATCAGATCATCAGGGTCTTCCAGCCCGACCGACAGCCGCACCAGACCGGGCGAGATGCCCAAACGCTGTTTTTGCGCATCGGACAGGCGTTGGTGGGTGGTGGTCGCAGGATGGGTGATGATCGACTTCGCATCGCCCAGATTGTTCGAGATGATGATCGTCTCGAGCGCGTTGAGAAAGCGGAAGGCCGCCGCCTGCCCGCCCGCGATCTCCATCGCGATCATTGTGCCGCCCTTTTCCATCTGCGCCATGGCAAGGCCATGCTGGGGATGGCTGGCCAGACCGGGATAGATCACGCGCGTCAATCCCGCCTGCCCTTCGAGCGCGGTAGCGATCCGCAGCGCCCCCTCGGCCTGCGCGCGACAGCGCAGGTCCATCGTCTCGAGCGCCTTGAGCATGACCCAAGCGTTGAAGGGCGACATCGCACCGCCCGTATGTTTCATGTAGGGGATGACGGTCTTGTTGATGTAGTCATGCGACCCCAAGATCACGCCGCCAAGGCAGCGGCCCTGACCGTCGATATGCTTGGTCGCCGAATAGATCACCACATCCGCACCCAACCCCATCGTGTCTTGGAACACGGGCGTGGCAAAGACATTGTCCACGATCACCAAGGCGCCCACCGCATGGGCGAGCCTTGAGACCGCCGCGATATCAATAACTTCCAACGTGGGGTTCGAGATCGACTCGAAAAATACCGCCTTGGTCTCGGGCCGGATCGCGGCCTGCCACTGGTCCAGATCGGTGCCGTCGACGAAACTCACTTCGACGCCATAGCGCGTCAGCACCTCTTCGAGGATATAGAGACACGAGCCGAAGAGTGCGCGCGCCGAGACCACATGATCGCCCGCGCGCAGCATCGAGACCAGCGCCCCATTGACCGCCGCCATCCCGCTGGCCGTGGCAAAGGCGGCTTCGGCCCCTTCGAGGCCCGCGATGCGTTCTTCGAACATCGCGACCGTGGGGTTGCCGTAGCGGGCATAGATATATTCGTCGGGGCCAGTCTCGACAAAGCGCGCCTCGGCGGCTTCGGCGCTGTCATAGACGAAGCCTTGGGTCAGAAAGATCGCCTCGCTGACCTCGCCATATTGGCTACGCTTCGTGCCACCATGCACGGCGCGGGTGCGGGGTTTCCAATTGGGGGTCTTCGCGTCGGCCATTCCCGTCTCCTCTCGCATCATGTCGCGGCGCAAGACCGCGGTTAAGCTTGGGGTCGGGAGGGGGCCGGCAAGCCGAACATCCGCGACCTCTTTAGCGGTTTATTTAACGTGGCCCGCAATCCGGTTCACAAATCGCCACGGGCGGTTGGCTACGCCTTGGCCGCGCCCGCGTCAAGCGGGGTTGAGGGATCGGCAGGCGTCATGGAACTGTCGCCTGTCCTTCATCCAGATGTTGCGGCCCTGCCTTAAACCGCCCCCAAGGTCTGGCAAGGACGACGGGCATGGGGCTGATTTCCATCACCGCATCCGAAGGCGGGTGGTGCGATGCGGGTAGGCTGGCGGGGCGGTTGGCCATGCTACCCCGGGGTGGCACGGTCACCATCATGATCCACGGCTACCGTTTCGCGCCGGGCATCCGCGGCCATGACCCGCATGGGCATATCTTGTCGCAACACCCTGATCGGGGCTGTTGGAAAGCGATCAGCTGGCCGCGGCATCTGCATTTGCACCGCGCCGACGGCGGGCTGGGGATCGGCTTTGGTTGGAATGCGCGGGGGTCTTTGGGCGCGGTTGCAGCCCGCGCCTTCGACATCGGCCAGATATTGGCCGATCTGATCGCGCAGATCCGCGCGCAGCGCCCCGACCTGCGGATCAACCTGATCGCGCATTCGCTTGGCGCGCGTGTCGCTTTGGCGGCGCTGCACCGCTTGCGCGCAGGTGATGTGGCAAGGCTTGTGCTGTTGTCGGGGGCCGAATACCGCAGCCATGCGCGCGCCGCGATGGTCAGCCCCGCCGGACGCGGCGCACGGGTGTTGAATGTGGCTAGCCGCGAAAACGCGCTTTTCGATCTGATCTTTCGCATCCTTGTGCCGGCACCGATGCTGACCGATTGGGCGCTATCGGCGGGCATCGCGGATCTGGCGGGGTGGAGCGATCTTTTCATCGACCGGCCCCATAGCCGGACGGCCCTGCAACGGCTGGGCATCCGCCTGCGCCCGCACCAAGGCGCGATCTGCCATTGGTCGAGCTATCTGCGACCGGGGCTGTTTCGGCTTTATCGCGCGGTTTTCGACCCGGACGCGCCCGATATTCTGGACCGGCTCGATCATGCGCTCGCCCAAGAATCGCGCAAAACCGCCCAAAAACGCGCGGGTTGGGGCCTCACTCTCTTGTGATCGAGGGATGTGATACCGATCTGCAATAGGGGCAATCTGACCCAATCGGCGCGCACCATCTTTTTTTTGGTGTGGAAGTTTTCTAACCTAGGGGGCAATCGCGGTCATGCGGGTGATGGGGTGGGTATGAGTTCCAGTTTTCTTCAGGGCGTGTCGTTTTTCGCGTTGATGGTCGTCGTGGTCATAGCCGCCTTCGGCGGCTTTGGGACGCTTTGAGATGGCAAGGCGGTTCGGCGGAGAGTTCAGCCCCGAGGCGCGCGCGACACAAGCGACGCAGCCACGCCCTGCCCCGGTCAGCTTTCGTGGCCGCAAGCCAATGCGTCATGGCGCCAAGCTGAACCTGCTTTTCGCGCTGGCGCTTTTGCCTTTGCTCAGCATCTTTTTCCAGCCGGTCACGGCGATTGCAACGGATCTGGTCGGCATGGGGGCGCTTTTGCTTTCGGCGTGGCTGACCCGCGACGGGGTGCGCGCCGAAGACGCTTACGCAGAACGCACAGTGGCGCGCCGCCCGGCGATCCCGCGCAAGATTTTCGGCGCCGTGCTTATGGGTGCGGGGGTGGCGTTCTTGGTCTTCGGCGGTCAATGGGCGGTGCTTCCCGCGCTTTTGACCGGGGTGATCGCGGGGGCGCTCCATCTGGGTGCCTTCGGGCTCGATCCGTTGCGAGACAAGGGGTTGGCGGGTGTGGACCGGATGCAAAGCGACCGGATCGCGCGCAAGATCGACGAGGCCGAAAAGCTGCTCGAACAGATGCGCGATGCCATCCGCCGTGCGCGCGACACCCAATTGGAAGATCGCGTGGCGGGTTTTTCCGAAACCGTGCGGAGCCTTTTCCGACAGGTCGAAGCGGACCCGCGCGACCTTGGCCCGGCGCGGCGTTATCTTGGCGTCTATTTGCAAGGCGCGCGCGATGCGACCATGCAATTCGTCGATCTCTATACCCGTGGCCGCGACACGCAGGTGCGCGCCGATTACATCGCCTTTCTCGATGATCTCGACACGAATTTCGCCAGCCGGACCACAGCGCTTTTGCGCGACGACCGTACCAATTTCGACATCGAAACCGAGGTGCTGCGCGACCGTCTCAACCGTGAAAACTTGCATAACGAGGGATAAGGAACGACCATGACCACCGAAATTCGCCAACAGGCCGAAGCCGCCGCCAAGATGATCGAAGAGATTACCGCCGTGGTCTTGCCCGACCCCTCGGCCGATCTGGTGCCGCTGCCACAGGCCGACGCGCCCACCGCCGAACAGATCCGCACCCGCATGGCACAGATCGACATGGGCGACACCAATTCCATCGTCAGCTTCGGCTCGTCCGCACAGGCCGAGTTGCAGCAGATCAGCCAAGCCATGCTGCAAGGCGTAAAGAACAAGGATGTGGGCCCGGCGGGCGACAGCTTGCGCGAAATCGTGGGCACGATCCGTGGCTTTTCCGTCGACGAGCTTGACCCCAACCGCAAGCAAAGCTGGTGGGAGCGGCTTTTCGGCAAGGCCAAGCCGATCCATAATTTCATCGCCAAATATGAACAGGTCCAAGATCAGATCGATCGCATCACCGAGAACCTGCTCGCCCATGAGCATACGCTGATGAAGGACATCAAATCCCTCGACCTGCTTTATGAAAAGACGCTCGATTTCTATCACGAGCTTGCCCTCTACATTAGCGCGGGCGAGGAAAAGCTGCGCGAGTTGGACGAGGCGACCATCGCCGCCAAAGCCGCCGAGGTCGATGCCGCCCCCGAGGCCGACCAGATCCTCAAGGCGCAGGAATTGCGCGACCTGCGCGCCGCGCGCGACGATCTGGAACGCCGCGTCCATGACCTCAAGCTGACCCGTCAGGTGACGATGCAATCGCTGCCCTCGATCCGGCTGGTGCAGGAAAACGACAAAAGCCTTGTGACCAAGATCAACTCCACCCTCGTCAACACCGTGCCACTGTGGGAAACGCAGCTGGCCCAAGCCGTGACCATCCAGCGTTCGACCGAAGCGGCAAAAGCCGTGCGCGAGGCATCGGACCTGACCAACGAGCTTTTGACGCGCAATGCCGCGAATTTGCGCGACAGCAACCGCATCGTGCGCGAAGAGATGGAGCGCGGCGTTTTCGATATCGACGCGGTCAAGGCGGCCAATGCCGAATTGATCGCGACGATCGAGGACTCGCTGCAGATCGCCGATGAGGGCAAGCGCCGCCGCGCCGCCGCCGAACAGGAGATGCAGAAGATGGAAACCGAACTGCGCGACACGCTCACCGCGGCCTCGGCACGGGCCACCCAGCCCGCCGCCGACGCCACGCCGGTCGGCTAATCGCTGATGCATCTTGCGGCCCGATATCTGGCATCATGTGCCGCAGCCTTGATGCTGTCGGGCTGCATCATGCAGACCGCGCCGCAAATTCCGGCCCCATCCGCCCCGGCTGATGGGGCCGTCCATGAACCCTCGCCCGAAAGCGCGGCCTTGGCGCGCTACTATGCCGGGATCGAGGCGCGCTTGGTGGCTGATGGGCTGTTGCGCGCCGATGGCGGGCTGGTCGATGCCCCCTATAACGCCGAGATACTGGCCGCCAATTTCGAGCGGATCGCCCTTTACGACGAATACACCTTGTCGGCGGGGCGGTTCATCCAACGCGAAACACCCGCACAGCTGCGCCGCTGGGATGCGCCGGTGCAGCTTCAGGCCCATTTCGGCGCATCGGTCGATGCAGCCCAACAGACCGAGGATTTGTCGATCCTGGCCACCTATGCAAGCCGCCTGTCGCAAGCCAGCGGCCATCCGGTGATCACCGTGCCCGAGGGCGGGAATTTCCATGTCCTCTACCTCGACCGTGACGAGCAGCGCGGGGCGGGTGATCTGTTGCGTCGGCTTGTGCCGGGGATCGGGCAAGAAACCATCGCCGAAATCGAGACCATGCCGCGTGCCACCTTTTGCGCGGTCTTCGCCTTTTCCATGCCCGGCGGTCCGCCCATCTACATGCAGGCCATCGCCATCATCCGCAGCGAGCATCCCAGCCTTTTGCGCCGCTCTTGCGTGCATGAAGAGGTGGCCCAAGGGCTTGGCCTGCCCAATGACAGTGCGCGCGCGCGACCCTCGATCTTCAACGATGACGAGGAATTCGCGCTTCTGACGCCGCATGACGAGGCGCTGTTGCGCATCCTTTACGACGCGCGCCTGACGCCGGGTCTAAGCCCGGAGGCGGCCCGCCCGATCGTGCGCGTCATCGCAAATGAGCTTGTGGGCGGCGAAAGCTGACCGCGCGGATTGTATAGCCGATAGGAGTGCCAGACAGTGCCTTTCATGGATTTTCTCAAGGGTCAGTTCATCGATGTCATCGCATGGACCGACGACACCCGCGACACGATGGTCTGGCGGTTCGAGCGGTTCGGCCATGAAATCAAATACGGCGCCAAGCTGACCGTGCGTGAAGGGCAGATGGCCGTTTTCATCCATGAGGGCCGCTTGGCCGATGTCTTCACCCCCGGCCTCTACATGCTCGAGACCAACAACATGCCGGTGATGACCTCGCTGCAGCATTGGGATCACGGCTTTGCCTCGCCCTTCAAATCCGAGATCTATTTCGTCTCGACCGCGCGGTTCACCAACCTCAAATGGGGCACCAAGAACCCGGTCATGCTGCGCGATCCGGAATTCGGGCCGACACGGGTGCGTGCATTCGGCACCTACAGCGTCAAGGTCGCCGATGCGGGCCGTTTCATGACCGAGATCGTGGGCACGGATGGCGAGTTCACCACCGACGAGGTCAGTGACCAGATCCGCAACATCATCGTGCAGCAATTCAGCCAGATCGTGGCGGCCTCGGGCGTTCCGGTGCTGGATATGGCGGCCAATACCGGCGAATTCGGCAAGCTGGTGGGCAGCCGGATCTCGGGGACGTTGGCGGCCTATGGCTTGGAATTGCCCGAGCTTTACATCGAGAATATCTCGCTGCCCGCCGCGGTCGAAGAGGCGCTCGACCGACGCACCTCGATGGGGGTGGTGGGCGATTTGTCGAAATACACCCAGTTCCAGACCGCCGAGGCGATGCGGCTTGCAGCGTCCAATCCCGGCGGCGATGGCGGCATGGGCGCGGGGCTTGGCATGGGAATGGGCATGGCGATGGCGCAAGGTCTGGCGCAATCCATCGCCCCTGCCCCTGCTGCCGCCCCGCCGCCGCCCCCGCCGGTCGAGCATGTCTGGCATATCGCCGAGAATGGACAGACGCGCGGCCCTTATTCCAAGGCGGCCATGGGGCGCATGGCGGCAGAGGGCAGCCTGACCCGGCAAAGCCTTGTCTGGACTGCCGGCCAGGACGGCTGGAAAGCGGCGGGCGATTTGGTCGAATTGGCCCAGCTTTTCACCGTGATGCCGCCGCCACCGCCGCCGCCCAACTGATCCTTGGGCCTTGGTGGCACGGTCGCATGCGTATTTTTGGAAAGATGAAGGGCCAACCGCTGCGCCCGCGCGGCTGAGTTGGGATATCGCAGCATGGTGGATGAGCGCAACATGACTGAAGGCGATGATGCGCCATTGCTGGAGGAGGCGCGCTTTCCTTGCCCGTCTTGCGGTTCGGACCTGCGCTTTGCGCCGCGAGAGGGGCAGTTGGTCTGCGATCACTGTGGCCATACCAGCCCGATCGACGCAGCCAAGCATGGCCCTTGGGCACGTGAAGACCCCGCGCTGATCGAACTTGATTACGAGACCGCGATCGCGGCCAAGCTTCCCCGTGAGGAAATGGAAGAGACCCGCGTCACCGATTGCCCCGGATGCGGGGCGCAGGTGGCATTCTTGCCCGATATCCATGCCAAGGAATGCCCGTTTTGCGCCACGCCGGTGGTGGCCGATACCGGCACGCATCGCCATATCAAGCCCAAGGGCGTGATCCCTTTTCAACTGACCGAACGTCAGGCCCATCAGGCGATGAACGATTGGCTGGGGCGGCTGTGGTTTGCACCCAATGGCTTGCAAGCATATGCGCGCAAGGGGCGGCGGATGCAGGGCATTTACGTGCCCTTTTGGACTTATGACGCCGACACGGCCACGCAATATCGCGGCCAGCGGGGGGATGCCTATTACGTCACCGTGCGCGGACCCGACGGGAAATCGCGCCAAGAGCGACGGATCCGGTGGCGGCGCGCATCGGGGCGGGTGGCGCGCGCCTTTGACGATATCTTGATCCTCGCCTCGCGCGCGCTGCCCAAGCGGTTCACCGACCGGCTGGCGCCTTGGGATCTCAAGGCGTTGCGCGGTTATCGCCCTGAATTCCTGTCGGGATTTCGGGCCGAGGGCTACCAGGTGGCCCTTGATGAAGGTTTTGACGAGGCCAAGACCGTGATGGAGGCGCAGATCCGCGAGGATATCCGCCGCGATATCGGAGGCGATGCGCAGCGTATCGACCAGATGACGGTGCGCATCGACGATGTGACCTTCAAGCATATTCTGCTGCCTATCTGGGTCGCGGCCTACAAGTATCGCGGGCAATCCTACCGCTTCGTGGTCAATGGTCAGAGCGGCCGTGTGCAAGGCGAGCGGCCATGGTCTTGGATCAAGATCGCACTCGCGGTTCTCGTCGCTCTGGTGATCATCGCGCTGGCGGGCTACCTCTATGGCGTGATGGAGGAGAGCGGCGCGTTCAGATAGCGCGCGGCGCAGGGGGTAAGGCCATGCGGGCATTGGTGCAGCGCGTGAAACACGCGCAGGTGACGGTTGCGGGCGAGATGATCGGCCAGACCGGGCCGGGGGTTTTGGTCCTTGTTTGCGCGATGCAGGGCGATACACCCGAACAGGCCGATGCGCTGGCCGCGAAAATCGCCAAGCTGCGTATCTTCAAGGATGAGGCGGGCAAGATGAACCGATCGCTTCTCGATACGGGCGGGGGCGCGCTAGTGGTCAGCCAGTTCACCTTGGCCGCCGATACGCGCTCGGGCAACCGGCCCGGTTTCTCGTCGGCTGCGCCCCCCGATCAGGGTGAGGCGCTTTACCTGCGCTTTGCAGCGCGCTTGGCCGATCTTGGGCCGAAGGTCGCGACAGGCCAGTTCGGCGCGGATATGGAAGTGAGCCTGATCAATGCTGGACCCGTCACGATTTGGCTTGAAAATTAGGCAAATTGCCTAAAAATTGCTCTTTACCTTTCGGGCAACCTGCCGGAAAGGTGCCTTTCGCTGGCCCTTTGCGCGCAAAGTTGCGCCGATGGTCCCAAGCTACACTGCACGGACAACATGAACGACAGGCCGACCTTCTTCGACGAAATGTATGGGCCAGCCGGCGACCCGCGCGCGCCCTATGGCGGGTATGAGGGGTGGTTCAAACGAGAGGATCTGCGCGATCTGCGCAAGAAATCCGCCGATGCGGAGCGTTTCTTCCGCCGCACGGGCATCACCTTCAACGTTTATGGGCAGGCAGAGGCCGATGAGCGGCTGATCCCCTTCGATCTGGTGCCGCGCATTATCTCAGGCCGGGAATGGTCGCGGCTGACAAAGGGCATCGAACAGCGCGTGCGCGCGATCAACGCCTTTTTGCACGACATCTATCACCGGCAAGAGATCTTGCGCGCGGGCCGCGTGCCGGTCGACCTGATCGCCAAGAACGAGGCTTTTTTGCCCCAGATGATCGGCATGGCGCCGCCCGGCGGTGTCTACACCCATATCGTGGGCGTCGATCTCGTGCGCACGGGCGAAGATGAGTTCTACGTGCTGGAAGATAACGCCCGCACGCCCAGCGGCGTGTCCTACATGCTCGAGAACCGCGAAACCATGTTGCAGATGTTTCCCGAGCTGTTCACCCGCATCAAGGTGCAGCCGGTGCAGGATTATCCCGTGAACCTGCACCGTTCGCTGGCGGCATCCGCACCGCGCGACTGCTCGCCCGAATGCACTGTGGCGGTGCTGACGCCCGGCATCCACAATTCGGCCTATTTCGAGCATGCGTTTCTGGCCGACCAGATGGGGGTCGAGCTGGTCGAGGGGCATGATATCCGTATCATCGGCGGCAAGGTGCAGATGCGTACGACGCAAGGCTACAAGCCCATCGATGTGCTTTATCGCAGGGTCGATGATGATTTCCTCGACCCGCTGAATTTCCGGCCCGATAGCTTGCTCGGCGTGCCGGGCGTGATGGATGTCTACCGCGCGGGTGGCATCACCATCGCCAATGCACCGGGCACGGGCATTGCCGATGACAAGGCGATCTATTCCTACATGCCCGATATCGTCGAGTTCTACACGGGCGAGAAGGCGATCTTGCAAAACGTGCCCACATGGCGCTGCGGCGAGGCCGATGCGCTGGCCTATGTTCTCGATCACCTGTCGGAACTGGTGGTCAAGGAGGTGCATGGCTCGGGCGGCTACGGGATGCTGGTGGGGCCTGCCGCCTCGAAAAAGGAGCTTGCGGCGTTTCGGGCCAAGCTGACGGCGAAACCGGCCAATTATATCGCCCAGCCCACGCTGGCGCTCTCGACCGTGCCGATCCTGACGCAGGCGGGGCTGGCGCCGCGCCATGTCGATCTGCGCCCCTTCGTGCTGGTGGCGCCCGACAAGATCACGATTACGCCGGGCGGTCTGACGCGGGTGGCGCTGAAGAAGGGTTCCCTTGTGGTCAACTCCAGCCAAGGGGGCGGCACCAAGGACACTTGGGTGCTGGAGGAATAGGGCAATGCTGGGCAAAACCGCAGGCGGCCTGTTCTGGATGTTCCGCTATCTGGAACGCTCGGAAAACACCGCGCGCCTGATCGAGGCGGGGTTCCGCATCGCGCTGACACGCGCCGATGGCGATGACGACGAATGGACGAGCGTGTTGCAGACCGCCGCAGTGGCGCATCTCTATTTCGAAAAGCACGAGCAGATCGAGGCCGCCAAAGCCATCGATTTCATGCTGCGCGACATGACCAACCCCTCGTCGGTGCTGTCGGCCATTTCCTCGGCGCGACAGAATGCAAGGCTGGTGCGCACCGCGATCACCCGCGAGGTCTGGGAGGCGGTGAACGACACCTACATGGCGCTGAAGGGGGCGTTGGCGCGTCCGGTCTCTGCCCGCGATCTGCCGGAGGTCTTGGCGCTGATCCGCCAGCAATCGGCGCTGGTGCGCGGTGCGATGCATGGCACGATGCTGCGCAACGATATTTTCGATTTCTGCCGCCTCGGCACGTTTCTGGAGCGCGCCGACAACACCGCGCGTATTCTGGATGTGAAATACTATGTGCTGCTCCCTTCGATCAGCCAGATCGGATCAAACCTCGACAATGTGCAGTGGGAGACGATCTTGCGCTCAGTCGCGGGGATGCGGGCCTATCGCTGGATCACCCAAGGCGAAACGAGCCCCGTGGGCATTGCCGATTTCTTGATCTTCGACACCCGTATGCCGCGAAGCCTCGCTTTTTCGGTGGGCAAGATCGCGACCAACCTGACCTATCTCGAAGGGGCCTATGGCGCGCGCCACCCCTGCCATGACCGGATCGACATGCTGGCCGCACAGCTGCGCCATGGCACGATCGAACGCGTCTTCGAGGATGGATTGCACGAATTCATCACCGATTTCCTGTCCGATGTGGCCAAGTTGGGCCATCAGATCGAGACCGACTACAGGTTTCTGGGATGACGACGATGCGGCTGAAGATCCTGCACACCACCACTTATCAGTTCGAAAAACCGGCCGCCTACGGGCTGCAACAACTGCGGCTGATCCCCAAGAGCCGCACGGGCCAGAACGTATTGAGCTGGTCCATGCAGATCGACGGCGGAAACGTGGAGACGGAATTCACCGACCACAACCAGAACCGCGTATCGCTGGTGTCCTTCGATCCCAGCGCGCGGGCCATCGTGCTGGCCTGCGAGGGCGAGGTGGAAACGACTGATATGGCAGGCGTCACCGGGCGGCATGGCGGCTTTGCGCCGCTGTGGTTTTTCCAGGGCGCCACCGATCTGACACGGCCCGGCACGAGATTGCGCGCGCTGGTGCGCGGTCTGAAGGAAGAGGCGGCAGATGATCTGGCGCGGCTGCATGCGCTTTCGGCCCGCATCCGTGCGGCGATGCCCTATGAAATCGGCCTGACCCTTGCCGAAACAACCGCGGAGGAGGCGTTGGAGCATGGCGGCGGCGTGTGCCAGGACCATGCCCATGTATTTATCGCCGCGGCCCGGCTTTTGGGATTTCCGGCCCGCTATGTCTCGGGCTACCTGATGATGAATGACCGCGTGCATCAAGATGCCAGCCATGCGTGGGCAGAAGCCTATGTCGAGATGCTGGGGTGGGTTGGCTTCGATGTGTCGAACGCGATCTCGCCCGATCCGCGCTATGTCCGCGTCGCCACCGGGCGGGATTACCGCGAGGCTGCACCGATCAGCGGGCTGCGCTATGGCGCGGGCGGCGAGGCGATGTCCATCGACATCCAAGTTCAGCAGCAGTAGGACGGATGCGGGACGAAGGGGTGGACAGATGACCTATTGCGTGGGGCTGAAATTGGACCGTGGCGTGGTGTTCATGTCGGACACCCGAACCAATGCAGGTGTCGATAATATCAGCATTTTCAAAAAGATGTTTCTTTGGGAAAGCCCCGGTGAACGCTCCATCACATTGATGACGGCGGGCAATCTGGCTACCACGCAGGCGGTCGTCTCCTTGCTCAATGAGCGGGCGAAACCGGCGGAGGAGCGGGGCCACCCCTCGATCCTCGAAGCGGCGTCGATGTTCCAGATCGCCAAGCTGGTCGGCGAGACCCTGCGCGAGGTGATCATCGAACAATCCGGCCGCGAAGGCCAGCAGGCCGATAGCCCGTTTTCCGCGACCATGATTCTTGGCGGTCAGGTCAAGGGCGGCGAGCCGCGCCTGTTCATGATCTACCCCGAGGGCAATTTCGTCGAAGCCGCCGAGGATACGCCGTTCTTCCAGATCGGCGAGACGAAATACGGCAAACCGATCTTGGTGCGCGCCTATGATCCGGCGATGAGCTTCGAGGACGCGGTCAAATTGTTGATGCTGAGCTTCGACAGCACGATAAAGGCAAATCTTTCCGTCGGCCTGCCGCTTGATCTTCATCTTTATGCGGCCGACAGCCTGCGCACGGGTACGGTGCGTCGCATCGCGCGCGACGATCCCTTTTACGAAATGATCTCATCTGGGTGGGGCGAGGCCTTGCGCGCCGCTTTCGACGGATTGCCTGCCTATTCGCTGGACAGCTGAGCGGGGCGAGGGCTGCGAATTTTCGCGCGAAAATTCGGGGGGCTCTGCCCCCGCCCGTTCCGGGCGCCCCCGGAGTATTTTCGAAGCAAAGATCGGCACGTCAGCGCGTCACGTCGCAGCCATGCACCCAAGCGAATTTGCCACCAACCAAATGCGGCGCCATCCGGCTGGCCAGTCTGAGGGCGCTATGGGCGGCAAAGCGCATCGGGCCGGGACGCAGGTGGTAATTGGCGGCGTTATCGGTCGCGGCCTGCACGATACGGGTACAACGCGGTCGGCGCAGCGCCTGATAGCGTGCGAAGGCCGCGCCATGATCGGCATCCTCGGCCAGACAGCGCGCCAGCACATAGGCGTCTTCGAGCGCCATGTTCGCCCCCTGGGCCAGAAAGGGCAGCGTCGGATGGGCCGCATCGCCCAAGAGAACAAGCTTGTGTTCATGCCAGCGCTGCGCGACAGGGTGACGGAACAGACCCCATAGATGTGCCTCATCCGCTTGCGCCAGAAGGGTCGTGACCTCGGGGCAGAAATCGGTGAAGGCGCGCCTCATCTGGGCGGGATCATCGCGGTGATGCCAGCCTTCGGCGGCCCAGCCATCGCGCTCTTCGACGGCGACGATATTGACCAGCCGCCGGTCACGCAGCGGGTAGCGTACCAAATGGCGGCCCGGCCCCATGAAAACATGCGCCTCGGGCGCGAGCGGCGCATCCACGGCGATCGTCGCGCGCCACGCGACTTGGCCGGTGAAGAAGGGGCGCGATTTGGGGTTCAGGGCCAGACGGGCGGGCGAGTGCAGCCCATCGGCGGCAACGACGAGCCCATGCGCTTGTTGCGTGCCATCGGACATATGCAAGAGATTGCCCTGCGCTTGGGGCGTGATCGCGGTGACGCGCATGCCGCAGCGGATTGTGACGCCCGCAGCTTGTGCCGCATCGGCCAAGGCGTTGATCAGATCGGCGCGGTGGGTCAGGTACCAAGGCTCATCGGGGCGGCCAAGCGGCATGGTGAAGACCCCTGCCCCGCGACGGAAATCGCGCAGATGCACCGCTTGCGCGCGCGGGCTTTTGGCCGCAATCGCGTCCGCCAACCCAAGTGCAACCAAGACGCGCCAGCCATTGGGACTGATCTGCAGCCCGGCACCGACCTCGGCGATGGCGGGGGCCTGTTCGAGAACATGCACAACGGCACCGCGTTGGGCCAGCGCCGTGGCCGCGGCCATTCCGCCGATCCCCCCACCAATGATCGTGATTGCCTGCCCGATCAGCATGCTGCCCCTTCAAATGACAAGGGGCATCCCCCACGGAAATGCCCCTGTTTTGTCGTCATCCCGCAAGGCACGGTGTGCCTTTAGTCGTCGCGATGCACCTTTTCGCGCCGCTCGTGGCGTTCTTGCGCCTCGAGGCTCATGGTGGCGATCGGACGGGCATCGAGCCGCTTGAGCGAAATCGGCTCGCCGGTCACCTCGCAATAACCATACTCACCCTCTTCGATCCGGCGCAGCGCCGAGTCGATCTTGGCGATCAGCTTGCGCTGACGATCGCGGGTGCGCAATTCCAGCGCGCGGTCGGTTTCCTCGCTCGCGCGGTCGGCGATATCGGGGATATTGCGCGTGCCGTCCTGCAACGCCTCGACGGTGGTGCGGCTTTCCTCGAGCAGGTCGTTTTTCCAGGTGATCAACTTGCGCCGGAAATACTCGAGTTGGCGCTCGTTCATGAATGGTTCGTCCTCGGCGGGACGATAGTCCTCGGGCAGAAAATTCTCGGCCTTCATAACGTTCCCCTCAGCGGAGACAGGGTCGTTTTCTCGGTCTGGCATAACGCGTCCCCGGCACCGTCCGGACCGATTACAAGACCAAAGCCGCCTTGTCACCTGTCTATTGAATGCTGCGGCGTTCTCGCCTGTGCCGATGCCGGCAAAGCTTGGATTTTGGGCAAAATTGCCTATGAATTACGGGACATTGGCCGATTTTCGCGCTATGGTTGAAAATGCAACGAACAGCGCGCGACCGGCCCTTTCGCCCATCGCACCTTCGGTTTACACCTATATTGCGGCGATAGGGAGAGCGCGATGCGCACGGGTTTCAGCGGAAGTGAAAGCTATGTGGCGACCGAGGATCTGACGATCGCGGTCAATGCGGCGGTGCGCCTTGAGCGCCCGCTCTTGGTCAAGGGAGAGCCGGGCACCGGCAAGACCGAACTGGCCCGACAAGTGGCCGCATCGCTGGGTTTGCCGATCATCGAATGGCATATCAAATCGACAACCCGTGCGCAGCAGGGGCTTTATGAGTACGACGCCGTCAGCCGCTTGCGCGACAGCCAGTTAGGCGATGCGCGCGTCAATGATGTGAAGAACTACATCCGCCAAGGCAAGCTATGGCAGGCCTTTGCCCATGCCGGTAAATGCGTGTTGCTGATCGACGAGATCGACAAGGCCGATATCGAATTTCCCAACGACCTGCTGCAGGAGTTGGACCGGATGGAATTCTTCGTCTACGAGACGGGCGAGACGATCCGGGCCGAAACCCGGCCCATCGTCATCATCACATCGAACAACGAAAAAGAACTGCCCGACGCATTCTTGCGGCGCTGCTTTTTCCACTACATCCGCTTTCCCGACATGGAGACGATGAAAGCCATCGTCGGCGTGCATTTTCCGCAGATCAAGGGCCAGCTCCTGACCACCGCGCTGACGCAATTCTATGAGATCCGCGAGCAGCCGGGGTTGAAGAAAAAGCCCTCCACATCGGAGGTGCTGGATTGGCTGAAGCTGCTTTTGGCCGAGGATCTTGCGCCTGAGGATCTGCGTCGGGACGCGGCCTCGGCGCTGCCCAAGCTGCATGGTGCGCTTCTCAAGAATGAGCAAGATGTGGCACTTTTCGAGCGGTTGGCCTTCATGGCGCGCAGGCAACGCTAGGCAAATCGTCGCCTTCATCGGCTTTGCACGGAAATCACCTGTTTGTCGCTCCGATTCCTGCCATAATTCGCGACGACCCTCGGATCAGGCAAGACAACCACGACAGGAGCACGCGTTGGCACGTTTCCACATGACTCGCTCGGCCATGCGTGTGGCGTTCAAAGGCATCGTCCGCAGGTGATCGGGCCGGTATCCTTGTCGCGCGCGATCTTGTCTTGCGCCCTGCCGCTGTTGATGCTGGCGGGATGCATGCAGCCATCAACGGGCTTGCGCGATGTGGCGAACCGCTCGGCCGCGCCCGAAACGCTGCGGGTCATGCCGCCGATGAACCAGTTCGGTGTGCCGCGCCCCATAGCGCCGATGCGCGCGAACGCGCAGATCGCGCAGGATTTTCTAGAGCTGAGCTTCATGATGGAATCGGGTCGCGAGATCGCGCAGCTGTCGCGCTTCGAGGGGCCTGTGACTATCACCGTCACACCCGGCGCGCCTGCATCGGTCTTGGCCGATCTTGACCGGCTGATCGCGCGCCTGCGCCAAGAGGCGCGTATAGACATCCGCCGCGCGGCCTATACGGACACGCCCGCAAATATCACCATCGAGACGCTGCCACGCGCCCAGATGCAGCGCGTCGTGCCACAAGCGGCCTGTTTCGTGGTGCCGCGCGTGGCAAGCTGGGCCGAGTTTCGCCGCAACCGCAATGGGCGCGCGATGGATTGGACGACGTTGCAAACACGCGAGCGTGTCGCGGTTTTCATTCCCAATGACGTCGCGCCGCAAGAGATCCGCGATTGCCTGCATGAAGAGGTCGCCCAAGCGCTTGGGCCGCTGAACGATCTTTATCGCCTGTCCGATTCCGTGTTCAACGACGACAACTTCAACGCTGTCCTGACGGGCTTCGACATGCTCGTGTTGCAAGCCTATTACGATCCCGCCTTGCGCTCGGGGATGACGCGCACACAGGTGGCCACGGCATTGCCCGCGATCTTGGCACGGATCAACCCATCCGCCCCGCAAGGGGGGGCCGGGGCGCCGATGGCGACACCGCGCGCATGGATCGAAGCGATCGAGACCGCCCTTGGACCCGGCACCCGCGAGGCAGCCCGCCCCGCCGCTGCCGCGCGCGCCGTCGAGATCGCGCGCCAATCGGGCCTGAGCGATGCGCGTCTGGCGTTCAGCTATTTCGCCTTGGGGCGCTTGTCGCTGGCCGAGAACCCGGAACGATCGGTCAACGCGTTTCTGGCCGCGCGCGATATCTACGATGCCATCGCACCGGGTCGCATTCATGCAGCCCATATCGACATGCAACTGGCGGCATTTGCGCTTAGCACAGGCAGCTATGAAGATGCGCTGCGCCTGACGGGGTCGGCCATGCCTGCGGCAACGCAAGGCGAGAATGCGGCGCTCTTGTCGACATTGCTGATGATCCGGGCCGAGGCGCTCGAAGCGCTCGGGCGCAGTTCCGAGGCGCAGCAGGTACGCCTCGACAGCCTTGGCTGGGGCCGCTATGGCTTTGGCACGAATGCGGAACTGGGCGCGCGTCTGACCGAGATCGCGTCGCTGACACCGTAAGACAATCACCGGACGGGCAAGTGACATGCTGAATTATATCGGGGCCGCGATCGGCATCGCGCTGGGGCTTTGGCTGGCGCGCCGGCGTGGCGGCAATCGGCTGGACCTTTTGCATTACGCCACGATCCTCGGCATCCTCGGTTTCATCATCGGGGCCTTCGCGATGCTTGTGATCCCCGCGCCGGGCTGACATCTTGCGGGCATCATGTTCTTGCCCTTTTTCCAAACCCTGCGCGCGGCGCGCATCCCGGTCAGCTTACGCGAATACCTCGCCTTTCTCGAAGGGGTGGCAGCGGGGCTTGTGACCTATGATGTTGACGGGTTCTACTATCTGGCACGTGCCGCGATGGTGAAGGATGAACGCCATCTCGACCGTTTTGACCAATGCTTTGCGCGCGCCTTTGCCGGACTTGCCGAGATCACGCCCGAGCAGGTGTTGGAGGCGGCCGAGATCCCGGCCGAGTGGCTGGAAAAACTCGCCGAGAAACACCTCACCCCCGAGGAACGCGCCGAGATCGCGGCGATGGGCGGTTTCGACAAGCTTATGGAGACGCTGCGCGAAAGGCTGGCCGAACAGAAAGGGCGCCATCAGGGCGGCTCGAAATGGATCGGCACCGCCGGAACCTCGCCGTTCGGGGCATATGGTTACAATCCCGAAGGGGTGCGTATCGGGCAAGAGGAAAGCCGCAACCGCCGTGCGGTCAAGGTCTGGGATAAGCGCGAATTCAAGGACTTCGCCGACGATGTTGAACTTGGCACCCGCAATATCAAGGTCGCCTTGAAGCGACTTCGCCAATGGGCGCGCGATGGCGCGGCCGAGGAGTTGGACCTCGACGGCACGATCCGCGCCACCGCCGAGCAAGGCTGGCTGGATGTCCGCACAAGGCCCGAGCGGCGCAACGCGGTCAAGGTGCTGTTGTTTCTCGATGTCGGCGGCTCGATGGATGACCATATCCGCGTGGTCGAAGAGTTGTTTTCCGCCGCAAAGGCCGAGTTCAAACATCTGGAACATTACTATTTCCACAACTGCCTTTATGAGTCCGTCTGGCGCGACAATCGCAGACGCTGGAGCGAAAAGATCCCGACGCATGAGGTGATGAACACCTATGGTTCTGATTACAAATGCATCTTCGTCGGCGATGCATCCATGTCGCCCTACGAGATCGCCTTTGCCGGGGGCGCATCGGAGCATTGGAACGAGGAGGCCGGCCAAACCTGGCTGACGCGTGCGCGCACGCAATGGCCCGATCATCTGTGGATCAACCCCACCCCCGAGCGGCTCTGGCCCCATACCCAGTCGATCGGGATAATCTCGGAGATTTTCGAGGGGAAAATGGTACCCATGACGCTAGAGGGGATCACCCGCGGCATGCAAAGTCTGGGTCGGTGACGCCGCCACGCACATCGGCGCTGCGCTATCTTTGGGCGCATCACCGCTTGGGAGTGATCGGCTTGGCACTCGCGCTGATGCTGGTGCTGGTCTTCGCGTTGCGTTTGACGCTTTTCACCATCCACTGGTCCGATCCCGACCATCGCGACCAGCCCATCGCAGGCTGGATGACGCCGGGCTATATCGCGCGCTCCTATAATGTCGCGCCTGCGGTGATCCGCGACGCGCTGCCGATCGCGGCGCCTGCGCGCAGCACCTTGGCCGATATCGCCGCGCGCACCAGCATCCCCCTCCCCGTGCTGGTGAGCCATATCGAGAACGCGATCAACCTCGCGAAACAGCCGTGACCGAGACGATCCTTGCCTTGGTGCCGAGTTACGGGCTGCTTCTGGTGGGGCTTGGCACCTTTTTGTCATGCTTGGCCCTGCCGGTGCCCAGTTCCTTGATCATGCTGTCGGCGGGCGGCTTCGCGGCGGCGGGCGATCTGGTCTTGTGGCAGGTGGGCGCCACCGCGCTTTTCGGTGCGATCGCGGGCGATCAATTGGGCTATCTGATCGGACGACGCGCCGTGGGCCATTTTCGCGGGCGCAGGCCATCGCCACGCCGCGCGGCCCTGATGGCGCGCGCCGAGGCCAAGCTGCACGACAATGCCACAGCAGCGGTGTTCTTCAGCCGGTGGCTGGTCTCGCCCTTGGGGCCATATGTCAATTTCGCCGGCGGCGCGGCACGCATAGACTGGCGCGTTTTCACCCGCGCGGGCGCTGCGGGCGAAGTGATCTGGGTGACGCTTTACGTCGGCCTCGGCGCGGGTTTCGCCGATGACATCTTGGCGCTCGCGGACATGTTGGGCAATGCTTCGGGGTTGATCGCGGCGCTTGTGGCAGCGGTGATGCTGGCGCGATGGCTTCGCGCGGCCCTGCACCAGCGTGGCGCGCATTGAGATCACCCGTTGCCACGGCCAACCGCGCGCCCCATATCCCTCACATGTTGAAATTGACCCCCATCTTGTTGGCCATCGGCTATGCGCTGGTGATGTACCAATTCTCGGCCTGGCGCACCAAGCGCGAGCTTGACGCGCGCTCGGCGGAATTGGCCGATCCTCAGATCCATGCGCTCGGCCAACGCATGGCCGATGCCTTGGGGGTCGCGCGCATCCGCGTGCATATCTACGAGGTGGAACCGGTGAACGGCTTGGCCGCCCCCGATGGGCGAATTTTCCTGACGCGGGGCTTTTTCAACAAGTATCGGGCGGGCGAGGTCACGGGCGAGGAATTGGCCAGCGTCATCGCGCATGAGTTGGGCCATGTCGCCTTGGGTCATGCAAGGCGGCGGATGATTGATTTCTCGGGTCAAAACGCGATCCGGGTGGCCTTGGCGACGGTGCTGGGTCGTTTGGTGCCGGGTGTTGGGATCTGGATCGCCAATATGCTGGCCGGCATGCTGGCCGCGCGCCTCAGCCGCCAAGATGAATACGAGGCCGACGCCTATGCCGCGGCCCTTTTGACCAAGGCGGGGATCGGCACGGGGCCGCAGAAATCGCTGTTTCTCAAGCTTGAGGGGCTGACAGGCATGGGTGGGCGCGGCATGCCGGCTTGGCTGATGAGCCACCCCAAAACAGCCGATCGCGTGCGCGCCATCGAGGCGCTCGAGGCACGCTGGGCCAAGGAGCTGCCGCAGGAGTGAAAGGTTTCGCCGCGGCAAAACCATCTGGCAAGCGCACGTTTTTCTGCGCCTCAGCCCAGTGCCTTGGCAAGCCTTGGCAGGCGTGCGCGTTTGAGAAGCCCGCGACATGCGAGCGCCTCGCCCGATAGACGCTCGGCGGTGGCATGCACCCCTGCCACCACCGCGACGATCTTGTCCGGATGGGACAGCCAAAGCTGATAGAGCGCGGCATCGGGATGAACGGCTTCAACCCCGTGCGGCGCCAATTCCCGCGCCGGGAAATCGCGCAAATTCAGCGTGATGATCGTATCGGCACGGGCCGTGACGGCGGTCGCCAAGACATGGATATCACCGCCATCTGGTAGCCAGAGCTGCCCCTCAAGCGTAGGATCGGCGGGCTGGTTTGCATCGGGGAACACCGCCGCCAAGGCCGCGATCTCGCCCCGGGCCAAGGCCGCGTCGACGGCCCCGCCATGGCGCGCGGCAGTGCGCGCCCATTCTTCGAGGAGTCGATGCGACCAAAGCGGCGTGATCAACCCTTGGCGTGCCACACCCAAGACGATCTCGCGCAAGACGGTTGGGTAAAGCACGCAAGCGTCGATCACCGCCCTCATGGCAGCAAGCGAAACGCGACCGCCTTGAGATAACCGGTCTCGGTCAAAGCCGGATGCTGGGGGTGATCGGGGCCGGCAAAGCCCGTGTAGATCAGCCGTGGCTCGCGCCCGGCCCGCCCGATCCCGCGCAGACATGCAGCGCGGAACTTGGGTAGTTCGGCGGCATGGCTGCAAGAACACAGCATCAGCACGCCCCCCTCGGTCACCAAGGGTGCAGCGAGTTTCGCGATACGTTCATAGGCGCGCAAGCCCGCCTCGAGCGCCTGTTTTGCAGGGGCGAAAGCGGGCGGGTCGCAGATCACCAGATCAAAGCGCGCGCCCTCTTCGGCCAAGGCTTCGAGCGTGGCGAAAGCGTCGCCCTGCCGCGTGGCGAAGCGGTCGGCCATGCCTGCTGCCTCGGCACCCGCCTCGGCCAGTTGCAGGGCCGGTGCAGAGGCATCGACCGCAAGCGCATGCACGGCCCCCGCCGCCAAGCTCGCCAGACCGAAGCCCCCGACATGGGAAAACACATCCAGTACCCGCCCACCGCGTGCCAGCCGCGCGGCAAAGGCGTGATTTTCGCGTTGATCGAAGAAAAGACCCGTTTTTTGGCCCGCCATGACATCAGCCATGTAGATGGCCCCGTTCATCGGCACTTGGATCGGCGCCGTGGGCGCGTCGCCCAGCAAGACCTCGGTCACCTCGGGCAGCCCCTCGGCCAGACGGGCGCGCGACGTGCCGTTCTTGATCAGATTCGCGCAGCCCGTGGCATCGCGTAGGGCCGCGACGATGGCTGCTTCACGCTCTTCAAGCCAAATGGCATTGGGCTGCATCACCAGCGTATCGCCGAAACGATCCACGATCAGACCGGGCAGACCATCACCCTCGGCATGGATCAGCCGGTAATAGGGTTCGTCATAAAGCTTGGTGCGCGCATCCACGGCCGCTTGGATACGGGCGGCCAACCATGCTTGGTCGATCAACGCCGCCGGGTCGCGATCCAAAAGGCGCAGGCCGATCTTGCCCTCGACCGTGGCCACGCCAAGACCAAGCGGCTGACGCTCGGCATCCTCCAGCACGGCCAAAGCCCCTGCCGGGATCGCGCGGGCGCGCCGGTCAAGCACAAGATCATCGCCCCATGCCCAAGGATGGCCATGACGGATGCGTTTGGCGTCGGCCTTGGGCTTGAGACGCAGGATCGGCAAAGATGAAAGGGGCGCTGTCATGCGCCCCCTCTATCCTGATGCCGCCGCGAGCGGAAGATCAGTTCGCAACCTGTGCGGTCACCAGAAGATCGGGGCGGGCGGGTGCGAATTCGCTTAGCGCCCATTGCTGAAGGTGCTGGGTGATACGCACGGCTTGCGTGATGCCACGCGCCTCGGCGGCGATGGCTTGTTGGCCGCCCAAGGCGGCGAAGGTCAGATCGACCTCGCGCGGGCCGGACAGGATTTCGCCGGTCTCGGCATGGATGACGGTCAGGACGAACTCGATCTCGTGCTCGCCGCCGATGGTATAGCGCGCGCGCTCGGTCACGGCATGAAAACGGGTCAGATCCATCGTCACGATGACCGGCGTCGCCGCAGCTTCGCGCGGGCGCATCACAGGCGACAGGGCGCGGTTCATCAACCCCTCGACCTGTGCATGACGGTCGCCCATCGGCTCACCGCGCCAGACGATATCGGACATGGGCTTGATCGAGTTGGCCTCGGATACCGTCAGGCTGCGCGGCACATTGATCGCGACAGACTGGATGGACCAATCATGCATCGGCACCTCGATCACGGGGCGCATGGTTTCCAGCGGTGCGTTGCGCGACACGTCGAAGGGCGTCGCGCAAGCCGACAGCGTCATCGCGGCCGCCAAGATCAGGGCGGGGGTTGTGAACGAACGGATCATTGCCTGCCTCCTTCTTGCCGCGCAAAGCGGCGCTTATGGGCGTTAGGTCGAAACACATGTCACCCATATCGCGGGTCACACCGTCACATTGCCCCCCGCAAACGGCGAAACAGCGACGCGCAGGCGACGGATCAAGGGAATTGCAAAGGTGATTTCCAGTCGGATTTGCGGCGAATTTTCGACGTCTTGCCCGAAAGCTGGCCCTAAGCCTTCAGCCAGTGGCGCGGCGCGCGGCCGATAGCACGGTGTCGGGCAATGCGGGCGACGGGTCTTGCGCCGCCGCTTTCGCATTCACATCAGGCAGTGCGGGCAAGCGCAAGGCCCGTCGCCCGCCGATCTGCCCCAAACGCCCATGCAAAAGCACCCGACCTTGCCCATCCTCAAGCGCGACCTCATGCAGATCGGCCAGCGAGAATGGGATCAAATCCCCCACGGCAAGGCGGTCGACTTGCATCAAGGGTTGGCTCAACCGCATCAAAACCACATCGAGGGAGAGGCGCAATTCCGCCAGCATAAGGTCGCGCGCCGCGATCCACGCTGGATCGGTCGGCTTACCCTCCGGCCCTTGATCGGCAAGCCCGGCAAGTTCGACGCGCGGCATCGCCATGACGAAACGCGCCTGCCGGGCCACACCGTCAAATCCGATCTCACCTTGCAAAACCGTGTAATCACCTTCGGGCAAGAGCAGGTTGATCTGGCCCCGATCATTGATGCGGCTGCCATAGGCCATGCGTGCGGGCCAATCGCGCTTGGTGATCGGTTGCCCCTCTTGGGCAAAGGCGGCAAGGGCAAGATCGACGAAATCACGCGTCAGCGCCTCGTCGATGCGGGTCACCGGGCGGGGTGGCAATTCAGTGGCTTCGACCCGGCCGGTCGTTTGCACCTCGACCAAGGCGTCGACCAGACCGGCGGACAGGCCGATCAAGCCGCGCCTGCCCTGCTCATCCTCGAGCGCGGCGGCAAGCCCTTGGTCGGGCAAGGCCGCGATCACCGCATGCAAGGCTTGCCGCCTGTCGACCCCGACCTGCCCCAGCGCCAGCCCCAGCCCCTCGAACGGCATCGCCGCACGGCGCAACGCGCGGCCAAAGGCATGGGTGGTCGCACCCTCCAATTCCGGTGCAGATGGAGCGACCGGCCGATGCGCCGCGATCTTGCGGCGCAGGGCGGTATGCGCAAGCGACGGGGTCATATCGGTTTGTTTTCAGGGCTGAATGGGGTGCGACATGCCCCAAGCCTATCGCATGATAGGTTAACAAGCCGTCAAGCCGCGCGCCGCACCCGCATCGGTAGGCGCACCCGGAAACGCGTGCCTTGATCAGAGGGGACATAGCTGAGCCCGCCTCCCAGGCGGATCATGATCTCGCGGCTGATCGCAAGACCAAGCCCCGCCCCCGGCGCACCGCGCGCGGTGTCGGCGCGGGCGAATTTCTCGAAGATCAATGCCTGTTGGCGGGCGGGAATACCGCTCCCGTTATCGGCGAAATCCACCTGGATGCGGCCCGGCATCTGGCGCACCGAAATCATCATCTCGGGCTGGGCCGCATCGCAGTATTTCTGCGCATTCGAGATCAGGTTGATGAAAACCTGGGTCAGACGATCGGCATCGGTCCATAGCGTGACGGCCTCGTTTTCGGGATCGCGAATGATCTTGAGCGGCCCATCGCCGGCCTGTGCGCCCGCAACGCGCATCGCGCGTTCAAGCACATCCGACAGCAGCGTTTCACCCTCATGCAGTGTGACGCGCCCATGCTCCAGAACGGAAAGATCGAGCAGATCATCCAAGAGCCGCGTCAAGCGCAATGTCTCGTCATGGATAATCCGCGAGAACCGCGCACGGGCCGGATCATCGATCCCGTCATCTTGCATCAGCAACTCGGAAAAGGCGCGGATCGAGGTCATCGGTGTGCGCAATTCATGGCTGATCTGGCTGAGAAAGGCGTCTTTCTGGCGTGACAGCGCGGTGAGCTTGGCGTTGGCCTCTTGCAGGCGGGCGGCGGTTTGGGCCAGTTCCTCGGACTTGGTTTCAAGCTGAATGGAATATTCCATGATCTGGGCGGTTTCATCGGCCACAGCCAGCAGGTCGCGCACCGACACGCTGGCCCCGCCGACGATCTGGGCGACCATCGCATGCGCGGTCGCAGCCCCAACCGACCCGGCCAGTTCGCGCTCCAACCGTTCGAGGAAATCGGGCGTGGGTTCGGGCACGCCGCCGGTGCGGCCCTGCGCCTCGGCGGCGGTCTCGAACAGCCGCCCGGCCCGGCCCGCCCCGAGGATACGCTGCGCCATCACCAACAGGTCATCAGCCGCCCCCGTCGCGCCTTGCCAGCCGTAAAGCGGCTGGGAATGATCGTAGACATTGACGAATTGCGCACCCTGCAACCGCTCCAACGGGCTGGGAAAGGACATGAGCGAGCCCAAGATGAACAACAGCGTGTTCATCCCCAAGGACAATACCATCGCCGTCAACAGCGGATCGGTCGCCTGAAGGCCCAAGGGCGTGGCGGGGCTAAGCCATGTCAGACCGAAGGGACCATCGCTGAGGATCGCGGGCATCATACCGCCGGTCTCGGCGACATTGGGGATGAGCAACAGCCACACCCAGATCAGGAACCCCGATCCGATCCCAAGCGCTGCCCCCACCCGCGTGGCCCCGCGCCACAAAATACCGCCCAGAAGCGCGGGCAAAATCTGCGCCACACCCAGAAAGGCGATCAGCCCGATATCGGCCAAGGCATCGGCCCCGCCCGACAGGCGGTAATAGCCATAGCCCAGAAACAGCACACCCGCGATCGACAAGCGCCGCGCCGTCAGCGCCACGCGCCGCATATCGCCCGACATGGGATCATCATGGCGCGTGAGCCTGAGCCAGAACGGCACGATGATATGGTTCGACAGCATCGTCGACAGGGCAAGTGCGGCCACGATCACCATCGATGTCGCGGCCGAGAACCCGCCCAGAAACACCAACAGCGCCAAACCATCCTGCCCCATGCCCAAAGGCACGGTCAGCACGAACAGATCGGGGTTGGCATCGGCGCCGAACATCTCGAGCCCCACCACCGCGATGGGCACGACGAAAAGGCTGATCAACAACAGGTAAAGCGGAAAGGCCCAACCGGCCGTCGCCAGATGCCGCTCATCGGTGTTTTCCACCACCAGCACCTGGAACATGCGCGGCAAGCACAAGATCGCGGCCCCCGCCAAGACGGTCAGCCCCAACCAGCGCGCGCCATTCCACGCGGTGTTGTTGATCGGGCTGACCTCGATCCGGGCCAGCATGTTGGCTGGCCCATCAGCCACGCCCCAGACGACGAAGATACCGACCGCAAGGATCGCCGCCAGCTTGACGATCGCCTCGAGCGCGATGGCCGAGACAAGGCCGGGATGACGCTCATTGACGTCGAGCGAGCGGGTGCCGAACACGATGGTGAACAAAGCAAGCCCCGCCGCGACCCAGATCGCGGTCTGATCGGCATCGGGCGTGCCCAATGCCCCGCCATCGGCGAAAACCGAAAACGACAGCGTCACCGATTGCAGTTGCAGCGCGATATAGGGTGTGGCCCCGATGACCGACAACAGCGTCACCAAGGCCGCCACCCCGCCCGATTTACCGTAGCGGCTTGAAATCATATCGGCGATCGAGGTGATCCGCTGCGCCCGCCCGATGCGCACCATTTTGCGCAAAAGCCAGAACCAGCCGATGAACACCAGCGTCGGGCCAAGGTAGATGGTCAGAAATTCCAACCCGTTGCGCACGGCCGAGCCGACGGCACCGTAAAATGTCCAAGCGGTCGTGTAGATCGACAGGCTGAGCGTATATGTGATGGGAGAATTGAGCCAACGCGCCTTGCCATCGGTCGCACGCTTTTCGGCGATGAAGGCCACGGCGAAAAGGATCAATACATAAAGGACGCAGACCGCGACAAGCCCGTCGAAGCTGAGCATCATGGCTGCTCCGCCGGTGGCGGCGCGGTCTCTGCCGTGTCCTTGCGCTCAGTACGCGTGAGCGACCATGACACGAATGCCGTCAGCACGATCAAACCGATCCAGATGACGAAGTAATAGACCAGCCAATTCGACAAATCCGCACCGCCGAGCAAGGTCGCTTCGCCCCGGATGAAAACAGGCGCGAAACTCAGCACCATGCCAAGCACAGGCAAGAGCCTTGCGGCATCTTGCAAGCGGTTCTGCCGATAGGTTCGCCGTTCCAGAAAGAGGCGCCGCGCCATTGCCCTACCCCCGCCTACGCCTAGGCACGATCGCCCGTGGCGCGCGTTTGCGCCAGACGCGCGACAGTGGCCAATAGATCGGCATTGGAAAAGGGTTTCGTCAGATAGGCGTCGGCCCCCATCTCGAAGGCCGCCTCTTGATCGCGGGCTTGCCCCTTGGCGGTCAGCATCAAGACCGGCAGCCGCGCCGTTTGTGCCCCGTCACGCAGCGCCCGCAGGATTTCGAAGCCCGACAGCCCCGGAAGCATGATATCGAGAATGACCATATCCGGCTTTGTGCGTGTCACGGCCTCGATGGCGGTTGCACCATTGCCATGGCCCTGCACCTCCCAGCCGGCCCGGCTGAGAATGAACCCGATCGCTTCGCGGATATTTCCCTCATCCTCGATCAACAAGATACGCCCGCCCATGGCCTTCCTCCCTTTGCCTTGGGTACCACGACTTTGCAGCCTCGCGACGGTTTAGGCAATGCCCCGCACACAGCGCCCCGCGTGAGAGGACCAGACCAAGGCGAGGCACAGCTGATCCCGCCATCCGGATGATCGACGCGCGCATGCCGAGGCGATCCAAAGCGGCACACTCAACCCGCCGCGCTGAACGCCGCATCGCCGTCCCGTATCAGCTGCATATCATCGCGCAGTCGCCTGATAGGTGCTTCTTGCGACACGACGACGGCTCAACCTTTCGGCCAGTCTTTGGAAGTGCGTTTTTGACATGACTTTTTAACTGGGCATCCTAGCTGTCGACTATGCAGATGCTCGAAATCACGAATACCGAACAGCTTTGGGGGTGGTTAGCCGACAACCATTCGCTCGGGCAGAGTATTCGTCTGGTTACGTGGAAAGCACAGCATCCCGACAAATACGTTGGGCGTGAGGAAGTGCTCGATGCCCTCATTGCGCATGGCTGGATCGATGGCCGACGCTTTGTTGTCGATGAAAATCGAACAGCGCAGCTGATTACAGCCCGGCAACAGCAGGCATGGTCAAAATCCTACAAAGATCGGGTTGCTCGGCTACGCAGCGAGGGTCGTATGCACCCAGCTGGAGAGGCAAGAGTAGCGCAAGGCCAAGCATCAGGACTTTGGAACCTTTTTGATGATGTTGATGCGCTGCTGGTGCCTGACGACCTTGCCGTCGTCTTGGATACTCAGCTTTGGGATGAACTGGCACCTTCGTATCGCCGAAACGTCTTGCGGTGGATACAACTTGCGAAGTCGCAAAAAACCAGAGCGGCAAGGATTGCGCTGACACAAGAAGCCACAAGGAACGGCGTTCGGCTGAAACAAATGTAAAGCAGTGCGTTGTTGATCGTCATTGTGACGCCATGCCGGGGATCAACACCGGAGGGTAGTTTGTCGTTTGCATCGCCATGTCAGATCGAAACAGCTGTGTTTAGCCAGGCAGCCGCAAACACAGTGTTCAACACCGCGATGCCGATTAAACAAAAATACACAAACAGAGCAAAAACTGTGCGTTTGGCGTTTTTTTGAAAAACGCGAATAGCGTGCAGGCTGCCGACATAAATTATTGTTTTTATTTGATGTTAGTGGTGCCCGGGGGCGGAATCGAACCACCGACACGAGGATTTTCAATCCCAAATTGTGGATGCAAGATCAGGCGGTTACGGGCGAATTTTCTGTCAAACCCACCACGGGAAATCAGGCACTTGGCGGCCGATTGTCAAACCTTTTGCGGGCCCGGAAAGGGGCTTTGGGCCGATGGTGCGGCGGCGTTTTCCGTTCTGTCAAGCGGTATGATCCGTCGCCATTGACGCTCCGGCGCGCCTCCTTCGCGGGGGCCCGCGCATGAGCTGGAAGGTCGCCAATCTCTGCGCCGACCGGATCTTTGGCAGCGCCGCGCGCAAGCAGATCACCATGTTCCTGGCCGACAAGGCGAGCGATGATGGCTCGGGTATCTGGTGCTCCAAGGGCACGATCCAGCGGCACACCGAGCTGGGCGAAAGCACCGTCAAGCGGACC
>NZ_CBFIIK010000016.1:0-34855 GCF_965662675.1 Roseicyclus sp. | reverse complement strand
CATAGGCCAGCGCAAACAAAACCACCGCAAGCGCGATCAGCCCATAGGCGATCACGCGCCCGTTGCCCTTGGCTTGTGTCTCGGTGGTGTTGGTGCTTTCGCTCGCCACGACCTTAATCCTTCTCGTTCGCATCGACCGCCGCGGCGGCCTGTGTCTGTCTCTCGGCCTGAGCCGCGGCCTTTGTCTGAAGTTCATGTGCCGAGCGGATCATGGTTTTGACCCCGGCGACGAACCCCAGCAGCATGAACAAGACCATCATCCAAGGGCCAGTGCCCAAGAGCCAGTCCAGCCCGTATCCAATTCCGAAGCCGATGCCCATGCCGGCTACCAGCTCGATCACCATCCGCCAGGCCAGATGCGCCTGAGAATAATGTTCCTCCATATGGGGTTTGGGTGCCTGCGCCTGTTTGGCGGCGGCGATCCGTGCTTCGAGCGCCTTGAGCCGCGCATCGTCGCTTGGGTCAGCCATGACATCCACCCCCCTTTCGGAAGTTGCGCGGAAGCTATGTCGCCCGCGCCGCAGAGTCAACGCGCACCGCGCCGCAGAATTATCCGATCAAAATATTGATTTATAATAACAAAATAAAGATGCGACAAATCGGGCGGGCGGCGATGCCGGGGCAAATGACCCGCTTTGCACAAAACGCCATATTCAACCGATTGGTTGACGATCCGGGCCAAGACCGTCTAGCTCGGCGCATGCAAGATCCGCTCGACACCGTCTTCGCCGCCCTCGCCGACCCGACACGGCGCGAGATCCTGCGCATGCTGCTTGAAGATGACATGGCGGTCACGGATGTGGCCCACCCCTTCGCCATGTCGCTGGCCGCGATATCCAAGCATCTGGCGATCTTGGCCGGTGCCGGGCTGATCAGCCAAGAAAAACGTGGTCGGGTCAAATGGTGCAAGTTAGAGCCCGACGCGCTGCGCGATGCCTCGATCTGGATGCAATCCTTCGGCCAATTCGAGGCGGTGAACCTCGACGCCTTCGAGGCGTTTTTGGACCATGAGTTGCAGATGCAGAGCGACCCGGGCCAGTCCACCCCTTAGGCTGCGCCTTCAAGCGTACCCGACACCTCAATCCCGCAGCAACAGCCCAAGTGCCACAAAGGTCAACGCCATGCCGCCCAAAACCAGCAGTGGCGGCACGGGCTGGCCCAGCGCCAATTCCCAGATCAACACCCAGCTTGGCGTGAGGTAAGTATACGCCATCACCTTGGAACTGGGCAGGCGCATTGACGCAAACTGCCCCAAGAACACCGTTATCGCCGTGGCTGCGATCGCGGTGTAGACCACCGTGACCCAAACCAGCGGTCGCAGCGCCCCCCAATCGGTCGCGATCAGGTCGGGCAAGCCCCAACCACCGATGATCACCGTGCTGAAACACAGCGTCCAGAAGGTAAAGACCAAGATTGGCTCGCCGCGGTTGAGCCGCCGCACCATCGGCGTATAGGCGGCATGCGCAATACAACCCCAGAAAAAGATCGCCTCGCCCTGCCCGATCTCAAAGGCCATCAGCGCCGAAAGATCGGCACGGAAGATCACCCAAAGGGCGCCCACTGCACCTATCGCGAGCGCCACCCCAATGCGTGCGCCGAAAAGCTGGCGCAACAGCAGATAGCCGAAAAGCCCGCTCATCACCGGCGTCAACGTGAACACCGCCGCAACCGACACCGGCGCCGCGGTTTTCAGCCCCTCGAACATGGTGACGAAATAAATCGCGAACAGCACCCCCAAGAGCCCGTAGCGCCAAGGTGCCGCAAGCGCGCCGGTCAGCGTGGCGATCGCACCGCCGCGCGCCCAGATCACCGCCCCCACCAGCGCCGCCGACAACGCAAACCGCACCGCGTTCAGCGCGGCGGGCGCGATCTCGTTGGCGACCTGCCCTCCAAGCGAGAAGGCCCCGGCGACAAGGGCCGAAAACGCGAACATCGCAAGATGACCCTGCCGCGCCGGTTGCCCAAGGTCGCCAAAGGCGCTCACGCGGGGTCAACCCCCCAGTGCTTCACCTGCGATTTCAAGAAACGCAAAAAGCTTTGCACCTTGGCGGTGCGGTGAAGATCCATATGGGTCACAAGCCAGATCGGTGCGGACCATTCTTCCAAGGGCGCCATCACCTCGACAAGCGCATCGTTGTCTTCGATATCCCACCCCGCGACAAAGCCGATGCCGACACCCTCGTGCACCGCGATCTTGGCCGCGCGCGTCGAGCTGACCTTGAGCGCCATGGCGCCGGGTGGCACCACATCGTTCAACCAGCGGAAAAAGGGGGCGCGGATATTGTCGCCCGTCACACCGACAAAGCGATGCGCCGCGAGATTGGACATATCGAGCGGACCATGCGCCGCAACATAAGCGCGCGACGCGACAAGCCGCGGCAGTTGGTTGAAAAAGGGTTGCACGACATTGTCGGGCTGTTCAGGCAACGTGCCCGCGCGGATGGCGACATGGGCCTCGCCGTATTCCAGCCGGAACAGCCGGTGATCGGAAATCAGCTGCACCCGCAATTCGGGATGCAGCGCCATGAATTGCGCGATGGCAGGCACCAAAAGCACGGCAAGCTCATCGACCGAGGTGACGATCAACTCGCCCGTAACCTCGTCGCCGCGCCCGCGGATGCGGCTGGCGAGTTGCGCAAACTGGTCATCGCTCTGTGCCGCGATCTTCAGTAGATCCTGACCTGCCTCGGTGGCGGTGTAGCCGCGCGCATGCCGCTGGAACAGCTTGGCGCCCAGCCGCGCCTCGAGCGCGTCGATATGGCGGATGACGGTAGCGTGATGCACGCCCAACACCTCGGCCGCACCCGACACGGTGCCAAGGCGCGCGACCTGATAGGCGGTGCGGATCTCGTCCCAGTTATCCATCTCAACCCTGTCCACTCAACCAACGCGTCGCCGTGACTTTCACCTCTCGCGATGGTGAAGGCAAGGGGATGCGCAAAGTAACCTGAAAAAGCGAAACTTTGTGCGCAGGCGCGCAGAACTCCCTGCCGTGATTGACGTTTATCCCGCTTGCCCGCCCCGATAGCTTGCCTCCGATAAGCTGGCCCAAGCGGGCGGCAATCAAGTCAACAAATAGGAATATCAAGATGGACCGGATCAAAAGCTACACGCTTTTCGCCATAAAAGCCGTCCTGAGCTGTGCATTCCTAGCCGCGGGCGGGGCCAAGCTTTACGGCGTCGAGATGATGGTCGGCACTTTCGAAATGATCGGGCTCGGCCAATGGTTTCGCTATCTCACAGGCGTGATCGAAGTCGGCGCCGCGGCTTTGCTTTGGGTGCCGGGTCTGCGTGCGATCGGGGCGGGCGCCCTGCTTGTCACGATGGTGGGCGCCATCATCGCGCATCTGGCCGTGCTTGGCCCCTCGGCCATGCCGGCCGCGGTGCTGGGCCTTTTGGCGAGCGCGGTTCTTTACGCCCATCGCCACGAGATCGGGCGGACACGCGCCTAGGCGCTGCCTGCCCCTTCGCGGCAAGGCGCGCGCGTGATAGGCTTGCATGATGCGTCTTGCGATCATCATGCTTGCCTGTCTGCTTTGTGCCGCCCCACCGGCCAAGGCGATGATCTGCACAGTGGATTTCGCCTTCTCCGTGACCCAAGGTGCAGGAACGATCCGCCCCGCAGAACGCCTCAGCGGCACTGCGCGTTTCACCACCACGGGCCGCAGCTTTGCGGCAGAGGGCGGCGCACGGGTCCATATGGCACGCGGCGAGATGCGGATCGGCCACGATATCCGCGGCGAGATCTGGGCCGTCATCACCACGGCGGGCAACCCTGTCGCCGATCTCTTGGGCATACATGCACGCAATGTCACGGGTATGAACTTCGCGGGCCTTGCCTATCGTGGGCCGATGACCCTCAACCTCTATGGTCGCCCCGGCACCCTGCCCGCGCCCGAGATCCCCACTGACCCCGCAATCTGGTCGGCGATGGATCTGCGCCGCAGCTTTGCGCTGCATGCCTACGGCTATGATCGGCTGGCAGGCGAGATCGCCGCGCTCGATGTCGCCTGCGACCCGGCCGGCATGATTGACTCGCAACCCGAAAGCGCATATCCCGCCGCGCAATAGCCGGAAAGCGCCAGCTTCCCGGTCCCGTGCAGCGTCATGGGATCGCCCCCCGTCAGCGAGGTTTCGCCCACGGGGGCAATGCCCATTGTGGGCTTGCCCCTGAAACTTCGAAGGCGACGGGTAGTTGTGCATTTCGGCATCGCCCCCAAGTCTTCGGGGCATTCTGGATCGTAAAAGGGGGCCTGCGCCCATGTTTGAGAACCTCTCCCAACGCCTGTCCGGCGTCTTCGACCGCCTCACCAAGCAAGGTGCGCTGTCCGAAGATGACGTCCGCACGGCGATGCGCGAGGTCCGCGTGGCACTCCTCGAGGCAGATGTTTCACTGCCCGTCGCGCGCCAATTCATCAAGGCGGTCGAGAAAAAGGCCACCGGCGCGGCTGTCACCAAGTCGATCACCCCCGGCCAACAGGTCATCAAGATCGTCCATGATGAGCTGGTCCATGTGCTGACCGGCGACGAAGATCCCGGCCGCCTGAAAATCGACAACCCGCCCGCCCCCATCCTGATGGTCGGCCTGCAGGGTTCGGGCAAAACCACCACCACCGCGAAACTCGCCAAGCGTTTGAAAGAGCGCGAGGGCAAGCGCGTCCTGATGGCCTCGCTCGACACCAACCGCCCCGCCGCGATGGAACAATTGGCCATTCTGGGCACCCAGATCGGCGTTGACACGCTGCCCATCGTCAAGGGCGAAGATCCGGTGACGATCGCCAAGCGCGCCAAGACGCAAGCAAGCCTTGGCGGCTATGATGTCTATCTGCTCGACACCGCGGGCCGGTTGCACATTGACGCGGAACTGATCGCACAGGCCGCCGCCGTGCGCGATGTTGCCCAACCGCGCGAAACGCTGCTCGTCGTCGATGGCCTGACCGGTCAAGACGCCGTCAACGTCGCGCAGGAATTCGACGACAAGATCGGCGTCACCGGCGTGGTGCTGACGCGGATGGATGGCGACGGGCGCGGCGGGGCGGCCCTTTCCATGCGCGCGATCACCGGCAAACCGATCCGCTTTGTGGGCTTGGGCGAGAAAACCGACGCGCTCGAAACCTTCGAGCCCTCGCGCATCGCGGGCCGCATCCTTGGCATGGGCGATATCGTGGCCCTGGTTGAGCGCGCGCAAGAAACGCTCGAGGCCGAACAGGCCGAGCGCATGATGAAGCGCTTCCAAAAGGGTCAGTTCAACATGAACGACCTGAAAAGCCAGCTGGAACAGATGCTCAAGATGGGCGGCATGCAGGGCATGATGTCGATGATGCCCGGCATGGCCAAGATGCAAAAGCAGCTTGACGATGCGGGCTTTGACGACAGCGTCATCCGCCGCCAGATCGCGTTGATCAACGCGATGACCAAGAAAGAACGCGCCAACCCCGACCTGATGCAGGCCAGCCGCAAGAAACGCGTGGCCGCCGGCGCCGGGCAGGATGTGTCCGACCTCAACAAGCTGCTCAAGATGCACCGCCAGATGGCCGATGCGATGAAAAAGCTCGGCAAGATGGGCAAGACGGGCATGCTGCGCGGCGGCCTTGGCGCCTTGATGGGCAAGGGCGCGCCCGCCGCGATGAAGGGGATGGACCCTGCGGGCATGGACCCCAAAGCGATGGAAGAGGCCGCACGCAAACTGGGCATGGGCGGCCTGCCCGGTCTTGGCGGCGGCGCACTGCCACCCGGCCTGTCGGGCTTTGGGAAAAAGAAGTGACGATGCTGGCCCCGACCCTCACGACCGAGCGGTTGACGCTGCGCCCGATGCGCCATGGCGATTTCCCCGCCTATGCCGCGCTGATGGCGAGCCCCCGCGCGAGCCACATGGGTGGGCCCTATGACACCGCCGCTGCTTGGGGGCTGTTTTGCCATGACGCGGGCGGCTGGGCGCTCTTCGGCTATGGCGCGCTGATGATGGACCTGCGCGCGGGCGGCGAGACCGTGGGCCAAGTAGGCTTGAACGCCGGGCCGCTCTTTCCCGAGACCGAACTGGGCTGGATGCTCTATGACGGCCATGAGGGACAGGGCTACGCAACCGAAGGCGCGGCATGCTTGCGCGACTGGGCCTTTGCCGAACTGCCCCTCGACAGCCTTGTCAGCTACACCGATCCCGAGAACGAGGCCTCCAAGGCGGTGGCCCTGCGGCTTGGCGCGGTCGCCGATGACATCGCCCCGCGTCAAGACCCCGAGGATTGCGTGTTTCGCCATCACCAGAGGGTCATGTGATGCAAGGCTTTGCATTCTGCAACCAATCCACAGGCTTACCCACAGGCTTGGCCTCGATGGCTTGCGCTTGGGCGATCATGGGGGCGGTATCACGATGACCCCCCGCCTGATCGACACCCCCATCCTGACGACCGAACGCCTGACGATCCGCGCCCCGCAAGCTGCCGATTTCGAGGCCATCGCGCCCTTCATCACCTCGGATCGCGCGCGTTTCGTGGGCGGCGGTGCCGACAAAGGGATCGGCGTGGCATGGCGCATCCTCGCCATTTTCACCGGCCATTGGCACCTGCGCGGCACGGGCGTCTTCATCATGGCAGACCGTGCCACGGGCCGCCCCATCGGCTCGGCCGGGCCGTGGTATCCCGGCGATTGGCCCGCGCAGGAACTCGGCTGGTCGGTCTGGGCCGCGGCTGATGAGGGCAAGGGCTACGCGCATGAGGCAATGCTGGCGCTGCGCCGCCATGTCTATGCCGATCTCGGCTGGCCCACCGCGGTCAGCTATATCGACGAACGCAACACCCGCTCGCTCGCCCTTGCGCGGCGCTTGGGCTGCACCCGCGACGAGGCCGCCCCCCGGCCCAAAAGCGACGAACCGATCGAGGTCTGGCGCCACCCCCCGCCCTCCGAGGTGTTGGCAGCATGACCACAATCCCCACCCTCACCACCGAGCGCCTGACGCTGCGCGCGCCCCGCCTGTCGGATTTCGACGCCTATGCCGCGTTCCGCGCGTCAGAGCGGGCGCGCTTCGTCGGTGGACCGGATAACCAGATCAAGGCTTGGGGCCAGTTCATCGGCCTGCCCGGGCAATGGGCGATCCGGGGCTATGGCCGCTGGATCGCGGCGGACCGCGACACCGACGCGCCCGTGGGCGTGGTAGGTCTGCTCTACCCAATCGGCTGGCCCGAACCCGAGATCGCATGGTCCATCTTCGTCGAGGCCGAGGGCCGCGGCCTTGCGCAAGAGGCCGCCTTGGCCGCGCGTCACTACGCCTACGAGACCGCCGGCTGGACCACCGCGATCAGCTTGATCGACCCGGCCAATACCCGCTCGGTCGCCTTGGCAGAACGCCTCGGCTGCCAGCCCGAAGGGGCTTTTCAGCACGCGATTTTCGGGGCGATGCAGATCTGGCGCCACCCCGCCCCCGCCACCGAAGGGATGCATGCATGACCGACGCCACCACCCGCGCCGCCGAACTGCTCAAAGGCCATCGCGAAAGCATCGACCGGCTCGACGCGATCCTCGTCTATACGCTGGGCGAGCGCTTCAAACACACGCAGGCCGTGGGCCGCCTCAAGGCCGAACACGAGCTGCCCCCCTCCGATCCCACGCGCGAATCCGCACAGATCGCGCGCCTCGAAGATCTTGCGACACGGGCCGATCTCGACCCGGAATTCGCCAAGAAATTCCTGAAGTTCATCATTCAGGAAGTCATCCGTCACCACGAACAACATCAGGAAAACGGGGCATAATCCGCCCCTCGCCAACCCAAGGAGATACCCAATGGCAATGAAGATCAGACTGGCCCGCGGCGGCTCGAAAAAGCGCCCCTTCTATGCAATCGTCGCCGCCGACAGCCGCATGCCCCGCGATGGCCGCTTCATCGAGAAGCTCGGCACCTATAACCCCCTCCTGCCCAAGGACAGCGAAGAGCGCATCCGCATGGATGTCGAGCGCGTGAAGCATTGGCTGGCCCAAGGCGCACAGCCCACCGACCGCGTCGTGCGCTTCCTCGAAGCCGCAGGCGTGCTCGAGAAAAAGACCCGCAGCAACCCGGTCAAGGCCGAACCCGGCAAGAAAGCCAAGGAACGCGCCGCTGAAAAGGCCGCCAAGGAAGCCGCCGCAGCAGAAGCTGCCGCCGCCCCCGTGGAAGCTCCCGCCGAAGCGGTCGTCGAGGCCGAGGTTGAGGTCGCTGCAGAGGCCGCGGCTGAAACGGCGACCGAGTAATCGGCCCGACCATGCGCGTGCTTGCATGGCATATCGCTTGTGGACCCGGTCATGGCTGACCGGGTCTGCGTCGGCGCGATCGCGGGCGCCTTTGGCGTGCGCGGCGAGGTGCGGCTGAAAAGCTTCTGCGCCGAAGCCGCCGATATCGCCACCTATGGCCCGCTGAGCACCGAGGACGGGGGGCGCAGCTTCGATATCACGCTGACCCGCCCCGTCAGCTCGGGTTTCGCGGCCCGGCTATCGGGCGTCATGACCAAGGAAGCCGCCGACGCCTTGCGTGGTGAGCGTCTTTTTGCGCCGCGCAGCGCCTTGCCGAACCTGCCCGACGATGAATTCTACCACGCCGATCTTCTGGGGCTGAGCGCGCGCGACACCGGCGGGGCCGAACTGGGCAAGATCGCCGCCGTGCTGAATCATGGCGCGGGCGATATTCTCGAATTGCGCGGCGCGCCGCTCAAGGGGTCTGTGCTCGTGCCCTTCACCCGCGCCATCGTGCCGACCGTCGATCTGGCCTCCGGCCGCGTGATCATCGACCCGCCCGAGGGGCTGTTCGACTGACCGGGTCTTCTTCGTTTGATAAATATCCCGGGGGAGGCGCAACGCGCCGGGGGCAGCGCCCCTCCTTCTCTTGCCCAAATCACCGGCTGCCCCTAGGTGGATGACATGACAGACACACCTGCGAAATCCCATGGAAGGCTGGCGATCTCCGCCAGCCTCACACCGCGCGACCTGATGAGCGAGACACCGCGCCTCAAGGGCGCGTGGTGCGCCAAGATCGTCACGCTGTTTCCCGACCTTTTTCCCGGCGTCTTGGGCGCCTCGTTGACCGGCAAGGCGCTGCAACACGGTCTTTGGGCGCTGGAAGCGATCGATCTGCGGAGCTTCGGCACCGGCAAGCACCGGCAAGTCGACGACACCCCCGCCGGCGGCGGTGCGGGTCTGGTGATGAAACCCGATGTCGTGGGCCGCGCGCTGTCCATGGCCGAGATCGGCACGCCCGCCGACCCCGCGCGCTGGCCGCGCATCTATCTGTCGCCGCGTGGCAAACCCTTTTGTCAGGCCGATGCCGCAAGGTTCGCGCAAGCCGAAGGCATGACCTTGCTCTGCGGTCGCTTCGAAGGCGTGGATCAACGCGTGATCGACGCCCATGGGCTCGAAGAGGTGAGCCTTGGCGATTTCGTCCTGACCGGCGGCGAGATCGCGGCCCAAGCCTTGCTTGACGCCACCGTGCGGCTTCTCCCCGGTGTCTTGGGCAATGCAACCTCGACCGAAGAGGAAAGCTTTTCTGACGGGCTGCTCGAACATCCGCAATATACCCAGCCCCGCGACTGGAAGGGGCGTGCTATTCCGGATGTGCTTTTGTCCGGCAATCACGGCGAAATCGCCAAATGGCGCCGTGCCGAGGCCGAGCGCCTGACGGCGGCCCGCCGCCCCGATCTTTGGGCCGCCCACAGGGCGCGCAAAGATGATTGAGCCAAGCAAAATCAGCTTGATCCGCTGCAAGACCCGGCCTATACGCAGCGCACGCCCGCGGGGGTAATCCCGGCGGGCTTCCGTTTTCGTGCATGCTTCGGCACGGGCCCATGACGGATTGACGAACAAGCAACGGTCAGACGACCTCTGACGGGCGCCCCGCAATGGCGGAACAGGCGGACCCGGGTGAAGATCAGAGCTCTCGGCGCAAGGCCATGACATCTCTGCGGAACAACCGTGGGCAAACATAGGAGTGGATCAGATGAACCTGATCGCACAGATCGAGGCGGAACAAATCGCCGCGCTGGGGAAAACAATCCCCGATTTCAAGGCCGGCGATACGATCCGCGTCGGCTACAAGGTGACCGAAGGCACGCGCTCGCGCGTTCAGAACTACGAAGGCGTCTGTATCAGCCGCCGCAACGGCTCTGGCATCGCCGCATCTTTCACCGTTCGCAAGATTTCCTTCGGTGAAGGCGTCGAGCGTGTCTTCCCGCTGCATTCGACCAATATCGAATCCATCGAAGTGGTCCGTCGCGGCAAGGTGCGCCGCGCCAAGCTGTATTACCTGCGCGCGCGTCGCGGCAAATCTGCCCGTATCGCCGAGGATAACACCTACAAGCCGCAAGCCGGCGCCGACCAATAAGGAGCCGCGTGATGAAAAAGGATATCCACCCCGACTATCACGTCATCAACGTCAAGATGACCAATGGCGACATGGTCCAGATGCGCTCGACCTGGGGCAAGGAAGGCGACACCATGTCGCTCGACATCGACCCCACCGTTCACCCGGCATGGACCGGTGGCGGCGCGCGCTTGCTGGATACCGGCGGCCGCGTGTCGAAGTTCAAGAAGAAGTACGAAGGCCTCGGCTTCTGAGCCACGCCAACATGATGAATTCAAGCGCCGCCCCAAGGGGCGGCGTTTTTCTTTCGTGATTGCGGCTTAACCTTTGCGCGCGCGTGACGTATCATCCGCCACATATCGCGGCCTTCCGGCAGGGCTTGCATAGATGTTGAGGCGTACCTGGGGGGCTGGCCGTGGCGCATATCATCGTTTTGGGCAATGAAAAGGGCGGCTCGGGTAAATCGACCACCGCGATGCATGTGGCGACCGCCTTGGCGCGCATGGGCCATGTCGTGGGCGGTTTGGATCTGGACCTGCGCCAACGCAGCTTTGCGCGCTATATTGAAAACCGCACCTCCTCTATCGCCGCGCGTCAACTCGACATCGCCGCGCCTGAGCTTTTGGAGCTGCCCGAGATCGCGCCATCGGAACTGGGCGAGGGTGAAAACAGCCTCGACAAACGCCTTGCCACCGCGGTGGCCATGCTGGAGGGACGGTGCGATTTCATCGTCATCGACTGCCCCGGCAGCCATACGCGCTTGAGCCAAGTGGCCCATAGCTTGGCCGATACGCTGATCACGCCGATGAATGATAGCTTCGTCGATTTCGACCTTTTGGGCCGCATCGACAGCGACGGCAGCACGATCAAGGGCCCGAGCGTCTATTCCGAGATGGTTTGGCATGCCCGCCAATTACGCGCCAAGGCTGGGCTGAAGCCGATGGATTGGATCGTGGTGCGCAACCGATTGGGCGCGCAGGAGATGCACAACAAGCGCAAGGTCGGGCGCGCGCTGGAAAGCCTGTCCGAGCGCATCGGGTTTCGCGTGGCGCCGGGATTTTCCGAGCGGGTGATCTTTCGCGAATTGTTTCCCAGCGGCATGACGCTGTTGGATCTGCGGGAATTGGGTGTGGATCGGCTCAACATCTCGAACCTTGCCGCGCGCAACGAGCTGCGCGACCTGATGCGGGCGCTGAACCTGCCGGGGGTGAGCGTCGATTTCTAGGCGGGCTTGCCGCCCACAGCGGCACGCGGCGGGGGGCTTTGCCCCCCGGACCCCCCAGAGTATTTACAAAGCAAAGATACCATGATCCGGGGGAATATCAGTCGTAGCGCAGCTCCGTCGCCTTGCCGCGAAAGATCGTATAGGCCAGCACCGAGTAGCCCGCGATCACCGGCACCACGACGCAGGCCCCCACGAAGATGATGAACAGACTTTCGGGCGCCGAGGCCGCCTCGTAGATCGTCAGCCGCTCTGGCACGACATAGGGGTAGAAGCTGTAGGCCATGCCAAGATAGGCTAGTGCGAAAAGCAACGTCGCAACTGCGAAGGGCAGCCAAGAGCGGCGATCGCCAGCAAAGGGCATGGCGCGCAGCATCCGCCAGAGCCAAAAGATCAAGAGCCCCGACAAGATCGGCAGCGGCGCGAGGTAGAGCACCTGTGGGAAGCTCAGCCATTTCTCGAACAGCCGCATGGAGACGAGCGGTGTGGCAAGCGATACCGCCCCGATGCCAAGCACGACGCCCCAGAGGCTTTCGCGGGCCCAGCGGACAGATTTATGCTGCAACTCGGCCTCGGTCTTGTGGACCAGCCATGCCGCACCGATGAAACTATAGCCGACCGCGAGAAACACGGCCGTGAGGGTGGCAAAGCCATAGGTGGCCCATGTCTGCTCAAGCCCCATGACATAAAGGCCCAGCATGAAACCCTGCGCCAGCGCGGTCATCAACGAGCCCACGAAGAACAACCGGTTCCACAGCCGCTTGTGATGATCGCGCGCCTTGGCGCGGAATTCGAAGGCCACACCGCGCAGGATCAGCCCCACGAGCATGATGAAAACCGGCAGATAAAGTGCGGTCAGGATCATCCCATGCGCCTGTGGAAAGGCCACTAGTAGCAGGCCCACGGCCAGCACCAGCCATGTCTCGTTGGCATCCCAGAACGGGCCGATCGAGCCGATCATCTTGTCTTGTTCGGCCGGTGTGGCCAGCGGGAACAAGATACCGACACCAAGGTCGAAGCCGTCGAGCACCACATAGATCAGGATCGACAGCCCCATCAGCGAGGCAAAGGCCCAAGGCAGCCAATCGGCGGGATTTGCGAAATCGGGCATCGGGTTCACTCCGCAGGGGTCAGCGCGACGACACCGGCCTTGCCGGAGTGGCTCATGTCGATGGCGCGCCCATCATCGCCTTTTGCCGCCTTGCGGGCGAGATAGGCGATCACGCCGATATAGGCGAAAAGAAGCGCCGCATAGATCGCGAGATAGGTGATGAGCGTGCCCAAGACCAAGGGCGCGGGCACATCAGCCACGGCCATCTCTGTCGTCATCACACCTTGCACCAACCACGGCTGGCGGCCGATCTCGGTGGTATACCAACCGGCGAGCGTCGCGACCCAGCCGGAAAATGCCATGGGCACCAACGCCCACAGGATCGGTTTGGGCAGACCCTCGACGGCCAGCCAATGACCCTTGATGCGCCCCTCATGGAGCGCGCGGCGGCGCCACATGAACCAGACCGAGGCCCAACTGAGCAAAAGCATCGCCATGCCGGTACCGACCATGACGCGGAAGGACCAGAATACCGGCGCGACGGGCGGATGCAGCACCGTGCCATCCTCGGCGACGAAATCATTGAGGCCCTTGAGGACCCCGTCCCAGTGATGGGTCAAGATGAACGAGGCCAGGCCGGGGATTTCCAACGCCATGTGGTTGGTCCGCGCCTCTTCATCGGGGATACCGAAAAGAACCAACGGCGCGCCGGCCTGTGTTTCCCACAAGCCCTCCATCGCGGCGACCTTGGCGGGCTGATACTCCTTGGTGTTGAGACCGTGCAAATCGCCCATGAAGATCTGGACCGGGATCAGCAGCGCGCCAATCACCACGCCCGTCTTAAGCATCGCGCGCACTTCGCGTGTGCGCTCGCCCAGCAGCCAGCGAAACGCCGAGACGCCCGCGATCAGGAAACCAACGGTCAAGAAGCTTGCCAGCATCATATGCGCAAAGCGATAGGGCATGGACGGGTTGAAGATGATGGCCCACCAATCGGTGGCGAAGGCCACGCCATCGACCATTTCAAAACCCTGCGGCGTGTGCATCCAAGAATTCAGGACGATGATCCAGAAGGCCGACATGCTGGTCCCGAAGGCCACGAGGAAAGTCGCCAACATGTGGAGCCACCCCGGCACACGGGAAAAGCCAAACAGCATGATGCCGATAAACACCGCCTCAAGGAAGAACGCGGTCAGCACCTCATAGGCCAAGAGCGGCCCCGCGATATTGCCCACGGTTTCCATGAAGCCCGGCCAGTTTGTCCCGAACTGGAAGGACATGGTGATGCCCGAGACCACCCCCATCGCAAAGCTGAGCGCGAAGATCTTCACCCAGAAGCGATAGGCGGCCATCCATTTGTCATCGCGGGTCTGCGCGTAGCGGACGCGGAAGAAGAACAAGACCCAACCAAGCGCGATGGTGATCGTCGGAAACAGGATATGGAACGAGATATTGGCCGCGAACTGGATGCGGCTGAGGATCAATGTGTCGAGCGTTTCCATGGCAATCGTCCTATTTGCGTTTCGTCAGCGCGGGGAACATGGCCCCGGTCTTGTCGATCAAGCCCGCGATGCGCGAGCCCAGTGTCATCAGCTTGACCAGCCGCTCGGTCTCGAGCTTCTCCATCTCGGCGTAAAAGCCGGTCATCATCTCGATCATCTCGCGTAATTCGGCGATGCGCGCCTCGGCGTAGTCATCACCGGCGGGGCCCTGCAACTCCAGCTCGCGCAGCTTGGTCAGGGTCGGGTCGATCTCGCGCTTCTTGCGCTCGGCGACCAGCGTGCGCACAATCTCCCACAGATCATCGGGGGTGGTGAAATAGTCCCGCCTGTCGCCTTGCACATGCTTGAGCCGCACAAGGTTCCAGCTTTGAAGCTCCTTCAAGCCCATCGAGGTGTTCGAGCGGCTGATCGCCAGCGCATCCGTGATGGTTTCGGCATTGAGCGGCTCGGACGAGATGAACAACAGCGCGTAGATCTGCCCCACGGTGCGGTTGATGCCCCAGCGGCTTCCCATTTCACCGAAATGCAAAACGAACTCCTGCTGGAGCGATGTCAGTGGCATGATCAAAATCCTGTTCGCGCAGTGATTTCAGAAATTTCTGAAATGTAAGTAAACGCATTCTCCCCTGTGGCAACGGCCAAGGGGTGCGACAGAATGCCAAGCACATGTCATGGTGGAAAAGACCCCGCGCCGATATCCGACGCGGGGTTGAGGGGATTGGCGGCCACATATCGGGGAGATTTGGGGACAGGGCGGCCGCGAGACGCAGCCTGCGCCCCTTCCATGACAGCCAGATGTCGTGCGGATCACGCTGTGGAGTTATCCACAGGAATACGCCCATCATCCGCTTGGTCCAAAGAAAAAGGCCCCGCAATCAGCGGGGCCTTCAAGTTCACGCGGCTTTCGCCGGATGTTTTCGATCAATCCTCGTCGTCGCGCTTGAGTGCTGCGCCGAGAATATCGCCAAGCGATGCGCCCGAATCGGACGAGCCATACTGTTCGACGGCTTCTTTCTCTTCGGCGATCTCGCGTGCCTTGATCGACAGACCAAGACGGCGGGTCTTGGGGTCGATATTGGTGACGCGCACATCGATCTTGTCACCGACCTGGAAGCGCTCGGGGCGCTGCTCGGACCGGTCACGGCTCAGGTCGGAACGGCGGATGAAGGACTTCATGCCCTCGTACTCCACCTCGACACCACCTTCTTCGATCGCAGTGACCGCAACGGTGATGATCGAGCCGCGCTTCACGCCACCGATGGCTTCGGCAAAGGGATCGCCTTCGACACCCTTGATGGAGAGCGAGATACGCTCCTTCTCGGTGTCGACTTCGGTGACGACCGCCTTGACGATGTCGCCCTTGCGGTAATCGTTGATCACATCCTCGCCACGGCCTTCCCATGTCAGGTCGGACAGGTGGACCATGCCATCGATATCGCCCGGCAGGCCGATGAACAGACCGAACTCGGTGATGTTCTTGACCTCGCCCTCGACGGGCGTGCCGACGGGGTGGGATTCCTCGAAGACTTCCCACGGGTTGCGCATGGTTTGCTTGAGGCCCAGCGACACGCGACGCTTGGCACTGTCGATCTCAAGCACCATGACCTCGACCTCTTGGCTGGTCGAGACGATCTTGCCGGGATGCACGTTCTTCTTGGTCCAGGACATTTCGGACACATGGACCAGACCTTCGACGCCCGGCTCCAGCTCCACGAAGGCGCCGTAATCGGTGATGTTGGTCACGCGGCCAGTATGGACCGATTCCAGCGGATAGGTCTTTTCGACCGCATCCCAAGGATCGTCCTGCAGCTGCTTCATGCCGAGGCTGATGCGGTGCGTGTCCTTGTTGACCTTGATCACCTGAACCTTGACGGTCTCGCCGATGGTCAGCACTTCCTTGGGGTCGTTGACGCGACGCCATGCCATGTCGGTGACATGGAGCAAGCCGTCCACACCGCCCAGATCGACGAAAGCGCCGTATTCGGTGATGTTCTTGACCACACCATCGACGATATCGCCCTCGTTCAGCTTGCCGATGACCTCGGCGCGCTGCTCGGCACGTGATTCTTCGAGAATCGCGCGGCGCGAGACCACGATATTGCCACGGCGGCGATCCATCTTGAGGATCTGGAAGGGCTGCTTGAGGCCCATAAGCGGGCCGGCATCGCGCACGGGGCGCACATCGACCTGGCTGCCGGGCAAGAAGGCTACGGCACCGCCCAGATCGACGGTGAACCCGCCCTTGACCCGGCCGAAGATCGCGCCATCGACGCGCTCTTCCGCGGCATAGGCTTTTTCAAGACGATCCCAAGCGGCTTCGCGGCGCGCCATTTCGCGGCTGATGACAGCTTCGCCGCGGGCGTTTTCCACGTTGCGCAGGTAAACCTCGACCTCATCGCCAACAGCGATTTCAGGAGCTTCCCCGGGATTTGCGAATTCTTTCAGATCGATACGGCCTTCCATCTTGTAGCCGACATCGATGATGGCTTGGCCCGCTTCGATCGCGATGACCTTGCCGCGCACAACACTGCCCTCGGCGGGTGTGTCAATCTCGAAGCTTTCGTTCAGGAGGGCTTCGAATTCCTCCATGGTGGTTTTAGCGCACATGCGGTTTCAGTATCCTTTTTCGGTGCTTTGCTGGCCGTGCGGTTGTCTCCGCCGGTCTTGGGGTGATCATTGGTCGGACGGTCCGGAAAACAAAGAGGGCCGGTTACCCGACCCTGCCCGATCTCTTGTTTTCCAGCGTTGACCGCCATGTTGACAGGCGCGCGTATAGCGTCACACCCCACACAACGCAAGGCCTGCGCTAAAGCGCATCCCCGCGTTCCAACAACTCTTCCATCAACTCACGGAAAATCTCCGGGCTGTCGCCGGCACCGAAAGCAACCAACCCCGAGGCATAGGCCGTGCCATAGGTCTGGGCGAGGATCACGGTCTGCGCCAACCCCGAGATCAACTGACGCGGCTGCAACTCGGCCAAGGGATGGATGTAGGTCGACCAAAGCCGCCCCTGCGCGATGGCATAACGCGCATCGAGGGCCGTATCGAAATTGGCCTGTAGAACGCGGCGCATGTCATCGGCCTGCAACCCCTCCGCCGAGGCGATGGGCACCACCGCGCGCATGCGGTTGGCGGCAGGATCCATGAACACGACAAGCGGCACATCGGCGATGGTCAAACCTATCCCGCCGGCCTGCGGACCGGCCTCGGGGTCAAGGCGCAGCAAGATGGCGATCAGCCGGTCCGGCGTCATCGCGTCTGTCGGGGTGAGCTCGGACGGAGACGCGTCAGGCGCTTGGGCCGCAAGGGGTGTGGCCGTGACCACCGACAAGATCAGGGCGAACGGCAACCACAAACGGGGCATGGCAGGGGTCCTTTCAACGCGATGGCGCCGATCATAGCGCAGTCGCGGCGCGGCACCCATGCACGGTTGCGTTATGTCCCGCGTCGCGCCGCGACCGCGGCGATGGCCGCGGCCACCGCATCATCCACCCCCATCGCGCTGGTATCGAGCGCCAGCGCATCGGCGGCCTGTACCATCGGCGCTGTCGCGCGCCCGCCATCCCGCGCGTCACGGGCACGCACATCGGCCAGAACGGTGTCGAAGTCGGTCTCGAACCCCTTCTCACGCAATTCCTTCAGGCGCCGCTCGGCCCGCACCTCGGGGCTGGCGGTCACGAACAGCTTCACCTCCGCCTCGGGACAGATCACCGTCCCGATATCGCGCCCATCCAAAACCGCTCCACCCGCTCTCCGGGCAAAGGCGCGCTGAAAATCGACAAGGGCCGCGCGGACCTCGGGGATCACGGCGACCTTGCTCGCAGCCTCCGCAATCTCGGCGGTCCGCAACAAATCGGGCGCGGCCAAATCGGCCGGGTCGAGCGATTGCGCCGCGGCGACAGGGTCGGCCCCGGCCAACACCCGCCGCCCGACCGCACGGTACAAAAGCCCGGTATCGAGATGGGCGAAACCGAAATGCGCCGCCACCGCGCGCGAAATCGTGCCCTTTCCTGCCGCCGCAGGTCCATCGATGGCGACGGTGAAACCGCCTTGCTGGCTTTTGGATTCTGCGCCCACCCCGCGCCCCTTCTTCGTTTCATAAATATCCCGGGGGAGTCCCGGAACGGGACGGGGGCAGCGCCCCCGCCGGTCTAGGCCTCCGCGTGCTGCTCCAGCGTGGCACCCAGCATGCGCATCAAGGGCTCGAAGACCGGGAAAGAGGTCGCGATCGGCCCCGCATCATCCACGGTGATCGGCTGTGCGGATGCAAAGCCCGCGCACAGAAACGACATCGCGATCCGATGGTCGAGATGGGTGGCGACCGTCACGCCACCCGGAACCCTACCGGCCCCACGGCCATGCACGATCCACCAATCGGGGCCATCCTCGACCCTGACACCAGCTGCCCGCAGGCCCGCCGCCATGGCTGCGATCCGGTCGCTTTCCTTGACGCGCAATTCCTTGACGCCCCGCATCACCGTCGCGCCCTCCGCATTGGCGGCCACCACCGACAAGATCGGGTATTCGTCGATCATGCTCGCCGCGCGTTCGGGCGGCACCTCCACACCCGTCATGCCCGGCGAATAGCGCGCGCGCAGATCGGCCACAGGCTCGCCGCCTTCTTCGCGCAGGTTCTCATAGGTCAGATCGGCGCCCATTTCGCGCAGCGTCTCGAACAGCCCCGCGCGCGTGGGGTTCAGCCCGATATTGGGCACCAGCACATCCGAGCCTTCGACGATCAACGCCGCGCAGACCGGGAAAGCCGCCGAACTGGGATCGCGCGGCACCACGATGGTCTGCGCCTTCAATTCGGGCTGGCCGGTCAGGGTGATGACGCGGCCCTCGGGCGTGATCTCGGTGGTGATCTCGGCGCCAAAGCCCGCCAGCATCCGCTCGGTATGATCGCGCGTGGCCTCGGCCTCGATCACCACGGTCTGGCCGGGCGCGTTCAGCCCCGCCAAAAGCACCGCGGATTTCACCTGTGCGGACGGCACGGGCGTCGCGTAGCGCACGGGCAATGGGTTGGCCGCCCCGGTGATCGTCATCGGCAGACGCCCACCCTTGCGCCCCACCGCACTTGCCCCAAAAAGCGCCAAGGGGTCAGTCACCCGCGCCATTGGGCGCGACCGCAGCGAGGCATCGCCGGTAAAAGTCGCACTGATGGCCGAGGTCGCCATGGTGCCCATGATCAAGCGCACGCCCGTGCCGGAATTGCCGCAATCGATGACATCCTCGGGTTCGGCGAAACCGCCCACCCCCACACCATGCACATGCCACACACCGTCATCATCGCGGCTGACCTCGGCCCCGAAGGCGCGCATCGCGCGCGCGGTATCAAGCACATCTTGGCCTTCCAAAAGGCCGGTGATCACCGTCTCGCCCACCGACATCGCGCCAAGGATAAGAGAGCGATGCGAGATCGACTTGTCGCCCGGCACATCGGCGACGCCCTTCAGGCCCACACCCTTGCGGGCAGTCATTGGAACGGGATCGCCATGGCCGGACATCGCGGGCATCTCCTTGGTTGTGTCCTGCGCGTGATAGACAAGCCGCGCGGGGGCGTAAACTCCCCCCGGATCAGGGCGGCCCCCCCTTTGAACAGGATCGGGCAGGCCGGGATTGCCAAAGCCTTAATTCACCCAGCGATATTAACTGAAAATTAACCATGTGCGGTGATGATTAGGGCCGCGCAAGGCGCCCTGGGTGGGGCGTGGGCCAAGGCGCATGTTTTGTTTGCGAGTACACGAGGCGCATTTTGGCCGATTTCAGCTACAACCGGCTTGTTCTTTTGAGAGGCAGCGTCGGCTCCAGCATCTCGGGACCGAACTTCCAATGGACCCAAAAACATGACTGGACAAACGCGGGCATCGTGACCGATGCAGCCGGTGCGGGGTCAGGTGCATTGACCACGGATGACAGTTTTTCCGGCGGCAACGCGGGATTCCCAAATATCACGGGCGGGGTCTATACCGGCTTTTATATTCCGATCAGCTTCGAAGGGACGACATACAACCTCGGTGTATTCACGACCAACCATAGCACCTTCAACTATTGCATCCCCTATGACACCGCCCTTCTGCCATTCGATTTGTTTCCTATGTTTCCGACAACAGGAAATGGGTCGACATCGGTACATGCGCCGAACCTTTCCAATGCCGCCAATTGCTTCCTGACCGGCACGCGCATCGCTACGCCGCACGGCTTGCGCGCCATCGAAACGCTGCAGCCGGATGATCTTGTTTTGACCGCCGATGGACGAATTATTCCGATTATCTGGGTCTGGCGCCAAGAAATCGTGAATATCCAAGTCCTCGCCGAGGCTTTGACCCCGATCTTGATCAGTACAGGCGCGTTCGGCCCGGACAGGCCCGTGCGCGATCTGGTCGTCACCGCCGATCACGCCATCGCGCTTTCCGGCCTTTTGATCAATGCCGGTGCGCTGGTCGATGGCATCGCGATCCACCGCTTGACCCCGGCCCAGATGCCCGCGCGCTATAGTTACTGGCACATCGAAACGGCAGCGCATGAGCTGCTCTTGGCGGAAAACTGCGCCGCCGAAAGCTATGTCGATTATGCCCTGCGGCAGGGCTTCGACAATTACGACGCCTATCTTGCGCGCTATGGCACCGACCGGCCCATCGCGGAAATGGCCTTGCCCCGCATCAGCGCCGCACGCCTTGTACCGCAGATGCTGCGGCACGGGCTTGGGGCGCGCTGCCTTGCCTGATTGGGGCTTTACAAAACCACGATCCTGCCCTATCCGCGCAGCCTTCAACCGGGGCCCGACACCCTTGGAGGCGGCCCCTCTATCTGATGGAGAATAGCTATGGCTGGTGAGATTCCAGATCTTATCGCCGAGGCACGCGCGGGGACAGGCAAGGGGGCCGCCCGCCAAGCACGCCGTAATGGCATGGTGCCCGGTATCGTATATGGCGGCGGCGCTGATCCGCTGTCGATCCAGATCCCCTTCAACGTGTTGCTCAAGCGCCTGAAAAAGGGCCGCTTCCTGTCGACGCTGTTCAATCTCAAGGTCGAAGGCCATGATGATGTGCGCGTGATCTGTCGCGGCGTTCAGCGCGACGTGATCAAGGATCTGCCGACCCATGTCGACCTGATGCGCCTGCGCCGCACCTCGCGTGTGGCCCTGTTCATTCCGGTCGAGTTCGTCAACCACGAAAAGGCGCCCGGCCTGAAGCGTGGCGGCGTGCTGACCGTGGTGCGCCCCGAGGTCGAACTGGTCGTGACCGCGGGTGACATCCCCGATCACATCACGATCGATCTGGAAGGCCGCAACATCGGCGACGTGCTGCACATCTCGGATGTGGCCCTGCCCGAAGGCGCCAAGCCCACGATCGACCGCGATTTCGTGATCGCCAATATCTCGGCCCCCTCGGGGCTGGTCAGCGCCGAAGCCGCCGAGGCAGGCGCTGCCGAAGAAGAAGCCTGATCGCTCAGGATTGCTTACCGCAAACGCCGCCCCGACCGGGCGGCGTTTCGCATTTCAGGGGGCCTGTTCCGCATCCGCATCGGATACCTCGCTCTCCCAGACCTTGCGGAAGCCGAGGATTTTCCCGCGCGAGGTGATGGGGTCATAGGTCAGCCCCATCTGCGACATGTGATCGACGATCCGCTTGATCACCTTGGGCGGGTATTTGCGCGGATGAAGTTCCAGCACGCAAAACCGCAGCGGGCATTTCCACGGGCGCTCGAACATCGCGGCCTCGGCCCCTTCCACATCCATCAGCACCACATGCGGCTTGTGCGATTGGATCAACTCATAGACCGAAATCATCGGCACGCTGACCGGACGCCCCTTTCCATCGAGGCTGGAGCCGGTAAAGCCATCAGACAATTTGAAATCGCCCATTTCCCCTGACGCCGCGGCACCAGTCACTGCCGCATGGATGAGATTGACCCCCGACACCCCGTTGCGCGCCAGATTATCAACGATGACGGGCAAGAGAGCGGGGTTCGCCTCGACCGACATGACATTTTCCGGCGCGGTCTGCTTGGCGCAGATCGACGTGACATAGCCGAGGCCCGCCCCCAGTTCGAGAACGCGAAACCCGTCGCGCACCGTACGAAAGGCGGCATTCGCCTCGTCCTCCTCATAGGTGCCATCGCGGAGTTTCTGGACGATGTCAGGCGTGGCCAGCCCTTGGGGCAGCGCCAGATCGATCCCTTTCAGGTGGAACGCATACACGGGGCGGTCACTCATCACATCATTGGGGTAACGGCTTGCATGATGCGCCCGCTCTTGACGGAAAACCATGGCAAAATCAGGGCGTGTCCGCCTTTGCCGCCACCCATGCCGCCTTGGCGCTTGGCAAAACCGCCCAAGGCTGGCATCACCCGAACAGACTAGCCAAGGGGGCTTTCGCCATGCAGCTTTGGGTCGGATTGGGCAATCCCGGCGCGAAATACGCGGCAAACCGGCACAATATCGGCTGGATGGCGCTTGACCGGATCGCCGATGATCACGGCTTTGGCCCATGGCGCAGCAAGTTCCAAGGCAGCGTGAGCGAAGGCAGCTTGAACGGGGAAAAGATCATCTTGCTCAAGCCTGAGACCTTCATGAACCTATCGGGCCAAGCGGTGGGCGAGGCGGCGCGGTTCTACAAGCTGACACCGGCCGATATCACGGTCTTTCACGACGAGTTGGACCTTGCCCCCGGCAAGGCGCGGGCCAAGACGGGCGGCGGGCATGCGGGCCATAACGGGCTGCGCTCGATCCATGCTCATATCGGCGAGGCCTATCACCGTGTGCGCCTTGGCATCGGCCATCCCGGCCACAAGGATCGCGTGGCGGGCTATGTGCTATCGGATTTCGCCAAGGCCGAACAAGACTGGCTTGACGATCTGATGCGCGGGATCTCGGATGGCGCAGCCGATCTGGCAAAGGGTGACAGCGCGCGATTTCTGAACGCCGTTGCCTTGCGCACCGCGCCGCCGCGGTCGTCGACATCGGGCGCGCGACCCGAAAAGGACGACAGCGCTGCCCCATCGCCCACGGCCAAGCCCGAAGATGCGGCCCAGCCCAACGCCGACGCCCGCTCGCCGCTGCAACGGCTGATGGACAAGTTCCGCTAGGTCAGCGCCGGGCACCCTTGCCGCGCGCGCGCCCCGCATGCTTTCGTGCTGCAAAAGGGGAGGATCGCATCCATGCGCCGCATCGGGAAAATCATGCTTCGTGTCGTGCTTGTCTTGGCCGTTCTGGCCCTCGCAGCGGGCCTTTGGAAGCGCGAAGAGATCGCCCGGCTGATGGCAGTCAACACGCTGTTCGATGCCGAGCGGATCGTGACGAATTTCAGCCATATGGACCGCGCCTTTCTGACTGTTGCAGTGCCGCGTGGCGCAGGGCCGGTCAGCCCCTTGCCCTTGGGTGAGCCAATGACATTGCCGCCCAAGATAGAAGAATGGATCGACAGCCGCGCGGTCACGGCACTAGTGATTTTACACCAAGGCAATCTTGTACATGAAAGCTACCATCTGGGCACAAACCCAGAGGATCGGCGCATTTCTTGGTCGGTGGCAAAAAGCTTTCTCTCGGCACTCTTGGGCACGTTGGTCGCCGATGGGACCATTCCCGATCTGGATGCGCCGGTCACGCAATACGCCCCCAGCCTGATCGGCTCGGCCTATGAGGGGGCGAGCATCCGCAACGTGTTGCAGATGACCTCGGGCGTCGCATTCGACGAGGATTATCTCGACCCCGATTCCGATATCAACCGCATGGGGCGCGTCATCGCTTTGGGCGGCACGCTTGACGGCTTTACCGCAGGGCTTAGCGCACGTGCCGCCAGCCCCGGTGCGGCTTGGCAATATGTTTCGATCGACACCCATGTGATCGGTATGGTGATACGGGGCGCAACGGGCCGGGATATCCCCTCGCTTTTGGCCGAACGCATTATCGCGCCCTTGGGGCTGGAGGCCGACCCCTACTACCTGACCGATGGCGAGGGGGTGGCTTTCGTTCTGGGCGGGCTGAACCTGACCACGCGCGATTACGCCCGCTTTGGCCAGATGATCGCGGAAGACGGCGTTTGGCAGGGTAGCCGCATCCTGCCCGCGGGGTGGATTGCCGAAAGCACCGCGCCCAGCGCACCCACCCAACCCGGCGAGATCGGCTATGGCTTCCAATGGTGGGTGCCTGTCGGAGCGGAGCCCGGCCAGTTCATGGCGCGCGGGATCTATGGCCAATATCTCTATGTCGACCAAACGCGCAGCGTGGTGATCGCCACCAATGGCGCTGATCGCGGGTTTCGCAACACCGGGGTCGATGCGGCCAATATCACGGTTTTCCGAGAGCTGGCTGAACGCCTTGCATCACAACCCTGAGGATAAAGCGTTGCGCAAGACCGTCGCCCAGGGTTGTGAACATTGCCAAATACCAAAGGCCTGATAGCTTGGCGCTGTGCAACGCTTAAAGGAATTGGCGCGATGGGGTTTACCATGGACGAGTCGGTCAATGTCCTCGGCCAAGCCTTGCAAAGCTGTTCGCGCGATCCGATCACGGGATTTTTCCGCAACGGTAATTGCGATACCTGCGTCGAGGACCGGGGCAGCCACACGGTCTGTGCGGTGATGACAGCCGAGTTTCTTGCCTATTCGAAATATGTCGGCAATGATCTGTCGACACCCCGGCCCGCGTTTCAATTCGCAGGGCTCAAACCGGGAGATCACTGGTGTCTATGCGCCAGCCGTTTCCTGCAGGCCCATGATGAGGGCGTGGCCCCAAGGGTGAACCTTGCCGCCACGCATGAGCGCGCCCTCGATATCGTGCCATTGGAGGTTTTGGAGGCCAACGCGCTTTAGCGCGGTCAACGTGGTGCCGCATCGGGCTGCACCGCAGCCCCCATCAAGTCTTCGACGAAAAGGCCCAAAAGCTGTGGGCGCCCACTCACACCTGCTTTGCGATAAATCGCATTGGTCTGCGCCTTGACCGTTCCTTCGGATGTGTCACGCAGCTGGGCGATCTCGGAGATGGTAAAGCCCTTGAGCGCGAAAAGCGCAACATCACGCTCTGCTGGGGTCAGGCCCCAGCCCTCGAAGCGCTCATCGATCAATTCCATGAAAGCGCCCGAGGCCACGCGCAGCGCCTGTTCGACCGCGCGGGTGCGCTTGAGCGAGGCGCGCAACAGCATCGCCGCCAATCCAAGGCCCGACAACAGCCCCAGCGCCGCCCCCAACTCCATCAACTCGCGAAAGCGCCAAGGCACCGGATCGACCGGCACACCAAGGGCCGACAGCAAGATGTCGGACACGAAGAAAATCGCACAAACACCCTGCAAAACGAACACGATGCCAAATAACCAAGATTTTTTCAGCATGCATCGGTCCCGGGAAACGGGTGATCAATCATCATCATCGTCATCCCCGCCGCCGCTGTCGTCATCATCGTCATCATCGTCATCATCATCGTCGTCATCGTCATCGTCATCGCGATCGTCACGATCATCGTCATCGTCATCGTCATCGGCATTACGGATATCGGGGATGCGGGGGCGATCATCATCATCGTCATCATCAAAGATGAAATCACGCAAGATCGTGCCATTGCGGGGGTCAAAGACCAATTCACGGCCCTGATCGCCCCTTGTGGCCAAGATCCGCACACGCCCCAACAATGTGCGGCTGATCCTTTCAATATCGAAACCTTGCTGTTCCAATTGACGCACCACATTGCGCGTCACCCGGTCATCCTGCGCCAAGGCAGGCGTCGCCGTAGCGATCGCAAAACTCGCCATCAAGCCAAGCAACAGGCGGCGTCGGGAATACATTCCTACCCTCACTTTCAACACGATCCCGCCGGCCGCTTTGCGACCGACGGGATGTTGCGATCATCAGACCAACACATCTTGGTGCCTGCGATCAATCATCGTCATCATCATCGTCGTCGTCATCATGATCGTCATCATGATCGTCATCATCATCGTCATGATCATCGTCATCATTATCGTCATATCCACCGCGATCATCATCGTCATCATCATCATCGCGGCCGCGGCCACGCCCGCGATCACCATCATCATCATCGGAACGACCATCGAAGAAATCGCGCGCGCGCTGGCGGATCTCAACCCCGGTCCGATTGCGGTCGTCAGCATCCGCGACCTCGGTTTCGGTTTCGAGAATACGGCCAGTGGCCGCATCATAGACGACTTCGAGCGTCTGTCCGTTCACGGTCGCCTCGACCTTGATCTGGGAAAAGCCTTGCTGCACTTCGATGAAATCGAAACCGCGCGCTTGGTACTCGCTGACCAGCTGGTCGACCATGGATTGGGCAAAGACTGGCCCCGCTGCCAACAGCCCCGCTGCAGTGGACATCAAGATAACAGGTTTCATCACGCATACTCCTTAGGGATGAACCCGAGCGGCGACGTGCCGCCCGGTTCCACAAAAGGAGCGCATCCAACAGGTCTGGAACATTGGCCTAGGGTTTAGTTCCCCGGCCGTAAACCCATCGCAGAGCCGCCTAAACCCAAGGTATAGACCGCTCAGGCCCCGGTCATGTCCCAGCCCAGCGCACGGGCCACGGTGAAGATGTCCTTGTCACCGCGTCCACACATATTCATGCAGATAATGTGATCGCGGGGTAGCTTCGGCGCGATCTTGGTGACATGGGCCAAGGCGTGGGAAGGCTCGAGTGCCGGGATGATTCCCTCGGTCTCGCAGGAAAGCTGAAAGGCCTCGAGCGCCTCGGTGTCGGTGATCGAGACATATTGCGCCCGCCCGATGTCATGCAGCCACGCATGTTCTGGCCCAATACCGGGATAGTCGAGACCGGCGGAAATCGAATGCCCCTCGAGGATCTGGCCATCTTCATCTTGCAACAGGTAGGTGCGGTTGCCGTGCAGAACGCCCGGCCGCCCGCCGGTCAGGCTGGCGCAATGTTCCATCCGGTCGTCGACGCCGCGCCCCCCGGCCTCGACGCCGATGATCGCCACCTCCTTGTCGTCAAGGAAGGGGTAGAACAGCCCCATCGCGTTCGACCCGCCGCCGATGGCGGCGATGATTGTGTCGGGCAAACGGCCCTCGGCCTCCATCATCTGTTCGCGGGTTTCCTTGCCGATGATCGATTGGAAATCGCGCACCATCGCCGGGTAGGGGTGCGGGCCTGCGACCGTGCCGATGCAATAGAAAGTATCGCGCACATTGGTGACCCAATCGCGCAGCGCGTCGTTCATCGCGTCCTTGAGCGTGCCGCGCCCCGAGGTGACGGGGATCACCTCGGCACCCAGAAGCTTCATCCGGAACACGTTGGGCGCCTGTCGCTGCACATCATGAGCGCCCATATAGACAACGCATTTCAGCCCGAACTTGGCGCAGACGGTGGCGGTTGCCACGCCGTGCTGGCCCGCGCCGGTTTCCGCGATGATGCGGGTCTTGCCCATGCGGCGGGCAAGGATGATCTGGCCCAGCACATTGTTGATCTTGTGCGCGCCGGTGTGGTTCAGCTCGTCGCGCTTGAAATAGATCTTTGCCCCGCCCAGACGTTCGGTGAGCCGCTCGGCGAAATAGAGGGGGCTGGGGCGGCCAACATAATGCTTCCAAAGGAAATGCATCTCGTCCCAAAAGCTGTCATCCGTCTTGGCATGCTCATATTGGCGCTCAAGCTCAAGGATCAGCGGCATCAGGGTCTCAGAAACGAAGCGACCGCCGAAATCGCCGAAGCGGCCCTGATCATCCGGCCCGGTCATGAAGCTGTTGAGAATGTCGTCAGGCATGGTCGCCTCCCCTTTGGTCGGAACGAGGGGTAGCGCGGCGCAGGTGTAGGGGCAAGGGCAAGCCCCGTCAAAACTGCCTCAGACCGGGTTTAACGCGGCGGCGAAATCCACCATCCGCCCCGCATCCTTGACCCCCGGCGCGCCCTCCACCCCGGAGGAGACATCGACCTGCCGCACGCCTGTCAGGCGGACGGCCTCGCCCACATTGTCAGGTGTCAGCCCACCGGCCAGCATCCAAGGCCGGGTCCAGTATTTGCGCCCCGCCAAAAGCCGCCAATCGAAGGCAAGGCCATTGCCCCCCGGAAGATCGGCACCCTTTGGCGGCTTGGCATCAATCAAAAGCTGGTCGGCGACATCTTGATAGAGGTCGATCTGTGCCAGATCATCGGCATCCGCGATGCCCAGCGCTTTCATCACCGGCAGACCGAAACGCGCGCGCACCTCCGCGACGCGCGCGGGGCTTTCATGGCCATGAAGCTGCAAGATGTCGATCGGCACGGTATCGAGGAGCGCGGTCAGCGCCGCATCATCGGCATCGACGGTCAGCGCCACCTTGGCCACGCCCGGCGGCACGGAAAGCGCCAATACACGCGCTTGATCCAACGTCACATTGCGCGGCGATTTCGGGAAAAAAACGAATCCCACATAGCGTGCATCCGCAGCGACGGCGGCGTCGATGTCCTGCGGCCGGGTCAGCCCACAGAATTTGATCGCGATGTCCATGTTCTCAGCGCGCCGGGCCGGTTCCGTCAACCAATGCGAGGATCTCATCCTTCGCATCTTGGCCCGTGCCGCCCTTGAGCGTCTTGACCTCGCGTTCAAGCGATTGGGCGGCGCGTTTGTGGATCTTGGCATCCGAACGATGGCGATGTTCGCGCAGCCATTCCCATACGAAGCCCACGAGAACGCCCACCATCACGGCACTCAGAATAACGACGAAAAGCGGCAGGGCGATGGCGTATTGCACCCCGAACCAACCGACAAACGCCTCGGGCACCATCTCGATCACGACGGTTTCCCGGTTGGCCAGCGCCATAAGCACCAAAGCGATCGCGACGACGAAAAGGAAAAGGTATTTTGCGATACGCAAGATGGTCATGGGCAACACTCCGGGCTGGGGTCAGGCGTCTCCGTTCAGCCGGTCGCGTAGCAGTTTGCCGGCCTTGAAGAAAGGCACATGCTTTTGCTCGACCGCGACGCTTTCGCCGGTGCGCGGATTGCGGCCGGTGCGCGCATCGCGCTGTTTGACCGAAAATGCACCAAAACCGCGTAACTCGACCCGATTGCCACTGGCCATCGCTTCGATGATCTCTTCGAAGATCGCGTTGACGATGCGTTCGACATCGCGCTGGTAAAGATGCGGATTGTCTTCAGATAGCTTCTGGATCAGTTCGGAGCGTATCATCGTGGCGTCCCTCCCAGGCGAAAACGCAGCTTCACCACTATAGGACCATTATTTCAGGCTGAATACTGCCAAGCCACGGAAAGAGTGGCCAATTCGCGCCTTGGAACGGGCGGAAAACGCCATTTTCGCGCGGCATGCCCCGCAATACCGCCATCTGGCCGCGGCAGCTGCGCCCATGCCATCACCACGCGGCTGGCGATTCGGGGGGCATGGATGCCTTCGTTACAGGCTGCGCAACATCTGTTGCACGGCAAAGCCCAGCGCATAGACCCGCCGCATCATGGGCGCGCTGACCACCGGTGCCAGCGTCGTGATGGGCAGGGGCAGCTCGGACGCGGCGCGCCCGGTCAACAGCCCGGCAATGGCCTGGCCGAAGATCGTGCCGGTGGTGATGCCGCGCCCGTTGTAGCCGATGGGCGTGTAAAGCCCCGGCGCCAATTCATGGATGCGCGGCAGATGGTCCGGCGTCATCGCGATCTGGCCATCCCATGCCTCTTCGAACCGGACGGGGCCGAGATCGGGGAAGAGCCGCGCCAACTCACGCCGCGCCCAGCGCAGTGAAAGCCCCCCCGTCACATCGCCGTGGATACGCCCCATCGACCCGATGATAAGCCGCCCCATCGCGTCGCGCCGGATCGAGCGCATGACGGGCGCGGTATCCCAGACCCCCTGCCCCTCGGGCAAAATCTTCGCGACGCGCTCGCCCAAGGCGACCGTGGCCAGTTGGAAATAGCAGATCGGCGTGAAGCTGCGCGAAAGCCCCGGCCAGAGTGTGTCGGTATAGGCGTTGGTGCCCAAGACCACGGCACGGGCCGCCACGGGCCCCGCCGTCGTCTTGACCCGCCAACCGCCCCCTGCCTGTTCCAGCCCCGTGACCTGCACCCCGGTGCTGATCCCTGCTCCGGCGGCACGCGCGGCGCGCGCCAGACCGCGCACATAGCCCATCGGGTTCACCGTGCCTGCCCGATGGTCGAGCAACCCGCCCTGATACCGCCGACTTCCGAGCTTTTCCGCCATCGCTTCGGGTCCGAGCAGATCGACGGGCTCACCCATTTGCGCCCAATCGCGCCAGCGCGCCTCCAGATCGCGCAGGCCCGCGGGCGCATGTGCGGCATGGATCGTGCCCGTACGCGTCGCCTCACAGCGGATCTGGTGACGCTCGATCAAGTCGAACACCAAGGCTGGTCCATCCGCGAAGCGGCGCAAGAAACGGGGGCCATGATCGGGGCCAAGGGTGGCGCGCACCGCCGAGGGTGGCATCCAGACCCCGGCATTCACAAGCCCCACATTGCGTCCCGATCCGCCATGGCCAATATCATGGGCCTCGATCACATGGGCCGAAAGCCCCGCCTCGGCGGCATGCAACGCCGTGGAAAGTCCGGTGTAGCCGCCGCCGACGATGACCAGATCGACCGTTGCGGGCAGGTTCATACCGTCCGCTGGCCGCTCTTGCGCCGTTTGATCCCACAGCGAGATCATCCCATTTTGGCCCATCATGATCCCTTTGCGGTTCGTGATATTGTGATGGCGAGGGCCGAGGACCAAGTCAATCACGACAGGCTGGATGCTGCTGGGTAACGATGGCGACCCCTGAAGGAATCGAACCCTCAACCTGCTGATTAGAAGTCAGCTGCTCTATCCAGTTGAGCTAAGGGGTCGCTTGGGTCACTGGATAACCCAGCCGGGCGGCTCGGTCCACGCTCAAAGCGTGCGGGTCATGAAGATGCTCATGGGGTCGGGCCGGTAGGTGCCGAAGGCCGGGCAGGTGACGAAACCCGCGCGTGCGTACAGGCGGCGCGCGGCGGCAGAGGCGGGCAGGCTACCGGTTTCCAGCGAGATACGGCGCAGCCCGGCCGCGTGGGCGTGGGCGAGGATGAGGCCCAGAATATGCGCCCCCGCGCCCTGACCTCGGGCGGCCTCGGCCACATGCATCGATTTGATCTCGGCCGCGTCTGGGCCGATCGGCTTGTAGCCACCCATCGCAAGCACGGGTCCGGCGGGCCCGCCACGACCGGCGAACATGACCGCGCCCTGCGCGGCGAGAGCGGCACCATCTTCATTGTGGTTGCTGTCGCTGGGGTAATGCGCCGCGCTATGGGCGGCGTGACGGGCGATCAGCGCCGCAAGCGCCGGATCATCGGGTGCGATGAGGGCATAGAACAATGGGGTCACGATCCGGGTTCCTACACGGCGATGTCAAAAAATTCCGAACAATCTGCACTTCGCGCCAAGCCATGTGCCGGGTCAAGCCCGTGTCAGGCGCTTCAAGGGTTGGATATCGGCGCCAAACCCGTTACGCCGCGCCCATCACGCTTGGACCCGGGCCCAGACCCGGGTGGCTCTTCCGGCCGCCGATCCGCCGGACAACGACTGACACATGTGCCTTGGCACACGGGGACGCCGCCGATCACCGCGTCACCGGACAGGAAACCTTGATGATCTCTTTAAGCACCTATCGCGCCCAGTGGCTGGGCAATATCCGTGGTGATCTGTTGTCTGGGCTTGTCGTGGCCTTGGCGCTGATCCCCGAGGCGATCGCGTTTTCGATCATCGCAGGCGTTGACCCCAAGGTTGGACTTTACGCCAGTTTCTCGATCGCCGTGATCACCGCCATCGCGGGCGGACGGCCTGGCATGATATCTGCGGCGACGGCGGCGACGGCGGTCTTGATGGTCACCTTGGTCCGCGATCACGGGCTGCAATATCTCTTGGCGGCCACGGTTCTGGCCGGGCTTTTGCAGATCGCGATGGGGGTGCTGAGGCTTGGCTATGTGATGCGCTTCGTGTCGAAATCGGTGATGACGGGCTTTGTCAACGCGCTGGCGATCTTGATCTTCATGGCACAGCTGCCCGAACTGGACCCCCGCAATGTCGGATTGCTGACCTATGCGATGGTCGCAGCGGGGCTTGCGATCATCTACCTGTTTCCGCTGGTGACCAAGGCGATCCCCTCGCCCCTCGTGACCATCATCATCTTGTCGGCGGTGAGCATGGCCATGGGCCTTGATGTGCGCACCGTGGGCGATATGGGCGCGCTGCCCGACACGCTGCCGGTGTTCCTCATCCCCGATATCCCGCTGAATTTCGAAACACTGGCGATCATCTTTCCGTATTCTGTCGCGGTCGCGGTCGTCGGGTTGCTTGAAAGCCTGATGACGCAAAACATCGTGGACGAGCTGACCGACACCCCATCGGACCGCAATCAAGAATGTGTGGGCCAAGGTCTTGCCAACACCGCCACGGGCTTTATCGGCGGCATGGCGGGCTGTGCGATGATCGGGCAATCGATGATCAATGTGAAATCGGGCGGGCGTGGGCGGCTGTCATGTTTTGCGGCGGGTGTTTTCTTGTTGATCCTGGTCGTGGGCTTGGGCGATTTCGTCTCGCTGATCCCTATGCCCGCCTTGGTTGCGGTCATGATCATGGTGTCGATCGGCACATTCTCATGGGCCTCCATCGGCAATCTGGCCAGCCATCCGCGCTCATCCTCGATCGTCATGCTGGCAACGGTCGCGACCGTGATCTGGACCCACAACCTCGCCATCGGGGTGCTGATCGGGGTGCTGCTCTCGGGGATCTTCTTTGCCGGCAAGATTGCCCAACTCTTCGGTGTCACCAGCACCACAAGCGCCGATGGCAAACAGCGCCGCTATACCTTTACGGGTCAGATCTTTTTCGGCTCGGTCGAGGATTTCATGGCCGCCTTCGATTTTCGCGATGTCCCAGAGCAGGTGATCATCGATGTCAGCGCCGCCCACATCTGGGATATCAGCGCCGTACAGGCCTTGGACCTTGCGATCATGAAATTCCGCCGTATGGGCGCGCGTGTCATTGTCGAGGGGATGAATGCAGCAACCGAAACCTTGGTCGACAAGCTCGCGCTCCACGACAAGCCCGGCGCGATGGACAAGATCTTGGATCATTAGGGCGCATAGGGCGCCCGGGCCTCAGTGGGTCCAGGCACCCTTGCGGTCAGTGGCGAAATTCTCACCATAGCCGCGGGGGCGGATGTTGGGTTTGCGCTCTTTGGGTTTGAGAACCACAGCCTCGATCCCGTGGGCCTTAGCGTAATCTTGCGCGGCCTCGGCCGTGTCGAAGGACAAGCGCACTTGGCTGTTCATATCCGAAGACGAGGTCCAGCCCATCAGCGGATCGACGCCGCGTGCGGATTGCGGCGCGAATTCCAATACCCATTGCTGGGTCTTCGCCGTGCCCGAAGACATGGCCGTCTTGGCCGGTTTGTAGATACGCGCGCGCATGTGCCCAACTTTTTGCTGACTGTCTCGGATGCCTATATGAAAAAGCCGGACCGCCTTGTCCACACCCAAGCTGTCGCGGGGCGAAGGGATCGGATCACGGGGCGATTGGCAATAGCACAGAGAGTTGCCGATCAACCCCGAGGGAGCGAGGGGTGGGTGGGTGGTTCGAGGCCGACCGGCAACCACTTCTGCTGCTTGCCTTCTCAACTTACGATAAAAGTGCATATCTCACAACAAAATATTCTCCTTAAAGTTGTAAAAATGCAGGCGAATTTCGAAAGACTTTGTTAACCAAATCCAAGCCGCCCCTTCATACCGCGCCAAGGGTTGAACCGCGGCGCTTTCAGGTCAATTTCATCTGGGTCACGGAGGCCTAAGCGATGCACAACACCTCGCCTGAACAGATGCCCGACACCGCCCTGTCGGTCGATCAGCGCCATCTGCGCCAAAAGCTCGAGGGTGGGCAGCGCTTTGTCTTGCGCACAGATTTCACCGCCGCAGGTGATCAGCCGGTGGCCATCGCCGAGCTATCCCAAGGCGTGAACGCAGGCGAACGCGATCAGGTGCTGTTGGGCGCGACAGGCACCGGCAAGACCTTTACCATGGCCAAAATCATCGAAGAGACACAGCGCCCCGCGATCATCCTCGCACCCAACAAGACACTTGCCGCCCAGCTTTACGGTGAATTCAAAGGGTTCTTCCCCGACAATGCGGTCGAATATTTCGTCAGCTATTACGACTACTACCAGCCCGAGGCCTATGTCGCCCGCTCGGACACCTATATCGAGAAGGAAAGCCAGATCAACGAACAGATCGACCGGATGCGCCACTCGGCCACCCGCGCGCTTTTGGAACGTGATGATGTGATTATCGTCGCCTCGGTCTCGTGCATCTACGGCATCGGCTCGGTCGAGACCTATGGCGCGATGACCCAAGACCTGTTCGCCGGTCAAAGCTATGACCAGCGCAAGGTGATCGGCGATCTGGTGGCCCAGCAATACCGCCGCAACGATGCCGCCTTTCAGCGCGGCTGTTTCCGGGTGCGCGGCGACAGCCTCGAGGTCTGGCCCGCGCACCTCGACGACCGCGCATGGAAGCTGTCGTTCTTTGGCGAGGAATTGGAAAGCATCACCGAGTTCGATCCGCTGACCGGCCACAAGACCGACAGCTTCGAGAAAGTGCGCATCTACGCCAATTCCCACTATGTCACGCCGCGCCCGACGATGCAGCAGGCGATCAAAGGCATCAAGACCGAGCTGCGCCAGCGGCTCGACCAGCTTGTCGCCGACGGCAAGCTTTTGGAGGCGCAGCGGCTTGAGCAACGCACGAACTTCGACCTCGAAATGCTCGAGGCGACGGGCGTTTGCAACGGGA
>NZ_CBFIIK010000015.1:0-37313 GCF_965662675.1 Roseicyclus sp. | reverse complement strand
GCAAAAAGGAACTGGCCGAGATGCAGGCGCGCGAAGCGGCCTCGAGCGGAACCTGGTCATCGCTCCTGAAAGGCTTCGAGCATTAGCGCGATGTCGTTTGAGCCGCGCCGCGCGGGCTGGTCGACAGCCTTGCCAAACTGGCAGAGCCGCATCAAGAACCAGCAGAGCCTGATCCCGGATCTGCCGTTGTTCGACTCGGAAGCCGATCGGGCGTTGACCATTTTCAAGCGGCTCCGGGTGCCGGATCTGCCTGGGCGCCCGACTTACGGCGAGGTGTGCGACGATTGGGTGTTTGACCTGGTCCGCGCCATCTTCGGAGCCTACGACCCGGAAACGAAGCGACGGGCGTTGCGGGAATTCTTCCTGCTGATCCCGAAAAAAAACGGCAAGTCCTCGATCGCCGCGGCAATCATCGTCGTCGCCTGCATGATGAACGAGCGGCCCGAAGCGGAATTGCTGCTGATCGCGCCGACAATCAACATCGCGAAGATCGCCTTCAAACAGGCCTGGGGGATCATCCGCGCGGACGAAGAGCTTGAGAAGCTGTTCCACGTCAAGGATCACTTGCGCGAAATCATCTTTCGCCCCACGCGGGCGACGATTTCGGTCAAGGCAGCCAAAGGCGATGTGATCACCGGGGTGAAGTCGACCTTTACCCTGATCGATGAGACGCACGAATTTGCGCGCAACAGTCGGGCGCAAGGGATTTTCGTGGAGCTGCGCGGCGCGCTCGCGTCTCGACCGGACGGGTTCCTGATGCAGATCACGACCCAGTCGAAGGATGCGCCCGCCGGGGTGTTCAAGTCCGAGCTCGATCGCGCGCGTGCGGTGCGTGACGGCAAGCTCGACCTGCCGATCCTGCCGGTGCTCTACGAGCTGCCGCCCGATCTGAAAACCAAGTGGCAGGATCCTGCGACCTGGGCGATGGTCAATCCGAACCTCGGGCGATCCGTCGACCCGCAGTTTCTGGCGGACCAGCTGACGGCCGCCATCGAAGACGGGCCGAATGCGCTGGCGCTGCTGGCGTCGCAGCACTTCAACGTGCAGATCGGGGTCGGCCTGGGCGGTGACTGGATCGGTGCGCAATACTGGTCGAAGGCCGCAGGGGATTTCGCCGGCCTCGATGAGCTGGTTGCAAGGTCCGAGGTGGCCGTGGTCGGCATCGATGGCGGCGGTCTCGATGACCTGCTTGGCCTCGCAGTCATTGGCCGCGATCGCGCAACCAAGCGCTGGCTGCATTGGGCACATGCCTGGGCCCATCCCGAGGTCCTGGAGCGACGCAAGGAAATCGCACCGAGGCTTTTGGACTTCGCGCACCAGGGCGATGTGACGATCCTCGATGAGAGCGAGCCGATCGGTGATGTCGTTGGGGTTGCTGACGTGGTGGAGAAACTGCTGATCGCAGAGCTTTTGCCCGACGCCAACGCGATCGGCCTCGATCCCTACGGGGTGTCGGCGATAGTCGACGAGCTGGCAGGTCGAGGAGCAACAGACGGCCAGATGGTTGCGGTCAACCAGGGCGCGCGGTTGTCCCCGGCGATCTGGGGCGTTGAACGAAAACTGAAAGATGGAACGCTGCTGCATTGCGGTCAGCCGCTTATGGATTGGGTCCTCGGCAATGCCAAAACGGAACAGAGGGGATCGGCGGTCATGATCACCAAGGAAACAGCGGGCAAGGCGAAGATCGACCCGCTGGTCGCGCTGCTGAACGCGTTTATCCTGATGAGCCGCAATCCCAACGCGGCCATGACCAGCGAGCCGCGCGTGAGATTCGCATGAGCATTTTCGGCAAGCTTCTATCCCTGTTCGGCGCCCGCAATTCCACGACTGTCTCGTCGTCGGAAATCCGGCGCGGCGACGGCGTCTGGGAGGCGCTGACGGGCAACAATGCTGGCATCGGCGAGCGCGCGGCGCTTGGCGTGTCGGCGGTCTATGCCTCGGTGTCTCTGGTCAGCGGCGCAATTGCGGCAATGCCGATGCATGTCTACCGCCGGGCCAATGACGGCGACAAGGAACGCTTGCCGGGCGACAGCCTCTGGTGGACGCTGAACGAAGAATTTTCGCCGCGCTGGACGGCTGACTCCGGCTGGACGTTCCTGGTCGCGTCGCGGATGCTGCATGGTGACGCCTATGCAGAGATCATCAGATCCCCGAACGGCGCCATTCGCGGGATCGTGCCTTTGCATCCGGATCGGGTAAAGCCGATCACAACGCCTGACGGCTGGCGCCTGGTTTACGAGGTGCACCCCGATCGCACGATCGAGCGGCCAAACGATGCGGCACGACAAATCCGCGCGCTCGATCAGGATGACGTGCTGCATATACCGGGCCTTGGGTTCAACGGGCTGCACGGGTTGTCGCCGCTGCGCCATGCGCTGCGCTTGCCAGCGCGCCTGGCGATTAATGCGCAGGAATTTTCGTCGCGGTTCCTGGAGAACATGGCGCGCCCGGACTTTGCTCTGCACACTGACCAGGCGCTGACCGACGAGCAGTTTGACCGACTGAGAGAAGCACTTGCCGAGCATCAGGGCCCAAGCAAGGCTGGCCGCCCGATGATCCTCGACGGAGGTCTGTCGATCGCGCCCCTGACCATGCCGATGGAAGACATGCAGTTGCTTGAGACCCGCAAGTTCCAAGTCGAGGAAATCGCGCGGATCTACGGCGTGCCCGCATTCATGATTGGCCACACCGAGAAGACAACCAGCTGGGGGTCAGGGGTGGAAGCCATGGGCGCGGGGTTCGTGCGGTACTCGCTGCGCTCGCACCTCAACGCGTTCTCGAACGAGATCAACCGCAAGTTTTTTCGCACTGCCTCGCGCGTTGCGGAGTTCGACACCCGCGAGCTCGAGAGGGCCGACACCAAATCGCTCTACGAGTCCTTGCGCGTGGCGCTCGGCCGCGCGGGCGAGCAACCGTTCTTGTCGCTGCCAGAAGTGCGCGAGTTCCTCAACCTGCCGCGTGCGGCACACATTCCCGCAAATCAAGGTGAAGCCAATGCACCCTTACCTGCGCCTCCTGACGAATAACGCGGGCCGGGGTTCCTTCCGGGCCGAAGACAATACGATCCGCCTCTATGACGTGATTGCCAGCAATCGCGAAGAAGCAATGTGGTCCGGCGGGACGGCGCCCGAAGACATCATCGATGCGCTGGAGCGCATGTCGGGGCCGGTGCAGTTGCGCATCAACAGCCCCGGCGGCTCCGTCTTCGGCGCGCAGGCAATCGTTGCAGCGATGCGCGAGTATGATGGCAAGATCACGGCGCGCATCGATGCGCTTGCGGCCTCCGCCGCATCCGTGATCGCCGCCGAGGCCGCCGAAGTGCAGATGTCGCAAGGCTCGATGCTGATGATCCATCGCGCCTGGGGGTTTGCGATGGGCAACGCCGAGGACATGATGGCCACCGCCGCGCTTTTGGAAAAGATAGACGGGCAGATTGCCGCGACCTACGCGCGCCGGGCCGGAGACGATCACGACTGGATCGGCATGATGGCTGCGGAGACCTGGCTGGATGCGTCCGAGGCCGTCGACATCGGTCTGGCCGACCAAGTGCTAAGCTCGAGCACCCAGCAAAACTACCGCTGGGACCTGTCGATGTTCAAAAATGCGCCATATCAGCCGGGCACAAAAGACGCCGCCCCTGCGACCATTTTGGATGAGCTGGACGTGCTGGACGAGGCAGACGCCCCGGAACAGGCGGAAATCAACGAAATAGCCCAGCCTGCAAAGGACAGCGCAGGTCAGGCACGCGCACAACGCAAGCTTGCGTTGCGCCTCAAGGGAATCTGAGCGCGCCGCGCCAGATCAACGCCGCCCCTGCGGCACCATCTGAAAGGAGAATGTGATGTCCATTCAGGCATTGCGCGAGCAGCGCGCGGCGAAAGCCAAAGATCTGCATGAGCTGGTCAACAAGAACGACTGGAACACGGAAACCGACCAAGCCGTCTATGACGCCGGCATCGCCGAAATCGATCGCATCGACGCGCAGATCAAGCGCATCGAAGAGGTCAATGCCAAGCTGGCCGAAGAAACGCGGATGCACATGATTGTCGAGGCCTCCGAACGCACCAGCCGCGACAGCGGCGACAAGGGCCTTGCAATCTACGCGAAGTGGCTCAAAGGCGGCGACAAGGCGTTGAACGAGGAAGACTGGGGCCACATCCGCAACACGATGTCGACTGGCACCGGTTCGGAAGGCGGCTTTACCGTTGACACGGAAGTCGCCACCTCGGTCATCGATGCGCTGAAGGCCTATGGCGGCATGCGCCAGGCGGCGACGGTGATTGCGACAACCGGTTACGGACTTTTGTCCTTCCCGACCTCGAACGGCACTGCCGAAAAAGGCGAAATCGTCGAGGAAAACGCTTCGGCCACCGATGAGGACATCGCCTTCGGCACGGTTGGCCTGCCGGTCTACAAGTTCAGCTCCAAGGTCGTGACCGTCCCGATCGAACTGCTGCAGGACAGCAATGTCGACATCGAGGCGTTCGTGCGTGGCCGCCTGGTGGATCGCCTCGGCCGCGTCACCAACGAGCTGTTCACGACCGGCACCGGCATATCGCAGCCGCGCGGGATCGTGACAGGCGCAACGGTGGGCGTGACCGCGGCGAACAGTACCTCGCAGGTCACCGCCGTCACCTATGACAGCCTGGTCAACCTGCAGCACTCGGTGGATCCGTCCTATCGCAGAAGCGCCGCGTGGATGTTCAACGACACCACAATGCGGGAGCTGCGCAAGATCAAGGACAGCCAGAGCCGTCCGATCTTCGTGCCCGGCTATGAGGCCGGCGTGCCGGGCGGTGAACCGGATCGCCTGCTGGGCGCGCCGATCATCATAAACCAGGACGTGGCCAACATGGCCGCAAGCGCAAAGTCGATCCTCTTCGGCGACATGTCGGGTTACTACATTCGCGACGTCATGGCTGTGGAAATGTTCCGTTTCACCGACAGCGCCTTCACCAAGAAAGGCCAGGTCGGGTTCCTCGCGTGGATGCGCTCCGGCGGCAATCTGATCGACGCCAACAAGGTGCGCGTGTTCGTCAACGCGGCGTCCTGATGACGGCGAGGGGCCGGGCGCGCCCGGCCCCTTTTTTCAAACCTAGCACAACGTCGAGGAGCGCCTCATGACGCGAGCCAAGAAGACGAAAACCGTGGCGGTGCGCCTGTCCTGCATCTACTCCGGCGAAAACGAGGCCTGGTCGCCGGGCCAGATCATCGAGCTGGACAGCGAAGAGGCCGAGCGCCTTTGCACGCTCGGCGCTGCCGAAATGGTCGACGACAGGGATTGATCGGTGCGCATCGCGTCAATTCCGGGCCCGACGCAGTCTGTTGTCGAGCTGTCTGATCTGAAAGCACATCTGCGCGTGGACGACACCGATCAGGACGACCGCATTGCATCGCTTGGCCTGATGGGAACGGCTTACGTGGAGAAATGGACGCAACGCGTTCTGTCACCGCGCGCCGCGACGCTGCAACTGCAACGATTGCCCGAAGGCGCCCTGCCGGTTGCCGTGCCGGGCGGCGTCGTCAACAGCCTGACCAGCCTGACGGTTGACGGCGTGGCTGTCGAAGGCGTTACGGTTGTCGGCGACAGCCCGGCGCGCCTAGTGCCTGCCAGCGATTGGCCGATCACGACAAGCGACGGGTGGCCGGCCTCGATCAGCTACAATGTCGGTTATGCAGCGCCGCCGGAGCCATTGTTGAACGCGGTCAAGCTCTACGCAGAGTGGATCTTCGACGGGACCGACACGCGCGCCGCATGCCATGACCTGATGCATCTCTACCGCATCCGGCCGATCGGATCGGCGCTGTGACGCACGACAGATTTCTGCGCAGGGTCGCGTGATGCCAAGGGCGCACAGGTTCAGCGATCGCATTCTCGTGCAACGGCAATCGGGCGGGGATCTTGACGCCTACGGCAACGCTAGCGCGCCAACCTGGGCGGATCTGTCGGGGGGAGGTCAGTTCTGGGGCGATCTGCGGGAAACGCCCGGGCGCGAGCGTGTCGCTGCCGGTCGCATCGAGGCGCCAGCCACGGCAACGCTGCGCTTGCGTCGCTCGCCTGCATCGCTTGCCATCGAAGCCAATGACCGTGTTCTGGCACGCGGCGCGACATGGGCAATCGTGTCGTCACCGATCGATCCGGACGGCACGCGGACCCTGATCGAGGTGACGCTTGAGCGCGGGCGGGCGGTACAATGAAAATCCAAGGCGCCAACAAGCTGGTCCGCAAGCTCGGCCAGCTGCCTGACGCGCAGCGCAGACATGTCGTAAAGGCGATTGCGCAATCCACGGAAGAGGCGGCACGCGTGGCGCGCACGCTTGCGCCGGACACCACGGGGCGCACCCGCGCGCAGATCACTACGGAATACAAGGAAAACGGCCTCGTCGGCGAGGTGGTCGTGATCGACAGCGCGGCGCCCCGCGCCGAAAAGGATCGGGCCTACTCTATCGAGCACGGGCGCAAGCGCGGAGATCGCGGCACGACCGAAGGGTATCATTTCGTGCGCCGCACACGCGCGTTTATCGGCAAGAAAAACCGCAACCGCATTTTGCGCGCGATCCGCAAGGCGGCCAAGGAAGTCGCTGCGAAATGAGCGACAGTTATTTCACGGCGTCTATGGCAGCTGTGCGCGCCGCGTTGATTGCAGATGCAGGCGTTGCCGCCCTGATCGGCAACCGGGTGGTCGACGAGCCCGCCGAAGGGATAGTTTTTCCATATGTGCGATTCGGGCGCATCGAGGTGCTGCCGGACGACACGGACCTGACGCGCTCCGCCATCGTCCAGATGGGGCTTGACGTGCACTCGCGCCCGATTGCCGGGCGGATCGAGGCTGCGCGGATCTGCGAGGCGATCGAGACCGCCCTGCATCGTGCGACGGGATCGGTTTCGGTCGCGGGATTTTCGCTTGTCGAGATCGAGGTTCAGACATGGACCGTCGAGCGACAGGCCGATGGGGCCACCTACGAGGGCCGGCTGGCTTTGGAAATCAGCCTGGACGCCTGAACAGGGCAGGCTGCAACAGTGCGCGCGTCGCGCGCTCAACCCTGTGCATAGCACGACAAAGGAGGGCCGATCATGGCTAAACAAAAGGGCCGCGCGTTTCTGCTGAAAATCAGCGATGGCGCTGCGGGGTTCAACGCCTTCGCCGGGCTGACAAGCAAGAGCCTGACGATCAACAACGAGCGCATCGACACCACGACGCCGGATGCCTCGACGCCGGAAGGCGTCATGTGGGCCGATAGCCTCGATGGCGTCAAGTCGGTGTCCGTGTCGGGTGATTTCACGCTGGTCGATGACGCAGCGGAAACGCGCGCGATCACGCAAGCGATGGGCGACGGTGCAACGGACAGTTTCGAGATCGTTCTGCCCGATGTCGGCACCTTCGCGGGCACCTTTGCGATCACTTCGCTGGAGTTTGGTGACGATGGCAAGGTCACCGGCTCGATTTCGCTCGACAGCGTTAGTGCGGTCACCTTCACGGCCGCGTGATGGGCATAGCGCTTGATGCGCCGCGCGGTGGCCTGGCTGAGGAATTGGCCGGGAAACCGCGCGTCCTGATCCTGCGGAATGCCGAGATCGAGCGTTTCGAGGATCGCCACGGGGGAATCTTTGCGCTCTGGGACGGGTTTTTCGGCCGTGGGGCAAAGCCAAGCGCGCGCGCGGTGCGCGATCTGGTTGCGCTTGGCCTCGTGGGCGGTGGCATGAAAGACGCTGAGGCCGATCGCCTGATCGCCGACATGGGCCCGGGCGACAATCTGCGCCTGTTCGCGATCGCCTCGGGCCTGATCGGAGTGGCGTTCCTGCCCGATGCCTCAATGGAAACTGAGGATCCCGCGGAGGCGGGCGGCCCTGAAAAAAAGTAACTGCCTGGGATGTGCGGGCGATCATCCGCTCTGCAGCGGGGGCAGACATCCTGCCAGACCAGGTGCGGACTATGATTCCGCGTGATTGGCTGCTCGTCGTGCGCGGGCTGAATGAGAAAAACAACGCTGGACGGCCAGGGGCGCGCGCGCCCAGCCGCGCCGAGGTTCGCGACCTTGTGGAACGGTATGGATGAGCACTGACTTTGAGCGCCTGAACATCATCCTCGCTGCTCGCGACCGCGAGTTTGCGCGGGCCATGGAGCGCAACCAGAGGCGCGTCGAGCGTTTTGCGCGCGAGTCGCAGCGCAACCTGTCTCAAGCCTCGCGCAGCTTTGACGCACTTGGGTTTGCGGTAAAGCGCTTCGCGCCCGTGATGGCGGCGCTGAGCGCCGGCGCAGTTGTCGCGCGCCTGCAGAAAACCATTTCTGCGCTCGATGACATTGGCAAGACGGCCGACAAGATCGGACTGTCCACCGACGCCCTGCAGGAACTGCGCACGGTGGCGGAAAGCGCGGGCGTTTCGCAGGAATCGCTAGACAGCTCGATGGAGCGGTTTTCAAAGCGCCTGGGCGAGGCCGCGCAAGGGGCAGGGGCAGCGGCAAAGACGATCAAGGGCCTTGGCCTCGAGGCGTCCGAACTGGCAACGATGGGGCTCGACAACGCCCTGTCAGTGGTTGCCGATCGCCTGGCTGAGATGTCCGAGCCGACGGAGCGCGCGGCCGCGGCTGCCGCGCTGTTCGGGCGGGAAGGGGTGGCTATGGTCAACCTTTTGCGTCAAGGCTCCGACGGCATGCAGCGCATGCGCCAAGAAGCGCGCGATCTTGGCATCATCCTCGATGAACAAATGATCCGGGGTGCCGAAGACGCACAAACGCAGCTCGATCTCATGGGGCGGGTAATCTCTGCGCAGCTGAACAGCGCGTTGATCGATCTCGCGCCGCTTTTGGTCGGCGCTGCAACAGCGGTTGCCGATGTGGCGCGCGCCCTGAATTCGGGCATCGATGCGGTGCAGAAATTCATTCGCCCCCAATCTGATCTGCAACTTGCCTCTGAAAATGTCGTGCTGGCGATGGCCGACGAGATCGAGCAATCGCAAATCCTGAATTCCGCCTTGAACAAAGGCATCGTGATGAGCCAGGAGGCTGCGCGGGTTAAACTTCAAGAAGCCCGGGCGCGATATGAAAACGCCAAAGCAAAAGCGGCAGAAACGCGCGCCGGGGTTATTGAGTCCGAGGAATGGTCTAACCTGACGACCCAGATCAACACGGCGCAGGACGCGCTGCGCGGCCTTGGCTCCGAAGAAGTCGTAATGCAATCCATAACGCGCTCGGAAAGCTATGAGCGCCAGCAAGCGGCTCTTGTGGACCTGATCACGCGGCGCCAGGAATTGCTCAAAGTCAATGATGATCTGCAAAAACAGATCGAGCGCACGGGGCAGAACGTGGCAACGCTGGAGTCCGCGATCGGCGCCTCCGGCGGGGGGCGGGTCGAGGTCGGCGACTTTATTGCGCCAATTGAGCCCGGCAAGAAAAACGCGTTATCCGGCGCCGGATCTGCGGCTAAGGCCGCGGTTCCTGATCTGAGCAATTATGCGGAGGTCATGGCGCGCATCAAATCAGCCTTTGGCGACAGTGCGGCGGCAGGTGACACATACAAGGGCACACTGGCCCAGATCGAAGCGATGTACCGTGCGGGCGTACTGTCCAGCGATGAATATCAAGCGGCCCTTGGCGCGGTAGAAAATCGTTTCGAGGCGGCAAGGGGCGCGGCGGACAGCTTGCGCGCCTCTACTGCCCGCGCCTTCGCCGACATCGTGACCGGCGCGCAATCCGCCTCCGACGCGGTGTCCAATCTGCTGTCAAATCTGGCGGGGCAATTCGCCAACGCCGCCTTCGGCTCGGTGTTGCGCAATGTTGGCCTGTTCGACGGGCTGGGCACGCTCCTTTCCTTCGATGGCGGCGGCTATACCGGCGCCGGGCCGCGCGTTGGCGGCCTCGATGGCAAAGGCGGTCAGCTGGCCATGGTGCACCCTAACGAGACGGTGATCGATCACACGCGCGGCCAGAAAATCTCCGCCCGTTCCAGCGCGCAGTCGGTACAAATTTCAATCGACGTCACCGGCGCCCGCGGCAATACGGAAATCGAGCAGATGGTTCAGACCGGCGTGGCGCGCGGGCTGAAGGAATATGACCGCACCGTGCTGCCGGGCTCGGTGCGCAAGATCAACAGCGATCCGCGGAGGCTTCGCTGATGGCGCTGACCTTTCCTTTGAGCGGCTCGGATTTCCTCGACATGCTGCCTGTGCAGGACGTGCAGTTTCAGCTGGCGCGCAAGGCGCAGGTCACCGGCCTGCGTGGCGGTGAAATGCTGTCCGCAGAAATTGCGCCGGCCTTGTGGGAAGGGCGGGTCAGCCTGGCGCCGATGCGCGCGCGCACGGCGGCGGAGGCGCAGGCGCTGATCGCCGCGTTGGAAGTGCCCGGCCGAAAATTCCACGCCTTCAAGAAAAACCAGATTGGCCCGGCTGTGGATCCTCTGGGCACTGCGATCGCATCGGCCAGCCCGGTTATCGCCGAGCTGCACGGCACAGATCCCGCGCGACTGCGGCTGTCCGGGCTTCCGGCTGACTTCACGATCACGCCCGGCGATTTTCTGGCGTTCGATTACAACCCCGGCTCCGGCGCGCGCCGCGCCTTGCACCAGGTCGCGCAGGGGCGCACGGCCGATGCAAGCGGCGAGACGACACAGTTCATCACCGTGGTGCCCCAGATCCGCACCGGCGCGCTGATGGGCGCGGCAGTCTCGATGTCGCGCGCCCATTGTGTCGCGGTCATGTTGCCCGGCTCGGTGTCCTACGGGTCCACCCGCAACAACGTGACCAGCGGGCTAAGCTTCGCCTGGCGTCAGTCGCTGAGGGTCTGATCATGAGGATCTTTGACGCTGGCACACTGGCGCTTCTGGCCGCGCGCGGCGGCCTTGTGGCGCACCGCCTGATCTGGATCAGCGCGCGCAACCGCGCAACGCAAGCGGTCGAAGCAATGGGATTGTGGTCCGGCGAGGACGACATCACGATTTCGATTGATGGGGAGGCGCGCACCTACCAGGGCGCCGGGGCTTTCCTGCAAACCGAGGCCACCACATCCGGCATGGGGCTTGCCGTCCGGATCCACCAGATCGGCCTGTCAGCGGTGGCGCCGGAGGTCGAGGCGCTGGTCAAGCAATTCGAGACCCGCTTTGCTCCCGTGGCGGTGCATCGTGCGCTGTTCAACGCGGAAACCCGCGAGCTGGTCGGGGCGCCGCATCGCGTTTTTCTTGGGATGATCAACTCGATCGACTTTCCGCGCGCGGCCGATGGGGGTGCGCCGGCCGCGGTTCTGGATATCGCGTCTGAGACACGCACGCTGACGCGAACGCTCGGCCTCAAGAAATCAGATGACAGCCAGAAACGCCGCGCTGGTGATCGCTTTCGCCGTTATGGCGACATTTCCGGATCGGTGCCGGTCTACTGGGGCGAGCTGAAGGCTGCAGCCCCTGCGGATCCCGCTCCGGAAGCACCTGTAACATCGCAAGAAACAAATGAACCACGCTGAACACACCACCGCGATCGAGCGGCACCCGGATTGGCAGGCGCGCCTTGGCGCCTATCTCGCTGATGTGGCGGGCAGGCCGTTTCGCGCCGGGCGCCTTGACTGCGCCCTGTTTGCAGCGGGCGCGGTCGAGGCCATGACAGGGCAAGATCACGCTGCGCTCTGGCGCGGCAAATACAAAAGCCTGAAGGCCGGCAACGCGCTGTTGAAGGAACAGGGCTGGGCCGATCATGTCGCTGTCGTCGCCTCGCTGTTCCCGGAAACGCCGCCTGCTTACGCGCAAACCGGCGACATCGCCGTGCTGCCAGCGGATCGACGCGGCGCAGCGCTCGGCATCGTGCAGGGCGCTGGTATCTACGCGCTGTCACCTGCAGGGCTGTCGATTGTGTCCCGGCTGCACGCGCAAAGGGCGTTTTCGGTATGATGCGGGTTATCCTTCTTTCGGCTCTGGCCATCGCCCTCGCAACAGCTGCGGAGGCCGGGCCCTTTGTCCAGGCTTTTGCTGCGTTCAACGCCTGGGTAAGCGGACTGTCAGCAACTGCCCTGTTCGCGGTGCGCATCGGGTTCAGCCTTGCCTTGTCCGCACTGGCAACTGCGTTGCAGAAATCGCCGGAGCAACGGCGCGGAGGCATCAAGACAGAAGCGACCACAACCGGCGGAACCACGGCGCAAAGCTTTATTCTGGGCCGCTACGCAACTGCCGGGCATATGGACGCGCCGCCCTATTCGCACCCGAACAGCGGCGGCGTGCCCAACGAATTCCTGACCTATGTCTTGAGCATTTCCGATCTTCCGGGCGTGACCCTCTCTCGCGCGATCGTTGCCGGGGAATATGTCGAGGGCCTGCAGGCGTCTGCGGGGGATCACGATTATGAAGGCCTGCTCGAAGATGTCCCGGGCGTCGGCCTCGATGTGCCGCATTTCTTCCTGACCTGGCATGACGGCTCGCAGGTTGCCGCCGATGCATACATGATCGCCAACTATGCCGATCACCCCGATCGACCCTGGTCGGCCGACATGATCGGGACCGGCCTGACCTATGCCGTGGTGACATTTCGGTACAATCGGAAGCTGTTTAACCAGCTGCCCGGCGTGCGCTTCGAGGTCGACGGCGTGCCGCTTTACGACCCGCGCGCCGATGGTTCGGTCAGCGGAACTGGCACGCAGCGCTGGAATGACCCTGCGACCTGGGCGCAGACCGACAACCCGGCAGTGATGATCTACAACATCCTGCGCGGCATCGCCTTGCCAGACGGCTCGGTCTGGGGCGGGCGCGCGCAAGCTGACGACCTGCCGCTCGATGTCTGGTTCACGGCAATGAATGCGTGCGACGCACCGGTCACGCTGAAGGCCGGCGGAACCGAGCCGCGCTACAGGGCCGGGCTGGAGGTGTCAGTCGATCAATCACCCGCGTCGGTCATCGAAGAGCTGCTGAAAGCATGCTCTGGCGAGATTGCCGAGATCGGCGGCGTCTACAAGATCCGCGTCGGCGGTCCGGGGCTGCCGGTGTTTTTCTTCACCGATGACGACGTGGTCGCCGATGCCGATCAATCTCTGGTACCCTATCCCGGCCTCGATCAGGTTCACAATGGCATCCACGCCACGCACCCGGCGCCGGACGCCCTGTGGGAAAGCCGCGATGCGCCGCCGCGCTATGACACGGACGCAGTGGCAGAAGACGGGGGGCGCGAGCTGGTCGCCTCGGTCGAACTGAACGCGGTCTATTCCGACACGCAGGTGCAACGATTGATGCGCGCCTGGCTCAAGGACGAACGGCGTTTCCGGCGTCATGGGCTGACCCTGCCGCCGGACGCGGCCGTGATCGAACCTCTTGACTCGATCGCCTGGACCAGTGCGGAAGAAGGCTACACCGCCAAGGTGTTCGAGGTTGCCGAGGCGTCGGACGACCTTGTGACCTGCCTGCAGTCGCTGTCGATCCGCGAGCGTGACGCAACGGATTTCAACTGGACGCCCGCGAGCGACGAAATCGACGTCTATCACCCGCCGACAGCGGTGACCGTTCCAGCGCCGCGCACGGTGACCGGTTTTGCCGTCGAAGCGGGATCGATACGGGATGGCGCAAACGCTGAACGCCGCCCTGCTGTCAAGCTGTCCTGGTCCACCGCCGGTGTGCGCGATCGCGACAGCATTCGCTGGCAGGTGCAAATCCACGGCGTGCAGACTGTTGCAGAGGGCGTCATCGATGACCCTACAAGCGGTTTCCTGTGGGTGACAGAAGGCATTTTGCCAAGCACCACATACCAGGCGCGCGCAAAGATCAGGGCGCGCGAAGGATCCGTCTGGACCGCGTGGGCCAGCGCGACGACCGCGGACGTGCGGCTGGCAGAAAGCGACATCCCGGCCAGCGTCAACCAGGCGGTGGTCGACTTCAACGCGATCTCCGCGGGGTTCGCGGGCACGCTGGTCGACCTGCAGGTGGACGCTGCGGCAGCGCAGCAGGCCGGGCTGGATGCGGCGCAGGCGGCGCTGGACAGCGATGCCGCACGGTTGGCGTCTGAGACGGCGCGCGACGCTGCCCAGAATGCACGCGACAACGCACAGACGTCCGCCACCAATGCGGGCAATAGCGCGACTGCGGCGTCGGGATCGGCATCCTCGGCGCAGACCTCGGCCAATACGGCTGGGGCCAGCGCCAGCGTATCCGAGGGGCAAGCGATTATCGCCTCCACATCGGCGGCTGAGGCGGCCCGCACGGCTGCGCTGGCTGGCCCTTCGATCCTCGCGCTGCCCGCGGCACAATGGACGCGGCAGAGCGTTGACGCCGTATCCGACATCCTGAAGCCCGGTGCTGCCGTTGCGGATTTTGTGACAGGTGATGCGGAGTTCGGGGAGGCGTTCGAGTTCCCGGACGGCAGCAACACGACGATCGGGCAGGCATGGCCTTACGATTGGAACGACACCGCGGTCTATTCCGTGCGGGTGCGCTTCAAGGTAGTGAGCGACGGAAACGTGGCGCCCGATGCGGGCGGCGCGCCAGGTGTCCAGTATCGGGTCGGCGGCACCGTCCAAGTGGGCACGTCGGTCTTGGCTGCGAATGTTCAGGACGGCGGCCAAGTGGCGCGCGTGAGCGATGGGCTCATCGAGCGCGAGGTCTGGTTCTCTCGCCGGACCGCGGCATCGATGCCAGCGCTTCCTTCAGGCGTGGTGTTGGTGACCTTCAGCGCCACCGCTGACGGAGGGAACAGGTTCTACCCCCATCTTCGGCAGAACTACACGGGCGGCACCACGACGAACGGCATCCTGCGGGTTGGCGACATCGAGCTGCGCAACATCACCGCGCTGGTCGACGGCATGCTCGCGGAGGAGGCAGCGTTCGGTTCGGCCACGGCGGCAGCCACAAGCGCCTCGGCCGCTTCGGCCAGCGAAACGGCAGCTGGTGCAAGCGCGAGCGCGGCAGAGACATCAAGGGTCAACGCCGACACGGCGCGCGCGCAGGCGCAGGTGTCAGCGACCAGCGCAGCGACCTCCGCCACCAATGCGGCCGGATCGGCGTCCACGGCTACCACGCAGGCCAACCTCGCAGCCACAGCACGCAACAGCGCTCAGGCTTATGCGGCAGACGCCTCGAACTCCGCCACCGACGCGGCCACTGCCAAAAGCGGGGCCGACAGCGCCAGCGCCACGGCTGTCTCCGCGCGCGATCTCGCCGTCGCTGCAAGCCTCTCGGCGGAAAACCTCGCCATACAGATGCTGCCGTCCGATTTTCAGGAAGATGGACGGTATTTCACTAGCACTGTTGCAGGAGCCCCAGGGTCGGCTCCGGTCGACGCGGCCTGGAGTTTTGTGGACTCAACCAACGAAGGACGTGTTGCTCGGATATCGGTGTCCTCTGGTACAAGGTATCTCTTGACTGCCGGTCTGATCAAACCTGTCGCCGGTCGAACCTACAGGTTGACGGTGCGCGGCGACCTTGGCGGTACGGTGTCGGGCAGCCCCGACATCTCGCTGTTTTTCCGGGAGCTTGACGCCAGTTACGGATATGTCGCCGCGCATGGGTTCACATCGTTCGACGTGACCTTCGCCTTCAACAATTACTCGATCGAGTTCACGCCCTCGACAGACATGGCCTATCTGCGGGCGGGCTTTTACACTCGCAGCGAGATGACCGGCACGGGGTTCTTCCAGTGCTCTTCTCTGCTGGTCGAGGACGTGACCGAGAGCAAAGCGGCCCTGGCAAGTGCGACATCCGCGAGCGCGTCGGCGAGCAGCGCCGCCAGCGCGCGGGATACTGCGGTCAGCTCCGCTTCTACCGCGACCACGCAAGCGAACCTGGCAGCTACCGCGAAGAACGACGCCGTCACAGCCCGGTCCGGCGCCCAGATCGCGGAAACGAACGCGGTGAACGCGAAGGTCGCCGCTGAGACGGCGAAGAATGGTGCTGAAACGGCTCGGTCCGGCGCCGAGTTCGCGCGCAATGTCGCCGCGTCCATTTCGGGCGGTGGCGACGTCGAGAACCCGCTGTTCATCGAGCCCAGTTCGAACCCGACGGCAACCCCGTCCGGGTTCTACATGTTGGGCGGGAGCGGCTCCACCATCGCGCGGGTCGCGACGGGCAACAAGTACGGCAACGGCCCCTGCATCGAATACACGACCGGCTCGACGCTCTCGGCATCGCTGCCCTACATCATCATCAACCACACCTCACTCGGCGGGCTTGCCGCCTCTGACGTGGAGGCGGTCGAGATCGATTTCGAGTTTGAAATGATCTCGGGCACATGGGGCTCGGCGCATATCGTGGTCAACTGGTGGGGGTCGACCTACTCGACCCGGAAAGTTTACCTCAAGGACGCCATCACCTCGCGCAACGGCAAGGTGCAGCGCGTCACCGCGGTCCTTGAGCGACCGGCGGACTACGTGGCTGGAACCACCGATGATTTGCGCGTCATCTTCTACGGCAATGTCGATGGCGACGCGAATGGTGAGACGAACCACAACGCGCGCATCCATCGGTTCGACTATCAGGTACTGAGCACATACGCCGCATCCCTGTTGAACCAGCGCGCTGTGGCCGATCTTGAGGGCAACGCGCTGGCCTCTTTCGTGATGCGCGCCAAGGCGGGCGCCGCGCTTGGCTCGGTGGAGATCATCGCCGCGACGAGCGCGGCCAATGGCGGTGCCTCGGCCTCGAAGGTGACCCTGACCGCTGACGAGATCGAGCTGGCTGGCGATGCGACGATTTTTTCGGGCAATGAGATCAAGTCGAGCAATTTTGCAGCAGGCGTATCCGGCTGGCGGATCAGGAATGGCGGTGATGCCGAGTTCAACAACATCATTGATCGCTCCGACATCGTGGACGGTGCCGTGTCTGTCGGCGCCTATGACGCGGATACGACAGGCAGGATCGTCGGGACGGACAGCAATCTGCAGATGGCCGTCGTCACGCTCGGACCGGTAGACTACGACCAATACTGGAAGATCGGCCTTGTCGGCGAGCATCGCGGCGACGGGGCGGGTGTGCGATCGTCCCTGTTCCAGTGGCGCCGTCGCACAAAGACAGGAACCACATGGTCGGCGTGGTCGGTCATCGGCCAGAGCGCTGCAAACGGAACCGATGTGTGGCAGCAAAAGTTCTTCTTTCACGACTTCATCGGCAAGTTCGATGACGTCCAGTTCGAAATCTACGCGGTCCTCAATGCGCCTGCGGCGCAGTGGAGCCAGAACAACATTCGCCGCACCCACCTCATTGCGCGGAGCAACCCTGCCAGATGAGTACCTTCGTTACACTGGATGCCAATGACCATGTCCGGCGCGTGCAGGTGCTGCGTTCCGGCGCATCACCGCAACCGGGCGCTCTCTTGGTGGTTCTTCTGCCCTCGAAAGCCGTGTTCGCGCCCGGCGCGGACGAGGTGGGACTGCATCTGAGCAATGCCAATCGCGAGATCGGCACCATGATGCGCGTGGGTGGCATCTTGCAGCCGCGTCCGGTCACGCCAGAGCCAACCTGGGACGGAAGCGAGATCACCATCCCGCCGGTCCCCGAGGGAACCGTGATCGAGCTGTTCGATCTCGCGGGAGGCGAGCGCATGGCGGTGCTGAGTGCCGATGCGGAGGGCTGGACGGAAACCGTCTCGCTCCCGGATGCGGGCACATACGAGATAGAGCTGCAGGCGCCGGGCGACTTCCTCCCGGCAAGTTTGAGGATCATGATCTGATGGCGATCACCCTGACCCGGAGCGCGACCAGTCGGGAAGCGGAACTGGCCGCGATCAAGGCGCGTGCCAGCGCCCATGTGAACGGGATCATCGGGCAACGGCGGCTTGAGTTCATCACGGACAGGCCGGGACAGGAGATGATCTACCGCGAGAAGGCAGGCGAGGCCGCGCGCTACATGGCCGAGCGTCCTGCCGATCTCGAGGAATACCCTTTCCTCGTCGCCGAGATCGGCATCACCGCCCCGGATGCCGAGGCTCTGGCACGACTCTGGCTGGCAAGGGCGAGGTCCTGGAAAGTGATCGGCGGGCAGTTGGAGGCGATCCGGCAGGGCGCGCTGATCGCGATTGCCGCGGCGACTGTACCGGCCGGGGTCGATGTCGCGCTCTCGGAGTTCGACACCGTCTGTGCCGCCTGGGCGCCGCCGGTTTGACGCATGTCGGGCGTCGGCCGTTCGCACAGGGCAGCGAGGGCAATCCGAGGCAGAACCGTTCACCGGAAGGAAATCACGACATGGATGACAATGGCTTCATCGAGACGATCATGTCGCTGCCCGAGGAGGCCGTGGAGGCAAACCTGCAACCTGGGCAGGCCTGCTTTGAGGTCAAGGAGGACGTGGTCATTGACCCTGACACGCAGAAGGTCGGCCCGGACGACACGCTCGTCCAATATGAGAAGCCGTATGACTTCGAGCAGGGCTTTGCCAAAATCAGGGTTGAGCGCAACACGCGCCTGGCGGCCTGCGACTGGACCCAAGTCCAAGACGCTCCGGTGGACGCGCAGGTGTGGGCCACGTACCGCCAAGCTCTCCGTGATCTACCGGACGGGCTGACTGACCCGAGAGACGTCGTGTGGCCGGAGCCGCCAGTCTGACGATACAGCCGCTGCTTCGGATGCGCAGACCGGGGTCGTGGATCAATATAACGAATTGGAACTGAGGGCGACCGATGGAAATTCTCGACGCTATAATGAAATGGATCGTTGCTCCGGTGGCCGGGTATGTATGGTTTCTGCACGGCAAGACCCAAATGCATGGAATCGAGATTGCTGTGCTGAAAGCAACCGCCGCGGCCCAGAAAGAGGCACACGATCGCGAGTTCAAGGAACTGCGCGACACGATGAAATCGGTCGTGGCCAAGCTCGACAGCATCGAGCAGGCGCTTAGAAAGTAACCCGCAGGCTGGCAGCACCGCGCCAGTCCGGAGATCCACGACATGAGCATCGACTACCGCTGGGTGCAGTCCCGGCTGCGCGCGCTTGGGTTCGACCCGGGGCCAATCGACGGAGTGCGCGGGCCACGCACGGACGCGGCCGTCAGGGCGTTCAAGCGTTCGGTTGGCCTGCGCGACCGCGCCTTTGTCGGCCCGATCACGCTTGCGGCGTTAAAACCGGCTGAGCGCACGGCCGCCGACAGGCATATACCCTGGATGGCTGAGGCCAGCGCGATCCGGGGCCTGCACGAGGCGCGCGACACTTCGCGCCTGCGGGCCTGGTTCGACCGTTCGGTCGCGTGGATCGACCCGCGCGAGATCCCGTGGTGCGGCGCTTTCGTGGCGACCTGCCTGCGCAAGTGGCAGCCGGACATCCATCTGCCGGAGAACCCGCTCGGCGCGCGCAACTGGGCGGGCTTCGGCAAGAACTGCGCCCCGGTGTTCGGGTCGGTCATGGTGTTCTGGCGCGGATCGCCGGGCGGCTGGCAGGGGCATGTCGGGTTCAACCACGCCGAGGACGCCACGCATTTTCACATTCTGGGCGGCAACCAGTCGGACGCCGTCACCGTCACCCGGATCGCCAAGTCGCGATTCATCACCGCCCGCTGGCCTGCCGGTTTTGCCGTGATCGGCCAGCGTATCGAGGTCACGCCGGGGGGCATCCCGGTTTCAGAAAACGAGGCATGACATGCTGAAAGGTTACCGCACGCTGATTTTCAACGGGCTTTCGATGATCGTCCTGATCGCGGGGGTTCTGGTCGAATATGTCGGGCAGATCGGGCTGACGCCGGAACAGGCGACTTTCGCGCTGATCGGTCTGACGCTGGTCAACCAGCTTGGCAATTTCTGGCTGCGCCTGATCACCGACACGCCGGTGGGTCGCGGGCCGTAAAGGCGGGCCTCCCGCGCGCCCGCGAGCGTCGAACCGCGCGGCAACCCGAAAAGGGGCAGATCGTGAAATCAATGATTGCACTGGCGGCGCTTGCCGCCCTGTTCGCTGCGCCGGTCCTGGCGCAGCAGCACCGCAACTGCGCGCCGCGCGCCGTGGTGATCGAGCGGCTGGCCGATGGCTACGGCGAGTCGCGTCAGGCCATCGGGCTGGGCGGGGAGGGCGCGGTTGTCGAGCTGTTCGCCTCTCGCGACACCGGGACGTGGACGATCACGGTGACGAATGTTCACGGGCTGACCTGCCTTGTCGCATCCGGCCAGGCGTTCGAGGCGCTGGCCGAGTCGCCGCCGCCGGGCGATGAGTCCTGATGCGGCTTTACCTTGTCGGGGCGGCCTGTGCCGGGGTGCTGGCGCTGATTGCCGCGCTCTGGCTGTCGCTGGCCCGGAACGACCGCCTGCGCGACGAGGTTGCCGCCTCGCGCGCCAATGTCGCCGCGCTGCAGCTTGACCGCGAACTGGCGCGCGACGCGGCGGCGGTGGCCGATGCCCGCGCCGCGCGGGTCGAGGCCAAGGCGCGCGAATACGATCAATTGCGAGAGGGGATCTTGCGCGATGGCGAAGACGCTGACCTGCCTGATTGGCTGCTTGATGTTCTTGTCGGCCTGCGGGCCGGGGCAAACGCAGCTGATCAGCCCGCCAATTCCGAATGAGTTGCTGGCGCCGGTTCCGGCACCTGCGCGCGACGCCCGGACGTTGCGTGACCTCGGCCTACTGGTGGTCGATTACGACGAGGCGCTGAGCGCCGCGAATTCCAGGATCGAGGCGATTGCCGAGATCGTGACCCGCTTCAAGGCGCGCATCGCCGCGGCGATCTCGCCGCGCTGACAATTTAACACTGGCGCTCAGCCTAACGGCCCGAACGGCAAAATCGAAACAAGCGCCCGGATAGCCGGGCCGCAGTGAGAACACGGAGACAATAAATGCCAGTTTGTAACATTACCGGCACTCTACGCGACCCCAATGGCAGCATATTGGCAAGCACCGCCGTGATGTTCCGCCGCGAAAGCTCCACTGTTAAAGCCCAAGATAGCGCAGTAATACTCCCCCTCGAGGCCTCGGCGACATCCGACCAGCAAGGCCTGATCGCAGTTGCGCTTTATCCTGGCCGCTACGTTGCCTCGGCTGACGCAGGAGATCGAACAGTCAAATTTGTAGTTGGTGTTCCCGACTCGGCGAATGCCGATCTTGCTGAACTGATCGATCAGTATCCACCAGTTACCGCCAGCGTGCTTGCGCAGGCACAGGCGGCACAGTCTGGGGCTGCGGCGGCTCAAACGGCCGCAGAAACCGCCGCAACCTCTGCAGAAGGCTTCAGCCAAGCCGCCGCATTAAGCGCTGACGCATCACAGGCATCGGCGAGCGCGTCAGCCTTGGCAGAATCTGGCGCAGAAACCAAAGCGTCGCAGGCGTCGGCGTCTGCGGCCTCCGCAGCAACATCGAGCCAAGAGGCAGCGGGATCGGCGGCATCGGCAGAATTGAGCGCCAGTGCTGCTGCCGCAAGCCGGGCCGCGGCCGCCGCTTCGGAAGCAGGAGTAGCGGCGTCAGCCACCGCGGCGGCCAACAGCGAATCCGCAGCAGGGTCCTCCGCAACCGCCGCCGCAGACAGCGCCACAGCAGCTGCAGGCTCAGCCGTCGCGGCGAATACCTACAAAGAGGCGGCAAGCGCGAGCGCATCGCAGGCTTCCGTGAGCGCGTCAAGCGCCGCATCAAGTGCGGCCGCCGCGGAGACATCACGCCAAAGCGCCAACGCCAATGAAGCGGCGGCAGGAGCAAGCGCAATGTCGGCAGCGACCAGCGCAAGCTCTGCAGCGGTCAGCGCCTCAGCGGCATCTCAGAGCGAGGCTTCCGGCGCAGCATCAGCGGCCGCTGCGCTTGCCAGCGAACAGGCCGCCAGCGCCAGCGCCATCGCCGCCGAAGGCTTTGCCGACGCAACGGCCGCTGATGCAACCACCACCGCCGCGCATCGCGATCAAACAGCAGCCGATCGGGTTGCCACCGGGCAAGATGCCCAGGCTGCCTCTACGAGCGCCACGGCGGCGGCAGCCAGCGCCAGCGCGGCCGCGACTGCCCAGGCGGGCGCAGCGACCGCGGAAGCCGCCGCGCTTTCCAGCGCGGCGGACGCAGAAGCGTCGGTCGAAGGTTTGGTTGGCGGGATTGGCACACTTTCGGCCATTTTGGGCCAGGTGAACGAGGAGGTGGAGCGACTTAGCACTGCCCAAGAGGGCGACGTTTACACCCTGCTCACTACATTGGAAACTCTGTCTATCCTCGGCCAGCTGGCGGACCAGGTGAACGGGGGTCAAATTGCACTTAAGGGCGGGACTCTGGCCGATCCGGCACTCCATATCGGAACCGTCGGCGTCTATTCGTCCGCCGCAAACACACTTTCCATCGCAATCGCCGGGTCGGAAGTCGCGCGCATCACCGCATCCGGCCTGACAGTCTACGGAACCGTCACGGAGGCATGACGACATGAGTTACAAACTGGACCACAAGCCTATTGCAGGCGAATCCTATATTCGCTGCTCGCAGGTAATCATCGACAATCGGCTCGGAGCTGCGCCTAGTGTTACCTTTCATCGCGAAAGCGTGATTGGCATCGATGGGGGGGCAGTCGTCCGCCAACCTATGTCGCCACGCGAAATTGCGTTTGATCCGTCGTTTTCGGTACCTGTTCTCGACCCTGAAACCGGCGAGGCAACCGGCCAGACCATCACGCAGGGCGAACTTTATGCGCTGATCTACAGCGTGTTCATTGCCGCTGAAACTGCACCATCTGAACACGAGGAGCCCGCCGCATGAGCACCGCAATACAAGCCGACCTGCAGCGCCAGATCGAAACTATGTCAAACGGTCAGATGACCGTTCGATTTACCACCAAAGGGCAGCCGAGTTATTTCTACCGGCTGCGCAAATTCAACGTCGAAACCCTTGACGCCAGCCTTGGAACAGGCGTTCACCCAGCCTTTGTTGTGAGCGGCGTGGAAAAGGACGAAATCCTGATCGGCGTCCACCAAGCTGCTGAGGTCGACGGCGAAATGGTCAGTCAGGCGGGCCATGTCCCGCGTGTCAGCATCAACCACGATCAGGCCGTCACGCTGGCGCGCAACACCGGGGCAGGCTTTTGCGTTGCCACCAATGCAATGTATGCCGCGCTCGCCTTGCAGCGCCGTGCCGCATCGCGCTTTCCGCGTGGAAACAATAGCTACGGTCGCGCGTACAATGCGATAGACGAATGGGGTGTCAACGATAACGGCGACCCCACATCGGGCGGCCAAGCTGCGGGCAACACCGTGATCCGCGCGGGCTCCGGTCCAGTCGCGTGGAATCATCCGCCGAACGCCTTCGGCGTGCAGAACATAAACGGCAACGTCTGGGAGTGGTCGCCCGGAATGCGGATTGTCGACGGCGAAATTCAAATCATCGCTGACAATGATGCCGTGCTGTCGGCAACGGACTTGAGCGTCAACGGGCCGTGGCTGGCAATCCTCGCCGCCGACGGCACGCTGGTCGCGCCAGGCACGGCTGGCACGGTGCGCTATGCAACATCCGGAAGCACCACCGGCACGTTAGTCTGCTCATCAGGCAACGCATTTAGCGCAATGATTGCGCACGGCGTGTCGGAGGCTGCGCTGCAGCGCCTGAAGACGCTCGGCCTGATGCAGCCTGGAGCGCCGATTGAACAAGACGGATTCTTTATCAATCTCTCTGGTGAGCGCCTGCCGTCCCGTGGTGGCTTCTGGTTCGCTGGCTCGCGGGCGGGGGTCTTTGCCCTCAACCTGGTCGTTGCCCAGTCGGGCACGGGCACGAGCATCGGCTTTCGCCCCGCTTTCGTTATCTGACATCTCTGCGCCTGTGGCGCGATGTTAGACGGTTGTTAGATGGACGTTAGACGCCCCGCCTTGGCCATGTGCCGGGCGGGGCGTTTTTGTCGTTTCCGGGCTATGATTTGACCGGGGCTAAGCGACTGCCTTCGCCACCTCGTCAGGGTGTCGACCTATGACCTTGACGTATGCAACCGCGAAATCTGGGGGCGTGGAGCGGACCTGCTCCCAGTCGCGCAACGTGCCAACAGGCACGCAAAACCGGCTCGCAAACTCCGCCTGAGACAAGCCAAGGCCCATCCGGGTCCTGCGGATCAGGCGCGCCCGCTGCGCACGATCCATTGCTTCCAGCGTGACGTCAAAGTCTTCCTGATCGGTCGGATCAGCCGGAAGAATTGTATGCTCTTTCTTCACCGTTGTTGCTCCTTCTCACAGAAATGAAACGGGGCTCGTCGCCCCGCCAAACGAACACACCAGTAAACAGCTTCTCTCCAACCATCCCGACGACTTTGAAGCGCTCCTCGCCGTCGATTTCGCGAATGGACGGAATGATGAGGTGGTTCTCGTCTTCAAAAATCCGAAAGCCAAATGCCAGAGACAGCTTGTGCTTTTGCTGATTAGCGGCGTCTTTGACTGGGTCAAACCTGTTTTCCATGTGCTCGATTGTACGGGAATCCCGGATAGGCGTAAAGTGAAAAATACGGAAATTCCGCACAGATAAAAGTGAGCAGCAGCCTGTGCGCTCGTATCGGTAGCCGACGATCCGGCCGACCACGGGCCCGGCGAGGCGGCTGGATCGAAAAGGGCTGTCTTGGCGTCAGCTTCATTTACGAAGTGCACAGTGGTTCAATGAACCCAATTGAACCAGCACAGATCGCGAACACCGCCATATCGACCATCATAAAAAGCGCGCCTTTCACCAGATTACAATGGATTGCGTCGGGCGCGCTTTCTTCACATCGAAGATGCCGGGGGTTCGAGTCCCTCATCACCCACCAGCGTTTTCAGGCACTTGGCCATTTTTTGCGAAGTGACCGGCGGTTCACCGAACCTTTCTGGGCTTCGTGAAGTCCAGCACATCCGCCGCATCCTGCATGTGGGACGGGGCGAACCTGCTATATACCTTTTCAGTAATAGCTGAATTTGAGTGCCCAAGATACTGCGAAATCTTGGATAGCGGAATGCCCGCCTCGGCCATGTGGACCGCCGCTGTGTGGCGCAGTGTGTGCAGTGTGACACCTTCCAGTCCAGCTCGGCGACATGCGGCGCTGAACCCGTTCCTGATCGAGCGGACCCTTTCCCCGCCATACTCCACCACATAATCGCTCAGGGCGGCGTCACGGGCCGTTTGCAGGGCGGCGCGGGTCATGCCGTTCATGGGCACGATGGCGCGCCCCTTGCGCGTCGTGGCGTCGTCCAGGCGCAGGTTGATCTGCCCCCGCTCAAGATCCACGCGCGACCATTCCAGATCGAGGATCGCGCCGACCCGCGCCGCGGTGCCCAGCAGCAGGACAACCGCCAGCCGGATGTGCGGCGCGGCGCAAGCGTCGATCAGCTTCGGTATCTCGTTGCGGTCCAGAAACCGCTCTTTCGGGATCGGTTTGGACGGGCGCCAGATGTGCGGGGCGCGGTCGATCAACCGGCACTTTTCGGCGTATCGCATCGCAGATCGGAGATAGCCGAGTTCAGTATGCACCGTGCCCGGCGATCTGCCCGCGCGCTCTCTTGCCGCCCCATAGTCGGCGCAATGGTCGCGGGTGACCTGATCGGGCCGCAAGTGCCCGAAATGGCCGCATAGCGCCGGCATGAGATAGCCCAGAGTCTTGCCAGATGGCTTGCCGTCCAGGCTGTCGCGGTAGACGCGCAACAGCCCGTCGATGGTGGTGTCGCCCGGATCGAAAGTGTGGTGACGATAGACATCTATCGCCTCGCGCTCTGCGTCTTTTCGCGAGCGTGCCGCAAGCTGATGGCGTCGTCGCTTGCCGGTGGTGTCGTCCTTCCAGCTGACGCAGAATCCGCCGCGCAGCCTGCCGATGGTGAGGTCTGGCATGTCTCTATCTCCCTGACTACATGCGCCGCGATGCGGTAGAGCCGCCCGACCCGAAAGCAGGGCAGATCGCCACTGGCGCACCGATTCCTGATCGTGGCGGCGGAGCACCCCCACCGCAAGGCCAGAGATTCCGGCGTGAACGGGCGATCGGTTGTCATGTCTCAGTCCTCCATGCGCGGCGTGCAGACGGGGCAGGTACCGAAGACGGGGCAGGCACCGAACAGATCCGGCTCGGCGTAGTCGTCGGCAATGGCCTGCATCAGCGCGATCTGTTTGTCCGCTTCCTTCTGCGTCATCTTCCCGTTCTCGATCCAGCGCGGGTAAACCCTGCGGCGAAATTTCAGTTCTCGCTCGGCGGCGGCGCGTTTTTCGGCTGCGGTGAAGGTCATCCCTCACCGCCTTTCAGTTCTGCGAGGGTCGACAAGCATTCCCCGTTAATATCCATCGGGACATTCCTCCCATTGAAAGCGGCTGTGTATCTGTCACCTGCAAAGTATGCGCCATACCAAGCAGTAATCGCGGCAACGCTCTCCGCAGAACAGAAAACAGAAACATTTTTTGGTTTTGCTTCTGCGTTCATAAACACGAGTGTACCGACGCTTGCCAGCTTGGCCTCTGCCGCCTTGGCGCGCTGGTAGTTGGCCTGAGACACCTCGGCCCATTCGCAACATGCTTTGTCCAGCCGCTTGTTCTCGGCGGTCAGGGCTTCGATGCGGGCTTGGTGATACTTGACGCTTGACTGATAAATGTCGGCGTCGATGTAGTGATGGAACTCCGCCTCACGCTCGGTATCGCCTTCATGTCGGGCGATGGTAGCATGTTCCGACAGGACGGCGGTGACAACGCCTTGATCATGTTCTTCGCGCTCGCGCATCCAGATTTCGCGCGGCCATTCGATTTCCGTTTCATCATCCATCACACTCTCCTTTTCCAAACCACGAACGCGGCCAGCGCGGCCAGCATCATCAACCCCGTCTCGGGCAGGGGCACCGGCACCGGATCGGGCGGCGGTATCCGGTAGGGCACGCAACTGTGATCGGCGCAGTTAAACGCGGCCAGGCATAGCGCCTCGCGGCCAATGCAGATCGGCACCGGGGCGCATATGTCCAACACCTCGACAAGGCACGGGGCCTCGAAGTCGGGCGACGGGAACAGGGTCAGGTCGGGGGCGTTACCGGCCATGGTCTGCGTCCATCGGGCCAATGTTGCGGCGATGCACGGTCAAAACTTGCGCTCCGCTTCCATCCGGCGCAGCGCGGCCTCCATCGTCTCACCTGGCCGCAAATCATAGCTGCAGCCGATGCAGCCGCCTTTCCATGATCCGGAGCGTTCGCCGACTTCACCGTCGAACTCGATGTCGATGCTTTCCTTGATCCAGCGCGGCCAACCGAGGCGCTTGAACGCGCGCCAAGTCAGGACGTGCCTGCGCTTCGTAACTATGGCCGTGCGGTGCTGAATTTTGCCCGACATCAAGTGGTAGGTGTAGGGGTGGCACTCCGACAAAGCCTTGGTCTGGCGGTCTTCCCAGCCCAATTCGCGCCACGATCCGTCCGCCAGTTGTGTTTCATAGGCCAGCGTGTGCAGATCCCACGGCCAGTCAAAACTCTTGCGGCGCAGGCCCCAATGGAACGTCAGGCCGAAATCGCTCGACGCGTAGGCGGACCATTGCGGACCATCCATCGGCGGCCATGGGTGGGTGATGATGCCAAGGGGCAGAACAACCGTCAGCCGCCAAAATTTCAAGAACAGCAGGCGCTCGCCCAAGTCATCATCCTTGTCGTGGATGTGAACACCGCCGCCGAAATCCCAGCCGCGCCGATTGATGCTGATCTCGACGCACTGGCCGTTTTTTAGCCAGCCGCGCCACAAGCCTTTTTCTTTCGCCATGTGTTGAAAAATCATCTTTTGTTCCTTTTTTTGCCTCGCACCAGCGCCGCGCTGAATATGATCGGTTTGTCAGCCATCACTTGTCCTTTCTCGGAAACCATCCGCAGCGGCCATCGCCGGGAGCAAGCCGAAACCAGCCGTGGATCGCGGGATCAGGATCGGTCACGTCCACTTGTCCGCAGTGGCGGCAAACGCGCCCGCGTGGCGTATTGGTCCAATCCTGCGGGCGGTAGATGCGGTGGAGGAAAGTCATCCCGTCACCCCCCAAACCAGCGCGACAGCCGCGCAGATCAGCGCGGCCAGCACGAACCATGCCGCGCCGTGGATGCCCTCGACGGCCTCGCAAAACTCGTCCTGCAGTGGCTCCAGATCGTGCAGGCGGTCGCGCTTTCCTGCGTCCTTCGCGATCTGGTCGCGGGTGTGCGGGGCTGTGTCGGCGCTGGCGGGTTGGCGGGGCTTGTTCCGCGCCCAATGGATGTTGTATGCCTGAATTTCTTCCGGCGTCCATTTGTGGTGCGGCTTGCGCTCTGCGTGCCGCACTATCTGTTCAGGCGTCATGCCCCGCCCTCCGCCATGTCCCGCGCGTCTTTCAGGGCGCTTTCCTTCATTTCGCACCAGTCGGGCGTGGCGGGCAGCTCGGGTATCTTGCGGCCCGGGCGGACAAAGGTGCAGGTGCCGCCGATCCGAAATTTGCAATCGAAGCGCCCGGAATAGCACTTGGCTGTGAATTCGTCGGTCCCTTCGGGTTGAACCACGACAGGCCCGAATGTTTTCTGGTACTTTCTCATCCCGCTGCCCCCTGCCTGGCGGCGCGCGCCGGGGTGCGGCGGGGGATGTCGAGCGACATGGCGGTGCGGTCGCGGTTCTCGAACCGGGGCGGGGGCGAGGTGACGGGCCGGTCGCGCCATGCCTCGAACAGCAGCGCGCCGGTCATCGGCTCGACGGTCATGCGCGGGTGTCGGCACCCGGACAGCGCGGCGCGCATGCCTTGCAGGATGAACCAGCCGCGCGCGGCCTTGTCGCAGTGGGTGTGTTTCGGATTGTGGGTTTCGCAGACAAAGTCAGGTTCCATCACGCTGCCGCCTCCTCCGATGTGGTCAGGGTGCGGCGCACCGCCTTGATCCAGCCCGCGATGGCCTCTGGCATGTCGTCGCCGGAATGGTAGATCCCGAGACAGTCGATTTCGGCGAATGTCGCGTCGCCCGGGGCCGGGGAATGCGGGATGAAACTGCCACCGGTTTCGACGCAGGCCTCGAACATCAGATCCAGCCGCCCGGCCTCGTCCAGCCGGTCCAGCCGCTGGATCAGGTCGCTGCGCGCCCAGGCCATGCGGGCCGCGACGCCCTGCGCGATCATGTCCGCGCCCCCGGGCAGATCAGCGGGGCGGGGGCGGTGCGGCCGATCCGGGCGGCGTGGGCGCGGATGCGGGTGGCGAGCGGGGTGACGTTGCCGACCGGGATGACCAGATGGGCGGGCGCGCCGACGCGGGATTCGCGGAAATTGCGCCCCTGCAGCGCCAGTTCCACCGCCCAGGCGGCGCGAAAGCGATCCGGCTCATGGGCGTGGTCGGCAGGGTTGGCGATGATCTCTCGGGTGGTGGGGTGGTGTGACTGCATGGGTGCCTCCATCGGGGTGATGGAAGCAAGGTTGTGCATAATGCAAAAATGCAGTCAAGAAAAATTATGCAAAAATGCTAGACGCCGTGCTTAAGCATCCATAAGTGATTCTATAGCGTCTAGCTTCCTGCGCAGATCTTCCAGTCCGGATCTGTCGAGCGTCGCTTCAAGCCTAAGCGTTCGGCCGTCGAACTCGAGCGTGATGTGGTTTAGTGGGCTTTCGTGCTTCCGCGAGCCCAATGTTCCGCCGTGCACGTTTCCCTTATTGCGCCTTGGTACGGGCGGGCTAACATAAAACTGTTTTTTTCCAACGCCTTGCTCGGGTACGAACGGCGCTGGATCTATACCTGTCTTTTCAAAAATTTTTGTTATGGTGCGCCGTGATAGGCTTCCGGCGTAACACGGATCAGCAAGCGGCCTGCTGATCGTTGTCGATGAAAGGCCAACCTCCTTAGCAAGGCGGTTGGCGCTCCAGTTTTTTTCCTGAAGCACATGTAGCACGTAGTCGATTGCCCAATCTTTCATGCGCCTAACATGCCAAAAGATAGCACAATTGCATATCTGCACTTTTGCTCTTGCAATGAGTTATGCTTTTTTGCACATAATGCAGATGTCCTGCAAAGAGCGGAGTGGCGGCATGGAAGCAGATGTCATTGAGATGGAAACGGTTTTGGTCGCCCGGGGCATCCGAATCAGTGCGTTTTGCGAAAGCGCTGGCATTGCCAGAACAACTTGGGATCGCTGGAAGAACGGCAAGACACTGCCAAACATGCGCACTTGGATGGCAGTGCGCGACGCTTACCGCGCAGCGCTTAAAACAAAAGGCGCAGCAGCATGACGGGCCGGTCTGCACTTGCGACCGCTGAGCTTGTTGCATTCGATACGCAGCCCTGTCGCAGTTTGTCATCGAATCCTGCAGCGCGGCCCGATCGAGGACGGGCGACTGTTTTGCGGCCCACGCCGAGGGTTTGGGGGGCTGCGCGGGCCGGAGAAAAAGCCGCCCCGGCCCGCGCGGTTGACACTGGTAACAGCAGGGCGGCCTTGCACGGCCGTCATCCCCACAACGGTAACGAGTTTGAATGTACACAGGGGAATGGTGTCATGTCGTCTGAATTTTTGTCCGTGCCTTCGAGGGTGCTCGATCCGCACCTTTGTCACCGGGAGTTTCCGGCGCGCTGGCGGGCTTACCTGATCGCGCATTTCGGAACCAATCCGTCGATGGTGGCCGATGTGTTCGGGGTAACGGAACGCGCCGCGCGCAAGTGGCTGTCGGGCGAGACGGGGTGCAAGGGGTCGGCGGTGGCGATTGCCGCGCAGATCCACCCGGACACCGCGCCGCAAATGCTCTGGGCGGCGGAATGAGGATGGATATTCGGACAACCCGGCCCGTGCACGAAACCCGCGCGGAGAAGAATCCGGGTCACTGGGGGCGGCGGGTCTGCTTGGCTGCCGCCCCATTTTCGGACAATCGCGCGGGACTCACGGGCCGCGACCGGCGGGGGCGCGGCGCGCGATTGGCCCCCGCATTCCTCCCTGTCAACTCGGGCGGGTGCCTGTCGGCATCCGCCCGTTTCTAGACGGCGGGATCAGATCGAAAGGAAAGGCGATGGCAAGAGGCAACCCGACCCGCGCGGATGACGAGCGGCTGTTGCGGATCATCGACGCGCGGATCAAGGGCCATATTTCGGGGCCGGAAATCCGCAAGCGATACGGCATCACCAATTCGGCGCTGTCGGGGATCATGAACCGGTATCGCGCGTCCGAGGCGGAATGCCCCTGCGCCTGCGTCAAGCCGGAAAACCGCGCGGGCGGCATGCCGGACCGGTGGTGGGAGTAGGCGCGATGCAGGCCTTTCGCCTCGATCACATCGGCATCCGGCTCGACCCGGTCACCGGCTCTTTCGGGCTGTACCCGCTGGATGCGGGCGGCAACCCGGCCCCGCCACGCGCGCTGTTCACCGGCTTCGTGCATCCCGGCATGGCCGACGAGCTGCGCCGCCTGGCGGATGCGTTCGATGCGGTGACAAAACAGGAGAAAATTGCATGACCCTGCGCAAGATCGAGACTGCGAACATGACCGCCCCCGCCGCCCTGTCCGACCCCGGCCCGGCCCCCCGGGTCGAGATGGTTCCGCTCGACCGGCTGGTGATCGACGAGACGTATCAGCGGCCCCTGACGCAGCGGGGCGTCAAGGTGGTGCAGAACATCGCGGCGCGGTTCCAGTGGTCGCGGTTTCAGCCGGTCATGGCCGCGCCGCTTGAAGACGGGCGGTTCGCGATCATCGACGGGCAGCACCGCGCCCATGCCGCGCGGCTGATCGGGATCGACGCGGTGCCCTGCGCCATCGTGGCGATACCCCGCTGGGATCAGGCGGGCGCGTTTTCGGAGATCAACACCAACCGGACAAATGTCAGCCCGCATCAGGTGTTCAAGGCTGCGCTGGCGGCGGGCGAGGGCTGGGCGATGGATGCCGACCGCGCGGTCAGCAAGGCGGGGTGCCGGTTGATGACCTATGTCGTCAGCGCGGCAATGCGAAAGCCCCGTCAGATTTACGCGGTGGTCATGATCCGAAATTTTGCCCCGATCCGGCGCGGCGCGCTGATCACATCGGCGCTGTCGGCGATCACCGGGTCGGCCCATGCCGATGACCTGCGGTTCTACCGCGAGGATTTTCTGCGCTGCTGGTTCCATCTGCTGCGCGACAAGCCCGAGCTGCTTTATCGCGATCTGGCGGCCTGCGTATCCGCGCTGAACCTCGATGATCTGGCGGAGCGGGCCGAGGCGCTGCGCGCGACCCCGGAATGGGCACGGCGACCGGCCCGCGCGCGGCTGGATTGCGTGCTGCGCGTCGCGATGCTGTCGGGCGCGCCCGCGACGCTGAAACCCAAGGCCCCGCCGCTGGTCGCGCCAGCGCAGATCAAGGCGCGGGTTGCCGCACTGCCCGCGCCCCCATGCGCCGCTTCGCCGCCGCATCCAGACTGGCCTGTCGAACGCGACGCGGCGCTGATCGAAACGGGCGGCAAATATGACAAGATCAGCGAACTGGCCGAAAAATGGCAGATGCCGATTTCGAAGGTGCAGGCGCGCTGGCACAAGGTCAGGGCAGCGTGATGGCGGGCGGGGCATCGAACAGGGCGGACAAAAGTCCGACCGAGCGGCAGCGCGTTCCCTTCGTGACAGAACGGCACCGCATGGCCCATTCCGCGCTGGTGGCGGCGGCGGTGCATCTGTCGACGCAGGCCGCGTGGCATGCGAATCTGCAGACCTGGCGCAACGTGCTGGCCGACCTGCTGGAGGATTGCACGAACTGCCCCGACGATCTGATCGGCCTGCGCGAAATGGCCCGCGCCCTGGTCGAGGCATCGGGTACGCGCGGCCAGTTCCGCGCGCTGTCCGATCTGCGCGCGGCGGTCAGCGGCTATTACGGGTTCAGCGCCGGTGACCGGGTGGATGCCTGGCGCCGGGCGGGCGGGTCGCGATGACCGCCGCTCTTGACGATACGGACCCGCGCTCGATCGGGGAACTGGCGGCCGCGTTTCGCACGGCGCATCTGGTCCGGCTGATCGCGGGGCATCTGGGTGCCGTGACCCCGGCGGACGCGCCAGAGGTGATCGACCTGCTGTGCGGCTGGCTGGAGGGAAACGGCGCGGGCCAGCCCGACCCCGATTTTGTGTTCGGCCAGTTGCGCCGCGATGCCGCGTTCTGGGCCGATATCGCCACCCCGGCAGAACTTGAGGCCTATGTCGCCGCTGGCCTTGCCCGGATCGAGCGGCGCAATTTTGCCGCCGCCGCGCAAAAGCGGCTGTTCGTGGCGTTCTGGGAATGCATGAGCGATGCCGACCGGCGCGCGTTTCTGGCCCGGGTCGACCCGACCGGAAAATTCAGGGGGGCCGCCGCATGAGCGATATCTGTCTGCCGCCACCTTCGCCCCGCGATGCCGAGGTGCAAGCCGTTGTCCTGCGTCTGATCGAGGCTTTTGCCTTCAACGAGGCACATGCCGTCTTGACCCGCCGCCTGGCTGAAATCGCGCAGGATCGGCGCACACATCTTGAAGACCTGTTTGTGGCCTGGTGCGCGCTCGACGCCGGTGAGCGGCCCGATTTCCTGACCTACGCGCACCATCGCCGTGCGCCCGTTCTGGGTGGCGCCGCATCGTGACACCGGGCGAGGGTGATATCCCCGATGCCTTCGCGCATCTGACCCCTGTCGCCGGAGGCGACGGATTGGGTGGCGTCGCCGGAGGCGACGGATTGGGTGGCGTTGCCTCGGGCGACGGGCCGATGCCGCCTGACGATGGCGCGCCGCCGCCCGCCGACGATGGCACGCCCCCGCCCGAGGCGACAGGGGCCGGTTTTCCGCTGAACGACACCGGCAACGGACAGCGGTTCGCGCTCTATTTCGGGGCCGATGCGCTGCCGGTGCCGCGCGTCGGATGGTTTGTCTGGGACGGCAAGCGGTGGAAGAAGGACGCGGATGAAATCCGGGTGCGCGGCAAGGCGCAGAAGGTGCAGCACAACATCATCGCCGAGATTCCCCACCTGGTGCTGGAAGACTGGCAAGTCGCCGAAATCGCCAAGGAACGGGCCTTGCGGCTGGATCAGGCGCAGCTGCACACCATCGCCGCCGAAGAACGCACGCCCGAACAGGAAATCGCGCTTGAGGAAGTGACGCAGCGCCTGACGTGGATCAGGAAGCTGAAGGACCGCAAGTCCTCGATGAAATCCGATCACCGGACATTCGCCAAATCCTCCGGCAACAAGGCCAAGATCGACGCGATGCTGACAGAGGCGACGGTGGAGCTGGCGCGCGAGGTCGATGACCTCGATGCCGATCCGCTGACCGTCAACACCGAAACCGGCATCCTGCGCTTTTCCGTCTCTGGCGGCGGCGATGCCGGGTATTCGCGCACCGCCGACATGGCGCTGGAACCGCATGCGCGCGAGGTCAACATCGCCGGGCGCAACGCCGCGCAGCTGATCACCAAGATGATGCCGGTGGCATATGACCCCGACGCGCGCGCGCCGACCTTCGAGGCGTTTCTGGAACGGATTCAGCCGGACCGCGACATGCGCGCCTTCCTGCAGCGCTGGTTCGGGTTGTCGATGACCGGGCTGACCGGGGAACAAAAGTTCGCCTTCCTTTACGGCGCGGGGGCGAACGGCAAATCCGTGCTGGTCGACGTGATGGCGCGGCTGTTCGGCGATTATGCCACCACCGCCAAGATCGAAAGCCTGACGGGCCGCAACCGGCGCGGCGGCGGCGATGCCACCCCCGATCTGGTGCCGCTGATCGGCGCCCGCCTGGTGCGCGCGAGCGAACCGAGCGAGGGCGAGCGCCTGCAAGAGGGGCTGATCAAGGAACTGACGGGGGGCGAGCCGATCCTGGTGCGCTCGCTGCATGCCGATTTCGTCGAGGTGCACCCGATCTTCAAGCTGACGATTTCCGGCAACCACAAGCCCGACATTCGCGGCACCGACGACGGCATCTGGCGCCGCGTGCTGCTGGTGCCGTTCGAGGTGCAGATCCCGAAAGGGGAACGCGACGAGCGGATGATCGACAAGCTGATGGGCGAAGGCCCCGGCATCCTGAACTGGCTGATCGAGGGCCTGCTGGATTACCTCGAACGGGGCTTGCAGGAACCGCAGGCGGTGCTGGATGCGACGCTGGAATACCGCGCCGAAAGCGACCCGATCGGGACATACCTGGCCGAGTGCTGTCTTGTCTCTGGCGATTCCAGCCATTTCATGACCGCGCGCGATCTGATCGACGGGTTCAACCTCTGGCTCGACCAGAAGGGGGAACCGATGTGGGGCGGGCGCATGGCCTCCAAGCGGCTCAAGTCGAATGCCGGGCGCTATCGCGACCCGGGCACCGGCAAGTGCTATACCGAAGGCAAGCGCCGGGTGAACGGATATTACGGCATCCAGTTCCAGGACATGTTCCAGCGCGAATTCGACGAGGCGCCCCGGAATGCCCAGGGCCACCCGGTTGCCGCCACCGCGCGCGCCGGACGACCCGGCGAGGGGCCGATATGACCCGGCGGGGTGTGGCCCGCGCGCAGATCGCGCCCCGCACCCCGCACCCCTGCATCCAGCTTTCGAGGATTTTTGCGCCCTCGCGGCCCAAAGGGCGCGCGCCGCGCCGTAATTCCCTTTCACCGGGGTTCGGGGGTTTGCTTTGTTTTCAACATGTTGCGGCTGGTTTTCGGCCCAAACGGTCCAAACGGCCCTATTTGCGGGGTTACGCATGCGCGCGCGAAGTCAGGGGGTCAGGGGACATTTCGTTGCCTCATGCGTTACTTCGCATTTTGGACCGTTTGGGCCGTTTGGGCCGCGCACCCCCTTTTCCGCCCCTGTTTTCAATGGCTTGGCGTTTCCGGTGTTTTGCGATTTAGGGCGCGTCTTTTTACACTTAGGGCCGTACAAGCCGTTCTCTTTCCCGACAGATTCAACATCTAGACTTGAGAAAACAAAAAACACCAAATCTTGAAAGGTGAGGCCAATGAGCACGGCATGGAAAAAGGAAATCGACGCGGCGCTGGCGAAAGCGGCCTTGCCGAATGGGGCCAGCGACCGGATCGCCCCGGCCCCGGCGCGCGGCGATGTCGATGCGTTTCGCGACCGCGTGACCTATCTGACGGACAACGGGCCGCGCGACCGGGTCGAACAATCGCCCTACGGCGCGGCGGTGCGCCTGCGCTCCGCGCTCGACGGGATCGAGGCGCGGGGGCGGGCGGCAAGCGAAGGGCCGATCTTTACCGACCGGCATCATCTGGCGGCGGCGGAGTATGAAACGCTCTGGCTCAAGGTCAACGGCGGGCGGGTCAAATGCTCTGACCTGCAGGGCGCGGGCGGGGGTGGCGGCGCGACCGGGATCACCGACCAGATCATTCACGACATCCAGCGGTTGCGCGGCATGGATGCGCGGATCGGCCATTGCCCGGTGTTGCTGGCGCGCGGGGCGCGCGCGCAGGCGGGGCGGCGCAGCCTGTTCACCGATCAGCTGATGTTCGATGTGCTGATCCGGCACGCCCCGCTCAGCGCCGTTCTGAGCGCGCGCCAATGGTCGGTCCAGTCGCGCCACCTGAAAACGCTCAAACAGGCGCTGATGGCGCTTCTGGACGCAATCTATGGGCGCTGACGCAAGATGTAGTTGACAGGGGTGACAGTCGCGGCTATCAGTTCTGACATACTCCAGAATAGCGCCCGGCGGGATCATCCCTTCGGGCGCTTTGCGTTGGGGAATCATCCCATGGCCAGATTGTCAAAGCTGACATCCACGCTCGCTCCGGTCAGCCGCGGCGTTGCGTATCTCGAACAAACCCGTGAGCAAGTCCGCGCGGCCAACGCGCCGTGGCGCACCTGGTACAAGACGACGCGCTGGCAGAAGTTGCGCATGTTTGTGCTGGTCGGCGCCGGGTTCACTTGCGCGAGGTGTCACAGGGTCGAAGGTGACACGTCGCAGCTGGTCGCAGACCATATGGTCCCGCACCGCGGTGACGAAGGACTGTTCTGGGAACCCTGCAACCTGCAGTGCCTGTGCAAGAGATGTCACGACAGCGACAAGCAGCGCGAAGAGAGGGCGGGTCGCGCAAAGGTAACATAGGGGGGGGGTGTGAAACTTTAAAGTGTGGCTCTGGCCAGACCCGCATCCCCCACATCCGCAGAATTTTTTTGGGCCATGACAAAATTTCAGGACGATCGAGAAACAGATCTCTTCGGGCACCCCGTCAGGGCCAACCACGGGCGCCGTGGGCGTCCGGAACTGCAGGTGACGGCAGAAGACCGCGACGCTGTCGAGGCGGCCCTGGTGCGCGGCTGGTCAAACGACAGAATAGCGCGAACAGTCAATATCTCGCCTGCGTCGCTGAAGCGGCATTTTAGAGCCGCGCTGGAAAAGCGTGACGAGGCGCGCGACAAGCTTGAGCTCGCAGCTTTTGCGAGGCTGACGCGCGAGGCTTTGAGCGGCAACATGTCCGCGATGAAGCAGCTGCGCGAGCAACTCGCCCGTGACGCGATGACACGTCGCGAGGCAGAGATGGAGCGCAAGCAGTCCGAGGCCGAAGATCGCGGCGTCGGATTGGGCAAAAAGGAACTGGCCGAGATGCAGGCGCGCGAAGCGGCCTCGAGCGGAACCTGGTCATCGCTCCTGAAAGGCTTC
>NZ_CBFIIK010000014.1:0-40325 GCF_965662675.1 Roseicyclus sp. | reverse complement strand
CGCGGCATCAACTGAAATACCGCAACCCGGGCTTGCTTTGGCCGCGCCGGTCGAACGGCCGCCCATCTCGGTTTTTGATTTCATCAAGGCGCTGAATTTCCCCCAAGATGAGAACGACAAGGAAGGGTTTCGCACATTGCGTCGTGCCTTGGAGGATCGCGCCAGCGAACGGTTGGTGCGCGCCAGCCAAGATGTGCTGACGCTTTTAAGCCAAGATGGCATCTACATGGACGACCTCAAGCCCGACCATGCCCGCCCCGAGGTCTGGCGCCGTTTCGCGCAAGGCGAACGGGGGCGTGCGGTCGCGGGTCTGGGCGGTGTTCATGATCGCTCCTGCCTTGCGCTGGCGGCCGGCCGGATGAAAAAAGACCCCGTCTTTCGCGATGCGGTGCATCATTTCCTGCGCCATTTCGACCGTACCTTCATGGCCTTCGAAAGCAATGCCACGGATGCCGATATCGTGGCGCTGGCCAATACCCGCACCGCGCGCGCCTTCATGCTATTGGGTCGTGCGGCGGGTACTTTCGACTGACGCGGGCGAGAAGTTCTTGGTTTTCGCCACTTCAGGCCAACCCCGCGATCAATGCCGGCGCATGTCCCACGCCCGCGATCCAGCCTTCCTCGGGATCACCTTCGCGCAGCATGGCGTCCAGATCATGCGGCGGTAGGGCTGCAAAAGCTTGGGCCAGCACCCGTACCTGTGCCGCATCGGGAATTTCGCCGGGCCGCTGGCGGTGTTTGATCTCGGCGGACAGGATCGACGGGTAGACCTCGGCCAGCAAGATCGGGGCGTCGCGATCCTCGAAGGGCCGCACGGCCAGCGCCGCGCCGAAATGCCGCCTGAGCATCTGCAGCCGGGGCAGGCCAAGCAGCGTCTGGCTGGCGACCGCGCCATTGCCGTAAAGCTGAAAACATGTGCTGGCACCGCGCACCACCTTTTCCACTTGCCGCCGTTCGGCAAAGGGAAAGCCCTGATGGGGCGGTTTGTGAAAGGGCACATGGCTGGGCGTTTTGCTTTTGGGATGCGACCAGAACGGGCCAGCGCCGCCCATCTGGGCATTGATCCGGTCGGCGACCTCCAGCCGGTTGTTCGCGCCGCGTTCATCATCGGAAATTGCATCCGCCAGCCAATCCCAGATCGCGAAGGGATCGGCCCGCCCTGTCAGGGCGTGGGCGAAACCTCTGGGATAGCCAAGGGGGAAATCGAAGCCCGCCAAGACACGCCGACCGTCAGACAATGCGGCCTCGAAACGGGTGACCAGATGCTCTGTCGCTGCCGCGCGGGTCCGACAATAGGTGACATGCGCCGTTGCGCCGGTGCGCTCGGCCACAAAGATCGCGTCTTTGCTGCGCTTGGCGGGTGAGGGGGCGGACCGTGCCGACCAATCGACCATGATTACCGTTTCTATGCCCATCACCATCCCCTATCCGATTTGCCGGGTGCATTCTTGCAGCGCGCTGCACCGAATTGCATCCGCCCAGCACCTCGCCTATGGCTGTCAGTAGATTGTTCGGAACCTAACCCACCCCATGCCCGCATCCACCCCCAGCACCGCTTATCGGCGCGGATTCCGCGCGGCCTTGCCTTTTTCCATCGTGGTGGGGCCCTTTGGGCTGCTTTTCGGCGTGGTCGGAGCCGAGGCGGGGTTGGATGTGGCCCAGATCATGGGCTTTACCGTGCTGGTGATCGCGGGCGCGTCGCAATTCGCGGCGCTGCAGCTGATGCAAGACAACGCACCGATGCTGATCGTCATCGCTTCGGCCTTGGCGGTGAATTTGCGCATGGCGATGTATTCGGCCTCGTTCGCGCCGCATCTTGGGGGGGCGCCGCTGTGGCAGCGCGCGCTCATCGCTTATATGAATCTCGATCAGACCTATGCGCTTGCAATCACCGAGTACGAGGCCGCGCCGCGCCAAAGCATCGCCGAAAAGACCGCGTTCTTTTTTGGCACCTCGACGCCGATTGTCCCGGTCTGGATCGGCGCCTCGGCGCTTGGGATCGTGGTGGGCGAGGCGATCCCGCCCGCGCTGGGCCTCGATTTCGCGGTGCCGATCACCTTCATCGCGCTGATCACGCCCGCATTGCGCACACTTGCCCATGTCGCGGCGGCGGTGACATCCATCGTGATGGCGATCTTGCTGGCCTTCTTGCCGTGGAACCTGTGGCTTTTGTTCGCGGGGCTGGCTGCAATGATGGTCGGGGCCGAGGTCGAGCGCCGGATGGAGGCGCGCAAGTGAACTACGCCACCTCCGAGATCTGGATCATCATTCTGGCGCTGGGTGTCGGCACCTTCGTGATCCGTTTTTCATTTCTCGGCATCTTGGGCAATCGCGCCTTGCCGCTCTGGGTGCTCAGGCATCTGCGTTACACCGCGGTCGGTATCTTGCCCGCGATGGTCACACCCTTGGTGCTATGGCCGCAGGCCACAGGCGGTCAGATGGACCCAAGCCGCATTGCTGCGGCAATGGTGGCGCTTGCCGTTGGGCTTTGGACCAAGAACGCGATCTGGGCCATCGCGGTCGGCATGAGTACCCTGTGGGGCATCGGTTGGATGCTTGGCTAATCATTCTATAATTACGAACGAAAACCACAAAAGCTGTATTTTTATTTGTGAAGCGCAAGCTGCATACCCCCGTCCAACAAAAGACACCGATTGGGGAATGGGCCATGGATATGTTGTTCGACATCGCAGCGACGCTGGTCGCGCAATTGCAAAAGCCGACGCTGGCCTTTTTGATCGGGGGCATGATGTTGGCGGCGATGGGCAGCAAGCTGACAGTGCCCGATCCGGTCTACAAATTCATCGTGCTGGTCTTGCTGCTGAAGGTGGGTTTGGGTGCCGGTATCTCGGTGCGTGAGGCCGATCTGGTCGCGCTGGCCGTGCCCGCGATCGCGGCGGCGTTGGTCGGGGTGGCGATCGTGCTGCTCGGGTCGCGCACATTGGCGCGGACGCGCGGCGTAAACCGGATGGACGGGATGGCGACGGCGGGGCTGTTCGGTGCGGTCTCGGCTTCGACATTGGCGGCAGGCATGGTGATGCTGGACGCTGAAGGCATCGCCTACGAGGGATTTATCGGCGCGCTTTACCCCTTCATGGATATCGCGGCGCTGGTCACCGCGATCTTACTGGCGCGGATGAATGCGGCACGCGCAGCGATTGCAATGCCCGGCGGAGGTGGCGCCGCCACCGTGACGATTGGCGGAGCGGGCGGTGCCGGTGGCGATGGAATCGTGCGCGAGATCCTGACCGATACGCTGAAAAGCCCGGCGATCTCGGCGCTGCTTCTGGGGTTGGCCATCGGCCTTCTGGGGCGGCCGGAACAGGTCTATGCCAGCTTTTACGAGCCGCTTTTCCGGGGCCTTTTGTCGATCTTGATGCTGATCATGGGGATGGAGGCTTGGGCGCGTCTGGGCGAGATGCGCAAGGTCGCGCATGCCTATGTGTTCTACGGCATCGCGGGTCCGCTGGCGCATGGGTTGTTGGGGTTCGGCGCGGGGCTTTTGGCGCATCATCTGACCGGTTTTTCGGGCGGCGGCGTGGTGCTTTTGGCGGTGATGGCGGCGTCCAGCTCGGATATTTCCGGCCCGCCCACGCTGCGCGCCGCGCTGCCCGAGGCGAACCCGAGCGCCTATGTCGGCACCTCCACGGGGATCGGCACGCCGGTTGCGATCTTGTCGATTCCCGTCTGGATCGCGCTGGCCGATTGGCTGATCGGATTTTGATCTGATTTTTCTTTCAATCAGGACGAAACGTTCTATTTTTACGTATCATGGACCGGCTGAATTACCACCATCTGCGCTATTTTCGCGAGGTCGCGCGCGAAGGGCATCTGACGCGCGCGGCCGTTCGATTGAACCTGTCGCAATCGGCGCTGTCGGCGCAGATCCGCCAGCTTGAGGATCGGCTGGGCCATGCGCTTTTCGAACGCCGTGGCCGCCAGCTGATCTTGACCGAAGCCGGACGTATCGCGCTTGACCATGCAGAGCGGATTTTCGGCGCGGGCGAGGAATTGCTCGGCGTTCTGGGCGATGGGGCGGGTCGGGCGCGGCCCTTGCGCGTCGGCGCGCTGTCGACGCTGTCGCGCAATTTTCAGCTGCAATTCCTGCGCCCGGTTCTGGCGACCGATGACGAACCATTGCCCTTGGCGCTGATCTCGGGTTCGGCCAGTGTGTTGTTGCCGCGATTGGCGGGTTTGGCGCTTGATGTGGTCTTGTCGACCGAACCGCATGACGCCGTGCACTATCCGGGCCTGCATGCCCAGCATATCGCGGCCCAACCCGTGGCGCTGGTGGGCCGGGCAAGCCGGGTCGCGGGGCGCAGCGCCGATTGGCTATTGGCCAATCAACCTGTGATCTTGCCCACCGAAAGCTCGATCAGAACGGGTTTTGACGCCTACTGCGCAAGGATGGGCATCACCCCCTCTATCGTGGCCGAGGTGGATGACATGGCGATGGTGCGCCTTTTGGCGCGCCAGGATGTCGGCGTGGCCCTGGCCCCCCGTGTCGTGTTGGAGGACGAAATCGCCGCTGGCTTGATCATGCAAGCGCCGGGTGATCTGGGCATCGTCGAACGGTTTTATGCCATCACCGCCGTGCGCGATTTTCCCCACCCCGCAATGGCGCGATTGATCGCGGCGGCCGCGATCAATCCCTGACCGATGCGGCGGGATAGGTGCCGAGGATCTTGAGGAAACTGGTGAAATAGGCCAACTCCTCCAGTGCGAGGCGGACATTGTCATCCTCGGGGTGACCCTCGATATCGGCATAGAATTGCGTCGCGGTGAACGAGCCATCGACCATGTAGCTTTCCAGCTTGGTCATGTTCACGCCATTGGTCGCGAAACCGCCCATCGCCTTGTAAAGGGCGGCTGGAATATTGCGCACGCGGAAGACAAAGGTGGTCATCATGTGATCCGAGCGCCGCGTCAGATCGGGTTCGCGCGCCATGATCAAGAAGCGGGTGGTGTTGGTATCGCTGTCCTCGATATGGCGGGCCAGCACATCCAAACCGTAGATATCTGCCGCCAATTCCGAGGCGAGCGCGGCCTTGCTGCGATCACCCCAAGCCGCAACGTCGCGGGCGGCGCGGGCATTGTCGGGGCTGACCTGGCCCTTGATACCGTTCTTGCGCAAGAACCCCGCGCATTGCGGCAACAGCACCAGATGCGACCAAGCATCCGTGATGTCGCCGATTTTCGCACCGGGCACACCAAGCAGGTTGATATGAACACGCACGAAGGCCTCGTCCACGATATGCAACCCCGAGGAGGGCAGCAGGCGGTGGATATCGGCGACCCGGCCATAGGTGGTGTTTTCTACCGGCAGCATGGCTTGCACCGCCTCGCCCGATTGCAAGGCGGCGATGGCATCTTCGAAGGTCGCGCAGGGCAGCGCCTCCATACCGGGGCGTGCATCATGGATGGCCTGATGCGAATAGGCGCCGGGCTCTCCTTGAAATGCGATGCGGTCGGTCATGGCGAACCTTTCGATGGGGGCGTTTCGTCGCGCTCCCTACACCTTGCCATGTGTTGGTGAAACCCCATACATACCCGTGAAATCGCGAGACGGATGGGAATACCATGTTCGACACCATGACCATCACCAAGGCTTTCGCCTCTGTATGCGGCGCAATGCTGGTGCTTTTGTTGGGCGGCTGGGCCGCTGAAAGCCTATACAATATCGAGCAGCACGGTGACGATCATGTCTCGGGCTATGCCATCCTCGTCGAAGAGCATGGCGAGGAAGAGGTTGTGGAAGAGGTGATCGAGGTCGCCTTTGCCGATGTCTATGCCAGCGCCGACGCGGCGGCGGGCGAGCGTCTGTGGCGCCAATGCGGTGCCTGCCACCAGCTTAACCCCGGTGCCAATGGCGTTGGCCCCTACCTGCATGGTGTAGTGGGTCGCCCCAAGGGCGCGGCTGTCGGGTTCAACTATTCCGCGACGCTGTCGGGCATGGGTGGTGAATGGTCGCCCGAAAACCTGGCGGGTTTCCTTGAAAACCCGCGTGGTTATGCGCCTGGCACCTCGATGTCCTACAACGGCATGCGCGATGTCGGTGATCGCGCAAATCTGATCGCCTATCTTGCGACTTTCCAATAAGCGCGCATGAACGGATCAAGGAAAGGGCCGCCGATCGGGGCGGCCTTTTTCGTTTCGGCGAACGCAGCCGGGGTGTCGATCACGGAATCTCAACTTGAACCTTGGTGGGACTGGTCTCTAACGTGATGTGACCCAAATATATCGCAAGCGCCCCTTTGCGATTTTGTCCGGAGATCTTGATGACCGAACACCATGCAGCTGTTTTTTCATTTCGTCGCGTCATGTCGGTTCCGTTGATTGCCGCCTTGGCCTTGACCCTTGGAAACCCGCGCGCCGATGCCCAGCAAGACGGGCTGATCACGACCCATGCGGTCGCGACCTTCGGGATCGAAGACCTGACCTATCCGGCTGATTTTCCGCATCTCGCCTATGTGAACCCCGACGCGCCCAAGGGCGGCGAGATGTCGTTCAGCTGGTCAAGCGGCGGGGGCGGCTTCGATTCGCTGCATCCCTACACCAATCAGGGTAATCCGGCGGTCCTTGCCTCGATCTTCTTTGAGACGATGTTGGAGGGCACATCTGACACGATCGGCGAAAGCTACTGCCTCTTGTGTGAGAGCATCGCCTACCCCGAAGATCGCGCCTATGTCATCTTCACGCTGCGCGAAGGGGTGCGCTTTTCCGACGGCACACCGCTCACCGCCGATGATGTTCTGTTTTCCTACGAGATCCTGCGCGACGAGGGGTTGCCTTCGTTCCGCGCGAATATCCCGCTGACCATCGCAAGCGCCGAGGTCATGGATGCGCGTACCATCCGGTTCGATTTCAACCCCGAAAGCCAGCTACGCGGTCGGGTCGAGGCGGCGGGCGGCCTGCCGGTCTTCAGCCGCGCCAGCCACGCGGCCAGCGGACTGCCCTTTTCCGACAGCCGCCTGACGCCGCTGACGGGCTCTGGCCCTTATATGCTGGGCGAGGTCGATCCGGGCCGTTCCACCGTTTTCGTGCGCAACCCCGAATATTGGGGCCGCGATCTGCCGATCAATGTCGGGCGGCACAATTTCGACAGTATCCGGGTGGAATATTACGCTGATGCCATCGCCGCCTTCGAGGGGTTCACCGCTGGAAACTATCTCTTCCGGCAGGAAAACAGTTCGCAGAACTGGGCCAACAGCTATGATTTTCCGCGCCTGACCGACGGGATCGTGATCCGCGAGGAGATCCCCCAAGGCGTGATCGCAAGCGGCCAAAGCTTCGTCTTCAACCTGCGACGCGAGAAATTTCAAGACCCGCGTGTGCGCGAAGCCATCGCGCTGATGTTCAACTTCGAATGGACCAACCAGACCCTGTTCTACGGGCTTTACGCCCCGATCGACAGTTTTTGGGAAAACACCCATCTCGAGGCAGCGGGCGTTTTGTCGGGTGATGAGCTGGCCGTTCTGGAACCTTTCCGCGGGCGCTTGCCCGACGAGGTCTTCACCGATCCGCCATTCGCGACGCCCGCCTCGAACGCCGAGCGCACCTTTGACCGCGCACAGGCGCGCCGTGCCGCCGCCTTGCTCGAGGCGGCCGGTTGGACGCCGGGCAATGACGGCTTGCTGCGCAACGCGGCGGGCCAGACGCTCGAGGTGGAGTTTCTCAACGCCAGCCCGCTCTTTGACCGGATCATCAACCCCTATGTCGAGAACCTGCGCGCCATCGGCGTCGATGCCCGGCTAACGCGGGTGGACGGGGCGCAGATGAACCAGCGCCAGCGCGATGCCGATTTCGACATGCTGACCGATCATTTCCCGATGGGCTATGAGCCCGGCACTTCGATGCGACAGTATTTCGGCTCGATCGGGGCGGATGAGTCGCTTTTCAACGTCGCGGGCCTGGCCGATCCGGTGGTCGATGAATTGCTCGAAAGCGTGATCCGTGCCGAAACCCGCGAAGAGATGGAGACCGCGACCCGGGCGCTTGACCGGGTGTTACGCGCCTACCGCATGCGGGTGCCGCAATGGTTCAACCAGAATGTCTGGGCGGCATATTACAACCATTATCGCTATCCGGAAGAACTGCCGCCCTATGGCATCGGCTTTCTTGATTTCTGGTGGGTCGACCCCGCAGCCGAGCAGGCACTGCGCGATCAAGGCGTACTGTAAGCCGATATGGGCGCTTATATCCTCAGACGCGTCTTGCTGATGATCCCCACGCTCTTGGGGATCATGGTGATCAATTTCGCGCTGACGCAATTCGTGCCGGGCGGACCGATCGAACAGGTCATCGCCCAGCTCGAAGGCGAGGGGGATGTGTTCGCTGGTATCTCGGGCGGTGGCTCGGAAACGGGCGGGGCGAGCGAGATCGAGGCCAGCGGCTACGAGGGCGCGCGCGGGCTCCCGCCGCAGTTTCTCGATGAGTTGCGCATCCAGTTCAATTTCGCGCGCATCGTCTGTGCCGAGGGTTTCACCGGCACACCAAACCTGCGCGCCGAGGACTGTGTGGCCGAGGATATTCCGGGGTTGGAGCGCTTTGGCCTGATGATGTGGGATTATGTCCGCTTCGATTTTGGTGAAAGCTATTTCCGCTCGATCTCGGTTATCGATCTGGTGATCGAGAAATTGCCGGTCTCGATCACGCTTGGCCTGTGGTCGACGCTGATCGCCTATCTGATCTCGATCCCCTTGGGCATCGCCAAGGCCACCCGCGATGGAACGCGGTTCGACACATGGACCAGCGGTGTGATCATCGTGGCCTATGCGATCCCCGGTTTCTTGTTCGCTATCATGCTTTTGGTGCTGTTCGCGGGGGGGCGCTATTTCCAGATCTTCCCACTGCGCGGACTGACTTCGGATGGGTGGGAGGATATGACGCTGATCCAGCAGATCGGCGACTATTTCTGGCACATCACGCTGCCGGTGCTGGCCTCGACCATCTCGGCCTTCGCCACGCTCACGCTTTTGACCAAGAACAGTTTTCTCGATGAGATCCGCAAGCAATACGTCATGACGGCGCGTGCCAAGGGATTGGGTGAGCGGCGCGTGCTTTATGGCCATGTGTTCCGCAACGCGATGCTGATCGTGATTGCGGGCTTTCCGGCGGTCTTCGTGGGCGTGTTTTTCGGCGGTTCGCTGATCATCGAGACGATCTTTTCGCTCGATGGGCTTGGACGGCTCGCCTTCGAGGCCGCGGTCAGCCGCGATTATCCGGTGATCTTCGGTACATTGTTCGTTTTCGGGCTAATCGGGCTTGTCGTGAACATCCTGTCCGACCTGATGTATGTCTGGATCGACCCACGTATCGATTTCGACACGCGGGAGACCTGAGATGGCGATGCCCGATCCAAGCACGGCAGCGCCCGTGGCGCCGTCCGCGACGCCCCCCCAGCCGGCGCGCGGCTGGCTATCGCCGCTCAACCGCCGCCGATGGGAGAATTTCAAGGCAAACCGCCGGGCCTTTTGGTCCTTGATGATCTTTGCCGTGCTTTACGGGCTGAGTTTGTTTGCCGAATTCATCGCCAATGATCGCCCGATCATGGTGCAATACAATGGCGGCTATTACACGCCGATTTTCAACTTCTACCCCGAGACGGAATTCGGCGGCGATTTCCGCACCGAGGCGGTTTATCGCGATATCGAGGTGCAATGCCTGATCATCGCGGGCGGGCTGGAGGATTGTTGGGACGACCCCGAGGGCGTGATCGAGACCGTTCAGACGACAGGCGCCTTTAACGGTGAGCGCGTGGAAAAGGGATGGCTGCTTTGGCCGCTCATTCCCTATAGCTACAACACGGTTAATGATATCGGCCGCGCCGCGCCCTCGCCGCCTGACGCCAACCATTGGCTTGGCACCGATGATACCGCGCGCGATGTGCTGGCGCGGGTGATCTACGGCTTTCGGCTTTCGGTCAGCTTTGCGCTTGTCGTGACATTGCTCACCTCGGTCATCGGCATCGCGGCGGGTGCCGCGCAGGGCTATTACGGTGGCTGGCTTGACCTGATTTTCCAGCGCGTGATCGAGATCTGGAATTCCACCCCCAGCCTTTACATCATCATCATCATCTCGGCGATTTTCGTGATGGATTTCTGGCTCTTGGTCTTCTTGATGGTGCTGTTCGGCTGGACGGGGCTTGTGGGTGTGGTCAGGGCCGAATTCCTGCGCGCACGCAATTTCGAATATGTCCGCGCCGCCCGCGCGCTGGGGGTCAGCAATGGCACGATCATGTTCCGCCATGTGCTGCCCAATGCGATGGTGGCGACGCTGACCTTTCTGCCCTTCATCGTGACGGGCACGATCGGGGGGCTGGCCAGCCTCGATTTCCTTGGCTTCGGCCTGCCATCTTCGGCCCCCAGCCTTGGGGAGATGACGTTGCAGGCGAAAAACAACCTGCAAGCCACATGGCTGGCCTTTACCGCGTTTTTCGCCTTTGCGGTGATGCTGTCGCTTTTGGTTTTCATTTTCGAAGGGGTGCGCGACGCCTTTGATCCCAGAAAGACGTTTCGATGACCCAAACCGGCGGTTTGAAACCATGAGCGTGCTTAAGGTCAACGATCTTTCCGTCCATTTCGGGGCGACCCATGCGGTGCGTGGCGTCAGCTTCGATGTCGGCGCGGGCGAGACAGTGGCGTTGGTGGGCGAAAGCGGATCGGGCAAATCTGTCACGGCTTTGTCCACCGTGGCGCTGGTGCCGGGGGCCACGGCCATGACCGGGTCCGTCACCTATGACGGGCAGGAAATGGTCGGCGCGGGCGACACCACGCTGCGCCGAATCCGGGGCAATGACATCAGCTTTATCTTCCAAGAGCCGATGACATCGCTGAACCCGCTGCACACGCTGGAAAAGCAGATCACCGAAAGCCTCAGCCTTCACCAAGGGCTGCATGGCGCGGCGGCGCGCGACCGCGTGATCGAGCTGTTGCATCAAGTCGGCATTCGCGATCCCGAGACGCGGCTTTCATCCTATCCGCACCAATTGTCGGGCGGACAGCGCCAGCGTGTGATGATCGCCATGGCGCTGGCCAATGGCCCCAAGCTTCTGATCGCGGATGAGCCCACAACCGCGCTTGATGTGACGATTCAGGCGCAAATCCTTGAGCTTCTCGCCGATCTCAAACGCGATCTGGGGATGAGCCTGTTGTTCATTACCCATGACCTGACCATCGTGCGGCGCATCGCCGACCGGGTTTGCGTGATGCAAAACGGCGAGATCGTCGAACAGGGGCCGACGGCCGAGATTTTCGGTGACCCCAAACATCCTTATACAAGAAAACTGCTCGCGGCCGAGGCCAAGGGCACCCCCGAGCCGGTGCCAGAAAACGCCGCCGAGATCGTATCGACGCATGATTTGCGGGTCTGGTTCCCGATCACGCGCGGGCTCATGCGGCGCACGGTCGGCCACATCAAGGCCGTAAATGCCGCCACGATCAGCGTGCGCGCGGGAGAGACGCTGGGCATCGTGGGCGAAAGCGGTTCGGGAAAAACGACGCTGGCCTTGGCGATCATGCGGTTGATCGCCTCGCAAGGGCCGGTGGTCTTCATGGGGCGCGATGTGCAGGGGCTTCATTCGCGCGAATTGCGCCCGCTCAGGCGCGACATGCAGATCGTGTTTCAAGACCCATATGGTAGCCTCAGCCCAAGGATGACGGTCGAGCAGATCGTCGCCGAGGGGCTTGCTGTGCATGGGGTGGCGCGCGATGACCGGCGCGCTCAGGTGGCCGAGATCATGGCCGAGGTGGGCCTCGACCCTGCGATGATGGATCGCTACCCGCACGAGTTTTCCGGCGGACAGCGCCAGCGCATCGCCATTGCGCGCGCGATGATCTTACGGCCCAAGCTGGTGGTGCTGGATGAACCCACAAGCGCGCTCGACATGACCGTGCAGGTACAGATCGTTGACCTGCTCCGTCGCCTGCAGCAGCGTCATGGCATCGCCTATCTGTTCATCAGCCATGATTTGAAGGTGGTGCGCGCGCTCAGCCACAAGGTGATCGTGATGCGCAATGGCGATATGGTCGAAGCGGGCGAGACCGCCGCGCTATTCGCCCAGCCCAAGACGGAATATACCCGCGAATTGATGCGCGCGGCCTTTGGCGAAAGTGGTGCTGCGTGATCCGTCAGATCGCCGAAGAATGCCCCTCGGCCCGCATCTCGTAGGCATCGAAAGCCCGCGCGATCATCCGCGTCAGGGCGCGCCCTTGCGGCTCGATCGTCAAGCCATGCCCCGCAAGCCGCAGCATGCCGGGGAATTGCTGCGCGGCCGCGCCGAGAATCGCGCCAAGCCTGTCGGGTGTGATATCGAAATCGCGCAAGATCGCCGCGCCGTCGATGCGGAAATCGCACATCAGCATTTCGATCATCCGCGCGCGCATCTTGTCCTCGCCCTTGAAGATATGGCCGCGGCCCGTGGCCATCTCGCCCGCGCGCACCGCTTTTTGATAGGCCGCGGTCGAACTGGCGTTTTGTGCGAAACCTTGCGGAAAGCGCGAAATCGCCGATGCACCAAGCCCGATCAGCACATCGCAGGTATCGTCGGTATAGCCTTGGAAATTGCGCCGCAAATGCCCGGCTTTCGCGGCTTGCGCCATGCTGTCGCCGGGTTTGGCGAAATGGTCGATCCCGATCTCGGCATAGCCATCCCACAAGAACAGGCGGCGCGCCGTATCGAACAAGGCCAAGCGTGCCTCGGGTGAAGGGAGCGCATCGGTCGGGATCAGGGCTTGGCGCTTGGCCATCCATGGCACATGGGCATAGCCGTAAAGCGCCACCCGGTCGGGGCTGAGCGACAAGAGCATCTGCACCGAATCCGACAGCCGCGCCTGCGTCTGGTCGGGCAGGCCGAACAAGATATCGGCGTTGAGCGACTGAATACCCGCTGCCCGCAGCCCTTCGACTGCGGTGCGCGTCACCTCGTATGATTGCACGCGGCCGATGATCTGTTGAATGTCGGGGTCGAAATCCTGCACCCCGATCGAGGCACGGTTCATCCCCGCTGCCGCCAGCGCGTCGATGCGCGGTGCGTCGATCTCGTTGGGGTCGATCTCGACCGAGAATTCGGCGTCATGCGCAAATGGCAGGGCCCTGTGCAGCGCCTCCGCCAGATCGCGCATCGCGGCCGCCGACAACAAGGTCGGCGTCCCGCCACCCCAATGCAGCCGCGCCACGCTGACGCCCGCAGGCAGCGCTTGGCCCAACAGGGCGATTTCTTGTTTCAATGTGGCAAGATAAGCGCTCACAGGCTCGTCCGAGCGCACACCTTGGGTGCGACATGCGCAGAACCAACACAACCTGCGGCAGAAAGGCACATGAAGATAAAGCGAGATACGCGCGCCGGGCGCGATGGCGCGCACCCAGTCAAGAAAAATTGGCCCTGTCACGTCGTTTGAGAACTTCGTGGCGGGCGGATAGCTTGTGTAACGCGGCACTTTCGCGTCGAACAAGCCCAATTGGCGAAGTTGATTGACATGTTCCATTGCTTTACGATTACACGGAAGACGCGTTGTTTGACCTTGATCTGGATCAAGCGCGCCCTCGGCGCTTGCAAAACCACTGACCGACGGCATTGGGGAAAGCATGAACAAGAGCAATCTGAGCTTTGCGCAGCGCGAATGCGCCGAATGCCCGATCCGTCACCGTGCGGTCTGCGCGCGCTGCGAGACCGACGAACTCGAGCAACTCGAAGCGATCAAGTATTACCGCAATTTCGAAGCGGGGCAGACGATCGTATGGGCCGGCGACAAGATGGACTTCGTGGCCTCGGTCGTGCATGGGGTCGCGGCGCTGACCCAGACGATGGAAGATGGGCGCCGCCAGATGGTGGGGCTTTTGCTGCCCTCTGATTTTCTCGGGCGCCCCAATCGCGACCGCGTCGCATATGACGTCACCGCCACCACCGATCTGCAGCTTTGCTGTTTCCGCCGTGTCCCGTTCCAAGACATGCTCAGTTCCACCCCGCATGTCAGCCAACGCTTGTTGGAGATGACGCTGGATGAGCTTGATGCCGCGCGAGAGTGGATGCTGCTTTTGGGCCGCAAGACGGCGCGCGAGAAAATCGCGAGTTTCTTGTCGATCATCGCCCGGCGCAACGCGGCGCAGCAAGCACCCGGCCGCGGCGGCGTGGTGGCTTTCGATTTGCCGCTGACGCGCGAGGCGATGGCCGACTATCTTGGCCTGACGCTTGAGACGGTCAGCCGCCAGATGTCGAGCCTCAAGAATGACGGCGTCATCCAGCTTGACGGCAAGCGCCGCATCCTCGTGCCCGATTTCGAGGCCTTGATGGATGAAACAGGCGATGATGCCGATGGTGGCGTGCTGAGCTGAGCCCGCGACCGGACCGCATCGCCTGTCGGATGTGCCTTCGGGCGCGCAGATCGTGTCGGGCCAAGCTGTGGCTTACGGGGTCAATGGGCCATGATGACCGGCACCTCGGCATGTTCCAGCATGTTGCGCGTGGCCCCGCCCAAGATCGCCTCGCGAAAGCGGGAATGACCATAGGCACCCATCACCAAGACATCGGCATCTGTATCGGCGACATGGCGCGCGATCACCTCGGAGACGCGGGGCAATGTCTGCGCGAGGATCGAGACCGAGACCTTGACACCGTGCCGCGACAGCATGCGCGACAGTTCCGCGCCGGGATCGGCGACATCGGGGCTGTGGCGTTCTGGTGCGATGATACAGATATCGACATCGGCCGCGGCCATGAGCATCGGCATGGCATGGCGCACGGCGGCCATCGCCTCGGGTGAGTCATTCCACGCGATCACCACCCTTTCTGGTGTCGCCGTCAGCGCCGCTTGATCGGCCAGGATGACCACCGGCACATTGCCGTGAAACATCGCCGACTCCGCGATGACGGGCGCATCGGCGTATTGGTCTTTGCCATAGGGTTTGGGCAAGATCACCAGATCGGCAAAGCGCGAGCGCCGCGCCACCAGCCCCGAGATCGAGGCCGATTGCGCGACGATACCTTCGACACCCCAAGAGATCGCACTGCGTGCGAGGATTTGGCGGGCCTCTTGCTCGATGGCATGCGCCTCGGATTGGGCCTGTAGAATCGTCTCTTCATGCATGAGTGCGGTCGCCCCGGCGAAGTAATAGCCGGTCTGGGTGCGGTCGATGCCAAGGCAAAGCACCTCGAGATGGGCTTCGCTGGCTTCGGCAAAGGCCACCGCTGCACCAAGCACGGTGGCGGCTTCTTTGGGCTCGGTCAGAATGGTCAGGATCGTTTTATAGGCCACGGCTACCTCCTCGGTCTGTTCTGCCGACCATCTAAACCGAGACAGCTCGCCGCACCTTGACCTGCATCAAGCAATTGGCCGGGCGCATTTGACATGGATCAAGGCCAGCCGCCGTCCCTTGGAGGATGTGAGGGGGAGATGGAACAGCGCCGGACGGCTTCACAAGAGCCGGAACCGGTGCATCACGAAGGGACGATCGATGCTTGATTATGTAAAGCTGCTGATCCTCGGCCTTGTGGCGGTTGTTGCCGCCATCGCGGCCAACTACGCGCGCGACCTGGCCTATCTGGTGCATGCGCTTTTGATCATGGGTGCCGCCGCGATCACATTCGTGATCGTGCTGCGCCAGACCGACGAGGCGAGAAAACCCGTCTCCGCCAATGAATACATGGATGGCCCGGTCAAGGCCGCCGCGATCGCCACCGCCTTTTGGGGTGTGGTGGGCTTTCTGGCCGGCACCTTCATCGCCTTTCAGCTTGCCTATCCGGTGCTGAATTTCCATTGGGCCGAGGGCTATCTGAACTTCGGGCGGCTGCGGCCCTTGCACACTTCGGCGGTGATCTTCGCCTTTGGTGGCAACGCGCTGATCGCGGCGAGTTTCTATATCGTCCAGCGTACCAGCGCCGTGCGGCTATGGGGCGGCAACACCGCGTGGTTCGTGTTCTGGGGTTATCAGCTGTTCATCGTGATGGCGGCGACGGGCTATCTGCTCGGGTCCACCCAAGGTCAGGAATACGCCGAGCCGGAATGGCTGACCGATCTATGGCTCACGATTGTCTGGGTCGCGTTCCTGGCCGTTTTCATGGGCACGCTGATCAAGCGCAAGGAACCCCATATCTACGTCGCCAACTGGTTCTTGCTGTCATTCATCGTCACCGTGGCGATGCTGCATGTGGTCAACAACCTGCAAATCCCTGTCTCGATCTTCGGCTCGCGCTCGGTCACGGTGATGTCGGGCGTTCAGAACGCAATGACGCAGTGGTGGTACGGCCATAACGCGGTCGGTTTCTTCCTGACTGCCGGGTTCTTGGGCATGATGTATTACTTCATCCCCAAGCAAGCCGAACGCCCCGTTTACAGCTACAAGCTGTCGATCATCCACTTCTGGGCGCTGATCTTCCTCTATATCTGGGCCGGTCCGCACCATCTGCACTATACCGCGCTGCCTGATTGGGCCTCGACGCTGGGAATGGTGTTCTCGATCGTGCTGTGGATGCCCAGCTGGGGTGGCATGATCAACGGCCTGATGACGCTGTCGGGCGCCTGGGACAAGCTGCGCACCGATCCGGTTCTGCGGATGATGGTCACCTCGGTCGCCTTCTACGGCATGTCGACCTTCGAGGGGCCGATGATGTCGATCCGGGCGGTGAACTCGCTGTCGCATTACACCGACTGGACCATCGGCCATGTGCATTCCGGCGCGCTGGGCTGGAATGGGATGATCACCTTCGGGATGCTCTACTACCTGTTCCCCAAGCTTTGGAACAAAGAGCGGCTCTATTCCCTGCGCGCGGTCAGCTGGCACTACTGGCTCGCCACCATCGGCATCGTTCTTTACGCAGCGTCCATGTGGGTGACGGGGATCATGGAGGGCCTGATGTGGCGCGAAGTCGATGCCCAAGGGTTCTTGGTGAACTCCTTCGCCGACACAGTCGCCGCCAAGTTCCCGATGTATGTGGTGCGCGGTTTGGGTGGGGTTCTCTACCTTGCCGGAGCGCTGATCATGGCTTGGAACCTTTACATGACGGTTCGCAAGAGCGTCGTCCGCCGTGACGCGCCCTATGCGACCCCAGCCGAATAAGGAGGGCCTGAGAGATGGCACTTGAAGGTCACAAGAAGATCGAAACCAACGCGACCCTCCTTTTGACGCTCAGCTTTCTGGCCGTCACGGTGGGGGGGATCGTCGAGATCGCGCCGCTCTTCTACCTCGAGAACACGATCGAGGATGTCGACGGCATGCGCCCCTATGCGCCGCTGGAACTGGCGGGGCGCGAGATCTACCTGCGCGAGGGCTGCTATGTCTGCCATAGCCAGATGATCCGCCCCATGCGCGACGAGGTCGAGCGCTACGGCCACTACAGCCTTGCGGCCGAGTCGCAGTATGATCACCCGTTCCAATGGGGCTCCAAGCGGACGGGGCCGGACCTTGCTCGGGTGGGCGGTCGCTATTCGGATGAATGGCATGTGGACCATTTCACCAGCCCGCAATCGGTCGTGCCGGAATCGGTCATGCCTGCCTATGCCTATCTGGCCGATAGCGTGCTGCAGCCCACCTATATCGTCGATCTCATGCAGACCCATCGCTTGGTCGGTGTGCCCTATACCGACGAGATGCTGGAAAACGCGCGGATGGATTTCATCCAGCAGGCCACAGATTTCGGTGATCCGGGCGTGGTCGAACGTTACCCGGGTGCGCAGCAGCGCGATTTCGACGGGCAGCCCGAAGTGACCGAGATGGATGCGCTGATCGCCTACATGCAGATGCTTGGCACGCTGGTCGATTTCTCGACCTTCGCGCCCGAAGAAGCCGTGGCAAGCCGGTAAGGGGGCGGAGCGATGGAAGATACCTATACGATCTTGCAGATCATCGCCCGCAGCTGGGGCGCGCTGTTCATGCTTGTGGTGTTTCTGGGTGTGATCGTCTTCACCCTGCGGCCCGGTAGCCGCAAGTTGCACAGCGATATCGCGAATATTCCCTTTCGCCATGATGACCACCCGGCGCCCGATGTTGCGGCGCAGGCCCATCCCCGTCAGCTCAAGGAGGCGCGGCAATGAGCGACCACCACACGCCCCATCCCGAAGAGCAAAAGCTCTTGGCCGGTGATCCCGAAACAACCGGCCATAGCTGGGACGGGATCAAGGAATTCAACAACCCCCTGCCGCGCTGGTGGCTTTGGACCTTTTACGCCACCATCGTCTGGGGCATCGCCTATACGGTGATGTATCCGGCATGGCCGCTGATCAACGGTGCGACGCCCGGCCTTTTGGGTTTTTCCACCCGCGCCAATGTCGCCGAAGAGATCGACCGCTTCGACGCGATGAACGCCGATATCCGTACCCGCATCACCGAGGTCGAACTGGCCGCGATCACGCCCGACCAGAACCCCGATCTTTACAACTACGCCATTCAGGGCGGCGCCGCGCTTTACGCCACATGGTGTTCGCAATGCCACGGCTCGGGGGCGGCTGGGGTGCAGGCCTCGGGCTATCCCAACCTGCTTGACGATGATTGGCTGTGGGGCGGTACCGTCGACGATATTCATTTCACGATCAGCCATGGCATCCGCAACGACGATGACATGAACGCCCGCTATTCCGAGATGACCGCCTTCGATGGGATCTTGTCGGATGAGGAGATCGACGCGGTGGTGCAATATGTGCGCAATATCTCTGGGCAGTCCGCCGATGCGACGCTGGCCGCTGCGGGTGAGGGGGTCTACCTCGACAATTGCGCGGCCTGCCATCTCGATGACGGGACGGGCGACCGCTATCTGGGCGCGCCGAACCTGACCGATGCGATCTGGCTTTACGGCGGCTCGGACGAGGCGATCACCCAGACAGTGCGTTATTCCCGCTTTGGCATCATGCCGCCTTGGTCGGCCGAGGCCTCGGATGCGGGGCGTCTTTCCGAAGATCAGATCCGCGCCGTCGCGGTCTATGTCCACGCCTTGGGTGGCGGCGAGTAAGCCGCCCAGGCACAAGTTTCCGCCGACCCCTCCCGGTTGGCGGAATGGCACCGGTCCCGGTCCTGTTCGCGCGTTTCCTGCGGGACCGGTGCCAAACCATCCCTCGCCCCGCCATCCGATCGCGATGTGCGGGGCGGTGCGGTTCCGGGGCGGATGATTGACATGATCAATTTTCTGCATCGGCCTTGGATTTGATCCAAGTCAAAGTGACCGGTTCCCGCGCGCCCTAGAAGGGGCTGGCGCAGGACCACGAATTTCCCGGGAGATATCCGCCAATGAGCACCACAGGCGAGCCGCAAAAGCTTTATGCCGCACGCGAACCGGTTTTTCCCAAGCGCGTCTATGGCCATTTTCGTAATCTCAAATGGCTGGTCTTGTTCGTGACGCTGGGCATCTACTACGTCACCCCGTGGATTCGCTGGGACCGTGGCCCGGCGCTGCCCGATCAGGCGGTACTGCTCGATCTGGCGCATCGGCGCTTTTTCTTCTTCTGGATCGAGATTTGGCCACATGAATTCTATTTCGTGGCCGGATTGCTGATCATGGCGGGGTTGGGGTTGTTCTTGTTCACCTCGGCGCTTGGCCGCGTCTGGTGCGGCTATTCTTGCCCGCAAACCGTCTGGACCGACCTGTTCTTCACCGTCGAGCGCTGGATCGAGGGCGACCGCAACGCGCGGCTGCGGCTATGGAACGGCAAGTGGGATTTCCACAAATGGCGGCTCAGGCTGACCAAATGGGCGGTTTGGCTGGTGATCGCGGTCGCGACAGGCGGGGCATGGGTGTTCTATTTCGCCGATGCGCCGACGCTGTTGGTTGATCTGTTCACCGGGCAAGCGGCGCTGGTGGCCTATGTCACCATCGCGATCTTGACCGCCACGACCTTTGTCTTCGGCGGTTTCATGCGCGAACAGGTCTGCATCTACATGTGCCCTTGGCCGCGTATCCAGGCCGCGATGATGGATGAGCATTCCATCACGGTGGCCTATCGCGATTGGCGGGGCGAGCCGCGTGGCCGCGGCAAGGAGCGCGAGGGGATGGGCGATTGCATCGATTGCAACGCCTGCGTGAATGTCTGCCCGGTGGGCATCGACATCCGCGACGGCCAACAGCTTGAATGCATTACCTGCGCACTGTGCATCGATGCCTGCGACGACATCATGGCCAAGCTGGGCAAGCCGCGCGGGCTGGTCGATTACATGGCGCTGACCGACGAGGCGAATGAGCGCGCGGGCAAGCCCAAGGTGTCGGTCTGGAAACATATCTTCCGCCTACGCACGATGATTTACACGGTGTTATGGGCGGGCATCGGTGTGGGTCTGACGGTGCTGTTGTTCATCAGGTCCGATATCGACATGACAGTCGCCCCGGTGCGCAATCCGCAATTCGTGACGCTTTCGGATGGGTCCATCCGCAACACTTACGATGTGCGAATCCGAAATATGTCTCATGAAAACAGTGACTTCGAGATCTCGCTTGTCTCCGACGCGCCGCTTGAGGTGACGCTTGAGGGGCAGCCGGGCCAGAGCGTCAGTGTGCCGTTGAATTCCACGCACTTGCAACGCGTCTATATCACCGCCCCCACGGGCAGCGCGGCCGCGCAAGCCGAGCGCACCGATTTCCGCCTTTGGGTCGAGGATGCGACAACCACCCACCGCGCCTTTCGCGACACCACATTTTTCGGAAGGGTTTCCCAATGAGCCATGTCACCGATACCACCGCCTCGGTTGATGCCGGGCGCAAGCTGACCGGCCGCCATGTGCTGGCGATTTTCATCATGGGCTTTGGCCTTATCTTCGGCGTGAATTTCTTCATGGCCTATCGCGCAGTCTCGACCTTTCCGGGAATGGAGGTGTCGTCAAGCTATGCCGATAGTCAAAGCTTCGATCTGCGCCGCGATGCGCAAGAGGCGCTGGGCTGGCAGGCCAATGTCGAGATCCCCGGCGATGGCAGCTTGATCTTGCATCTGTTGGATGCTGATGGCGCGCTGGTCGTGCCTGCCGAATTGACGGCGCTTTTGACCCGGCCCACCAACCAGCTGGAGGATCAACTCTTGGTGCTGCGGCGTGAGAATGGCGCCTTTGTCGCGCCGGCACACTTGTCGAATGGGCAGTGGCGCCTGCGCCTGACGGGTGTCGCGCGCAACGGCACCGAATACCGCCACAACATCACCTTTCGCTATGCCGAGTGACCGCGCGTGACCGCCACCTTCGAGCATATCCGCCCCTCGGCCTGCCCGGCCTGCAACGCCGCGCCCGCGGCCGAGCATCTGGCGGAATTGCCGAAGGATGCGGCGCTGATGCTGTCGCTGCCGGGCATCCATTGCGCGGGCTGCATCTCGGGGGTGGAGCGTGCGCTTTTGGCGGTTCCCGGGGTGCGCGAGGCGCGGGTGAACCTGACGCTGCGCCGCGCCGCGGTGCAGGGCAGCGCCGATCTGACCGCCGAGACCCTGACCGCGGCCTTGGCGCGTGCAGGCTACGAGGCGCATGAGCTGGACGCGGGCGTTTTGGCCAGCACGACCGCCGACCGTCAGGGCCGCGATCTGCTGATGCGGCTGGCCGTGGCGTTTTTCGCGATGATGAATGTCATGCTGTTGTCGGTCGCCGTCTGGGCCGGTGCCGATGGGGTGACGCGCGACATGATGCATTGGATCAGCGCGGCCATCGCCATTCCGGCTGTGATCTTTTCCGGGCGGCCCTTTTATGTCTCGGCTTGGGGGGCGCTCAGGGCATGGCGGCTGAACATGGATGTGCCGATCACGCTGGCCATCGTGCTTGCGGTCGGCACCTCGCTTTACGAGACGATCCATTCCGGCCATCACGCCTATTTCGATGCGGCGATCGCGCTGTGCACGTTTTTGTTGGCGGGGCGCTACCTTGATCACCGCACCCGCGCCTCGGCCCGATCCGCCGCGCAGGAGTTGACGGCCCTCGAAGTGCCGCGCGCCGTGCGCATCTTGGATGGGCGCGAAGAAACCGTGGCCGTGGCCGAACTGCGCGTGGGCGATGTGGTGCGTGTCAAGCCAGGCGGGCGCATCCCCGTCGATGGCGTGGTGAGCGATGGCCAGTCCGAGATCGACCGCAGCCTGATGACCGGCGAAAGCCTGCCTGCCTTTGCCGGTCAGGGAACGCAGGTCAGCGCGGGCGAGGTGAACCTGACCGGCCCCCTGACCATTACCGTCACCGCCGCGGGCCAAGACACCGTGCTGCACCGGATCGCCGATCTGGTCGCCGTGGCCGAGGCGGGGCGCGGCAACTATACCTCGCTCGCCGATCAGGCGGCCAAGCTGTATGCGCCGGGGGTACATATCCTGTCGGTCGTGGCGGCGGTGGGTTGGTACCTATACACGCAGGATTTGCGTATCGCGCTCAATATCGCGGCGGCTGTTTTGATCATCACTTGCCCCTGCGCGTTGGGCCTTGCCGTGCCTGCCGTGACCACCGCCGCATCGGGGCGGCTGTTTCGCAAGGGGTTGCTGATCAAGAACGGCACCGCGCTGGAACGGCTGGCCGAGGTCGATACGGTCGTTTTCGACAAAACCGGGACGCTGACCAATGGCGCGCCAAAGCCGCTTGCGCCTGCGCATCTGACGGGTGACGCCGCGCGCGTTGCGCTGGCCTTGGCGCAAGGCTCGGCCCATCCGCTCTCGGCAAGCCTCGCCCAAGCCTTGTCGGCACGCGGCACGCGGCCCGCCCATGTCATCGATCTGGCCGAGGTGCCGGGACATGGCGTGCAAGGGATGTGGCAGGGGCGGCGTGTGCGCCTTGGCCGCGCGGCATGGGTCGGGGCAACGGCAAGCACCGCGACGGCAAGTTTCCTTTCCCTTGGCGATGACGCGCCCATTGCCATTCCTTTTGCCGATAGCCTGCGCGACGGGGCCGCCGAGCTGGTCGCAACGCTGCAAGCGCAGGGCAAGCGCGTTATCCTGATCTCGGGCGACACATCGGCCGCCGTGACGCGTTTCGCCCAAGAAATCGGGATCACCGAGGTCACGGCCGAGGCGCTGCCGCAAGACAAGGCCGCGTTAGTGGCCGATCTGGCGGGGCAGGGGGCCAAGGTCTTGATGGTGGGCGACGGGTTGAACGACACCGCCGCATTGGCCGCCGCCCATGTCTCGATCTCGCCCGCCTCGGCGCTTGATGCGGCGCGCAGCGCCTCCGATATGGTGCTGATGGGCCAATCCCTTGCGCCTATCGCCGATGCGATGCGCACCGCCACCTCGGCGCGCGCGCGTATCCGCGAGAATTTCACCATCGCTACGGTTTATAACGTTCTGGCGGTGCCGCTTGCGGTGGCAGGGCTGTGTTCGCCCTTGATCGCAGCATTGGCGATGTCGTCCTCCTCGATTACCGTGGGGCTCAACGCCCTGCGATTGAAGTGAGACCGCGATGGATGTGCTTGGCCTTTTGATCCCCGTCAGCCTGTTTCTGGGCGCGGTGGGGCTGGCGGCATTTTGGTGGATGCTCCGCCGGGGACAGTTCGATGATCCCGATGGGGATGCGCATCGCATCTTGCGCGATGATTACGACGACCACCCCAAGTCTTAGCTGTCGGCCTTTTCCTTGGCGCGCGCGCGCAAGAGCGTGAACACCCCCGCCGCCACGACAAGTACGGCCCCAAGCGCCACGTTCCACTCAAGGCTTTCGCCGAACACCGTGATCCCCAGCGTCGCGGCGAAGACCAGTTGCAGATAGGCAAATGGCTGAACCGCGCTTGCCTCGGCCACATCATAGGTCTTGATCAACAGCCAGTGCCCAAAGGCACCCGTGACGCAGAGCACGGCCATCCAAGCCCAATCCGGGCCGCTCATCGGTTCCCAGAACCAGATGCCGATGGTGGTCATCACCACGGCCCCGACCGTGCCGGTGTAAAAGAAGCTGGTCGCGGCCGAATCCTTGCGCGCGGCATAGCGCGTCATCAGCCCATAAAGTGCGAACATGAGGGCCGAGGCCAGCGGCACCAACGCCTCGATCTGAAAGACGCGAAAGCCCGGCTGCAAGATGATCAAGACGCCGATAAAGCCGACGGCAATCGCGGTCCAACGCCGCCAGCCAACCTTTTCGCCCAAGATCGGCCCCGAAAGTGCGGCGACAAGCAGCGGGTAGGAGGTGAAGATTGCGTGGCTTTCCACCAAGCCCAACATGACAAAGGCCAAGACCATCACGCAAATCTCGGTGGCCAGCAGCACGCCGCGGAAGATCTGCACACCCGGCTGGCTGGTGGCGGCTGCGGCGCGCAACCCGCCGGCCTTGCGCGATGCCACTGCCATCACGAAAGCGGCGAAGAACCAATAGCGGATCATCACCACCATCAGCACATTGTATTCCCCAGCAAGATGCCGGCTGATCCCGTCTTGCATCGCAAAGACAATGGTCGTGGCCACCATCAGCCAGATGCCAAGCTTGGTGTTCTGCGTGCTCATGAAAGTCGTCCGATCGTCATGTGCCGTTTGCGCCCATAGCCAGGGATGCGGCTGACCGCAAAGCCCGCATCTGCTAAGGCCGCGCGCACGGCCCCTGCCGCCGAATAGGTCGCGCAGGTGCCGCCGGGCAAGGTATGATCCGCAACCGCGCGCAGCAGCGCGGGCTCCCACAGCTCGGGATTTCGGGCAGGGGCGAAACCGTCGAGAAACCACGCATCCGCGCGCCCCTCCCATCGGGGCAGGGTCGCGCGCGCATCGCCAAGGATGATTTGTGCCGAAAGCTGCGGCGTCTCGATCTTGCCATCGCCATCCAATGCGCGCGCGATCAGATCGGCAAAGGGGCGCGCCGCGTCGAATGCGGCCAATGCCTTGTGCAGATCATCGCCCGACAGCGGGAAGGCCTCGAAGCTGGTGTAGCGCAGCGCACCATCTTGCCCCGCGGCCTGCCAAGCAAGGGCGGCGGCGATCAGGTTCAACCCGGTGCCAAAGCCAAGTTCGGCAATATGGAAACCGGGCAAGAACCGCGCAGGTAAACCATTACCGGTCAAGAACACATGCCGTGTTTCGTCCAGCCCGTTCTCGAGCGAATAGAAAGGGTCATCGAACTGGCGCGACACCGGCACATCGCCGTTGCGCCAATCGATGGAATGTCTTGGCTGGTTCATGCCCTGCGGCTCGTCTAAACCTGCGCTGCGAAACGGCACGCGCGAAGACAGACACTGGGGCAAGGGCAAGGGATTGGCAATGGCCGAACTACGGGTCTTCGGTGCGGGTATTTTCGGCCTATCCATCGCATGGGAGGCGACCCGCCGCGGTGCCCGGGTCGAGGTGGTCGACCCGTTCGGGATCGGCGCCGGGGCCTCTGGCGGTGTCGTGGGCGCTTTGGCCCCCCATGTGCCGGAAAACTGGAACCCCAAGAAGCAGATCCAGTTCGAAAGCCTCGAGATGGCCGAAGGGTTCTGGGCCGATGTCGCCGAAGTTGGTGGCGCTGATCCCGGCTATGCCCGCAGTGGGCGGCTTCAGCCGATCACGGATGACGCTGCCCTTGCCTTGGCACGCGCGCGCGCCGATCACGCGACACAGCTGTGGCAAGGCCGCTATCAGTGGCAGGTGGTCGCGCAAAGCGCCTTTCCCGACCTTTTGACCACAAGCCCCACGGGTTGGCTGATCCATGATGATCTGTCGGCACGCATCCACCCGCGCCGCGCCTGCATGGCCTTGGCCGCCGCAATCACCGCGCGCGGCGGACGGGTCGTGACCGAGGCAAGCGGTCACCCCGCTACGGCGCTTTTTGCCACCGGAGCCGTCGGACTGGCCGCGCTGTCGCAAGATCTGGGCCGCAATATTGGGCAAGGTATCAAGGGGCAAGCAGCGCTGTTGCAGGCCGATCTGCGCGCCGCGCCCCAGCTTTTCGCCGAGGCGCTGCATATCGTGCCCCATGCCGATGGCACGGTCGCCATCGGCTCCACCTCCGAGCGTGACTTCGACGATCCTGCCAGCACCGATGCGCAGCTCGACGCGCTGATCGACAGCGCGCGCCGCCTTTCTCCTGTGTTGCGCGATGCGCCGGTGATGGCGCGCTGGGCGGGCCTGCGCCCCCGCGCCCGGTCGCGCGCGCCGATGCTCGGCGCGCATCCGACACAGGCCGGGGCCTATATCGCCAATGGTGGCTTCAAGATCGGCTTTGGCATGGCGCCAATGGTCGCGCGCCTCATGGCCGATCTGATCCTCGAGGGGCGCGACGCGATCCCCGAGAGTTTTCGTGTCGAGGCCAGCCTTTAGCCAGCGGCACGCCGTGCGGCCGCTTGGCGCAGATCGTCCATCAACTCGGTCAAGAGCTTGACCGGCATCGCGCCCGTCAAATGCCCCTGCGCGTCGAATTCGCCCTCGGGGGCTGCGATCATCACCTCGGGGCCCGGTAGCACATGCGCCCGAAACGGGGTCATCGCATGGCGCATGGTCATCTGGCTGCGCTCGCCCCCGGCGCGCCCCGCGGCGGCGGACAAGATCGCCACCGGTTTATCGCGCCAGACGCCGCCGGGCACCCGGCTGATCCAATCAAGCGCATTCTTCAAAACGCCCGACAGCGCCTTGTTATATTCCGGCCCCGCGATCACCACTGCATCGGCCGCCTTGATCTGGTCGGCCAAGAGCTGCACCTCTGCGGGGATGCCTTGCGCCTCGAGATCACCATCGTAAAGCGGCAGGCGCAGGTTCGCCTCGACGAACACGGCCGGATCGAAAAGCCGTGCCGCTTCTTGCATCAGCTTTCGGTTCCACGATGCCGTACGCAACGACCCGCAAATTCCCAGCAAAGATAGATTACCCATCACTTGGCCTTTCCCACCGCTTGGCATGACCGTCACCTAACACGACGCAGCCGCAGTTCAATGACCTCTGCCGCCGATGGCGCTTTCGGGCGCCTTGCGCCTCTCGTAATGTAGGGGTCATTGATCCCGAAGGAGATGACATGACACTCGACCCCTCGATCATCGCGACGCTGCAAGGTGTCTCGACCGCGACGCTGACCACCATCTTGTTGAAGAAGGGTCTGCGCAATGTCTGGCTGCGCGGATCGGTGCCGATCCGGACGGGTCAGCCACGGCTGGTGGGCCGCGCCTTTACCTTGCGATTCGTCCCCGCGCGCGAGGATCTGGCGACACCGGCAAGCTGGGGATCGCCGATTTCCACCCGTGCTGCGATCGAGGCGATGCCCGAGGGCTGCATCGCGGTGGCCGATGCGATGGGCGTGACCGATGCCGGGATCTTCGGTGATATCTTGTGCAACCGCATGGTGCAGCGGGGCGTTGCCGCGCTCATCACCGACGGCGTGGTGCGCGACGCGGCGGGCGTCTTGTCCACCGGCCTGCCGGTCTGGTGCCGCGGCGTGGCGGCCCCGCCCTCGGTCGCGGGGCTCACCTTCGTCGGCTGGCAGGAACCCATCGCCTGCGGCGGGGTCGCAGTGTTCCCCGATGATGTGATCGTGGTCGATGATGACGGTGCGGTGCTGATCCCGCAGGCGCTTCTCGAAGAGGTCGTGGCTGAGTCCCCCGAGCAAGAGCGGATGGAGGCTTGGATCATGACCGAGGTCGATCGCGGCATGGCCCTGCCTGGTCTTTATCCGATGAATGACGAGACCAAGGCCCGCTACAAGGCGTGGAAAGACGCGCAGTGAACGCGCACCATCCCCGTGCCCGAGGTGTCGGCACGGGGATGGGCGATTGCCCCATGTGGTGCGCGCTGGACATTCAGCGCGCCCGGCGGTCAAATCGCGCCCATTGGCACCGATAAAGGAAGAGGCACATGGCGATGCGCCACGGAGGAAAGATCCTCGCCGATCATCTGGCGATCAACGGGGTGCGCCGCGTCTTCTCGGTGCCGGGCGAAAGCTTTCTGGCGGCGCTTGACGGGCTATATGATCACCAGATTGCCAATATCGTCTGCCGCCAAGAGGGCGGGGCCGCCATGATGGCCGAGGCGCATGGCAAGCTGACCGGCCAGCCCGGTGTCTTGTTCGTGACCCGGGGGCCCGGTGCCACCAATGCCGCCTCGGGGCTTCATGTCGCGATGCAGGACAGCACGCCGATGGTGGCCTTCGTGGGCCAAGTCGCGCTTGCCGACCGCGACCGCGGTGCCTTTCAAGAGGTCGACTATCGCCGCTTCTTCTCCCCCCTCGTGAAATGGGCGGCCGAGGTGGAAACAACCGCGCGGCTGCCTGAATATATCACCCGCGCCTTTCAGGTGGCGCAGTCGGGCCGCCCCGGCCCGGTCGTGCTGGCCCTGCCCGAAGACATATTGTCGGCGATCGCCGATGTCCCCGATCTGGCCCCGGCCAAGCCTGCGATGGCGGCGGTCGATCCTGCCCGCGCCCGCGGGTTTCTCGACCAGCTCTTGAGCCATGACCGCCCGATGATCGTGGTCGGTGGGCCATGCTGGAGTGCGCAGGCGGAAGCCGATCTGACAGCGCTGGCCACCGCCACCGGCCTGCCCGTCGCCGTCACCTTTCGGCGACAAGATTATATCGACAACGCCCACCCCAACTATATCGGCGATCTGGGGGTGGGGATGAACCCCAAGCTGGGCCAACGTCTGCGCGCAGCCGATGCGCTGTTGATCTTGGGCGCGCGGATGGGCGAGACGGCGACGAACGGCTACACGCTTCTTGACCCGGCCCGCCCCGGCAAGACGATCCTGCACATCCATCCCGACCCCGACGAGATCGGCACGGTCTACCAGCCAAGCGACAGCCTTGTCGCAACCGCCGCCGATCTTCTTGCCGCCCTGCGTGGTCACGCGGGCCGGATTCGCGATCGCGATTGGACCGCACAGGCGCGCGCCGATTACGAAGCTTGGCAAGTGCCGCAAGACACCCCGGGAGCGGTCAAGATGGAACAGGTGGTGCGCCTTGTGTCCGACCGTTACGCGGGCCGCGCGATCTTGACCAATGGCGCGGGAAATTACGCCGCTTTCGTTCATCGCTATGCGCGCTACCGCGGTTATCGCAGTCAGCTTGCCCCCACTTCGGGCTCCATGGGCTATGGCCTGCCCGCCGCGATCGCCGCCAAGCTGGAACATCCCGACCGCCCGGTGATCTGCTTTGCCGGCGATGGCTGCTTGCAGATGACCCTGCAAGAGCTGTCGACCGCCCGCCAATTCGGCGCCGATATCACCGTCATCATCGCCAATAACGGTCGCTACGGCACGATCAGGATGCATCAGGAAAACCACTATCCCGGCCGCGTTTCGGGGACGGAACTGTTCAACCCCGATTACGTGCAACTGGCCGCCGCTTATGGTGGGACCGGCCACCAGATCACCGCGATGGATCAACTCGGGGGCGCCCTCGATGCCGCCGACCAAGGTGGCCTGCATCTGATCGAATTGCGCCTCGACCCGGCGATGCTGTCGACGACGCGTTCGCTTTGATCATCTTTGCTTCGCAAATACTCCGGGGGGCGCGCCAAGGGCGCGTGGGGGCAGCGCCCCCCTGCCGCCGCTGCAACCCCGCACTTGCGCGCGGCGCGGCGCACCAGTAGATCAAACCGATGATGACCGGAGTGTTCAACATATCGGATCGGGCGCGCCTGCCTTGGCGCTTCCACGGTGCGCGCCGGTCGCGACTGGGCGGGCTTTGAGGGCGCAGACAAAGACCCACCACCGATATTTCCCGCGACCAAGGATGCTGAGACGATGACCGGCAAGACACTTTACGACAAGATCTGGGACGCCCATCTCGCCCATGAGGCCGAGGATGGCACCAGCCTGCTTTATATCGACCGCCACCTCGTGCACGAGGTCACAAGCCCGCAAGCCTTTGAGGGGCTGCGCATGACGGGCCGCAAGGTGCGCGCGCCCGAGAAAACGATCGCCGTGCCGGACCATAACGTGCCCACGACCGATGGTCGCGAAAACCCCGACCAGATGCCCGAGGAAAGCCGCATCCAGGTGGCAGCGCTTGACAAGAACGCGCGCGATTTCGGCATCCATTACTACCCCGTCAGTGATATCCGCCAAGGCATCGTGCATATCGTTGGCCCTGAACAGGGCTGGACACTGCCGGGCATGACAGTCGTTTGCGGCGACAGCCACACCGCGACGCATGGCGCATTCGGCGCGCTGGCCCATGGCATCGGCACCTCTGAGGTTGAGCATGTCTTGGCCACCCAAACGCTGATCCAGAAGAAATCGAAGAACATGAAGGTCGAGATCACCGGCAAGCTTGCGCCCGGTGTGACCGCCAAGGACATTACGCTGTCGGTGATCGGCCTGACCGGCACGGCGGGCGGCACGGGCTATGTCATCGAGTATTGCGGTCAGGCGATCCGCGATCTGTCGATGGAAGGCCGCATGACCGTGTGCAACATGGCCATCGAGGGTGGTGCGCGCGCAGGGCTCATCGCGCCCGATGAAAAGACCTTTGAATACGTCAAGGGCCGCCCCCATGCGCCGAAAGCGGCCCAGTGGGAAGCGGCACTTGCATGGTGGAAGACGCTTTATTCCGACGATGACGCCCATTGGGATAAGGTCGTGACGATCCGGGGCGAGGATATCGCCCCCGTCGTGACCTGGGGCACCTCGCCCGAGGATGTGTTGCCGATCACGGCGGCCGTGCCTGCGCCCGAGGATTTCAAGGGTGGCAAGGTCGATGCGGCCAAGCGCTCGCTCGATTACATGGGGCTCACGCCCGGCACGCGGCTGCAAGATGTGGAGATCGACACGGTCTTTATCGGCTCTTGCACCAATGGCCGGATCGAGGATCTGCGTGCCGCGGCCGAAATCCTCAAGGGCAAGAAGATCGCCGTGAAACGCGCGATGGTGGTGCCGGGCTCGGGCCTCGTGCGGCTTCAGGCCGAGGAAGAGGGGCTGGCCGATATCTTCAAGGCGGCGGGCTTCGAATGGCGGCTTGCGGGCTGTTCCATGTGTCTGGCCATGAACCCCGACCAGTTGCAGCCGGGCGAGCGCTGTGCCGCGACCTCGAACCGCAACTTCGAGGGACGGCAGGGGCGCGGCGGGCGCACCCATCTGATGAGCCCCGCGATGGCGGCTGCTGCAGCGGTCACCGGGCGCCTGACGGATGTGCGCGATCTGATGTAATCACCTTGGCTGGGCGCCCCCAAAAGGGTGCCCGCAGCCGCTTAGCTCGCCCGCAACAGCCTGCGCATCACAAGCAGCATTGCCAGCGAAAGCCCGAAACACCAGATTGCCATCACACCCGCTTGCTGTGGCACGCTTATGCCCGCGTCGATGATCACGCCCCCCATTCCCGGCCCAAGTGCGGTCGATACGACCAGCACGGCACCTGCCACTGCGCGCACCGATCCGATGTGATTGGTGCCATAGGTTGCAGGCAACAGCGTGCCCCAGACGGTATTGGTCATGCCTTGGGTCACGCCGATCAGGCCCACGCCGATGATCCAGGCAAGCGGTGTCTCACCCATCCCGATCAGCGCGATCCCCACCCCCATCGGCAGCACGGTCAGCGGCAATAGCCGCGCTGGGCCGAAACGGTCGGCGGCCCAACCCGCGACAAAGGCGGCCGCCACTTCGGACAACGCCCAGGCCGGATAGGCGGGCGCCATGGCGACAAGCGTCCAGCCCTTGACCTCGGCGACATGGACTTGGTGGAAAAAGACGACCGTCCCGACATAGCCCGGCGTCAGCATCAAGGGGACAAGCGCCCAGAACAGCCAATGTTGTAGCGCCTCTCGCCTACGCCAATGCCGCCCGCCAAGGCCGGGTGCGCCGATCATGCCGCCGATGCCGCCTTGCGGGGCGCGGTCTTGTTTCAGCAACCAGATGAGCAGCGGTAAGATGAACAAAAGCAAAATCGCGGCGACCACCAGCCAGCTTGCCCGCCAGCCGATCCAGCCCATCAACAAAACGGCGGGCAGCGGCAAGAAGACCTGACCGGTGGTATAGCCCAGATTGGCGATGGCGATGGCGCGCCCGCGCGTAGCGACGAACCAGCGCGCCATGGCCGTTTGCTGGATATGGCTGAACATCCCTTGCCCGCAAAAGCGCAAGAGAAACACCGCGATGCCAAGGGTCCAGATCGTCTGACCCAGCGCCATCAGCACCGCCGCCCCGGCAAAAGTGACCGCGATGATCGGCGCGAGCCGCGACAGGGGCACCGTGTCGGCCCACCCCCCGCGCCCGAATAACAGCGCCGCCGAGCTGAGCGTTGCGGCGGTATAGATCAGCCCCCATTGCCCATCGCTGAGCCCGAATTCCGCCCGTATTTCGCCCGCGAAAAGCGCGATGAACCATGTGTGCCCAAGGCAGGCCCCGAAGGCGAGCAACAGCCCGGTGCCAAGCCAACGCCTGTTCTCGGACAGAAAGCTCAGCATGTGGGTTTGCTCACAGTAGCGTGCGCTCCACCACCCAATAGGCCCCGATGGCCGCGATCACCAGCGAGGCGGGGATCGCCACAACCGGGCGGTACCACCCGCGCGTGATCGCCCAACCAGTCGCGGCAAAGGCCATGGCGATCACCGTCAACTGCCCGATCTCGACCCCGATGTTGAAGCCGATCAGCGCCTGCACGAAGCGGCCCGAGGCGATGCCGTAATCCCCCAGAACGCTGGCAAAGCCCAAGCCATGCAAAAGCCCCAAGCCAAAGACCAGTGCCGTGCGCCCTTTTAGGTTGCGTCGCCCGATGATGTTTTCCACGCCGACATAGACGATCGACGCCGCGATCAGCGGCTCGACGATGCTGGCGGGGATCTTGACCACGCCCGTGGCGGCCAAGGCGAGCGTGATCGTATGGGCCAGCGTGAACGCCGAGACCTGCCACAACAGCGGCCCGACCTTTGTGGCGAAGAAATAAAGCCCCAGCACGAACAGGATATGGTCAAGCCCCAAGGGCAGGATATGCTCGAACCCCACAACGATGTAGCGCAAGAAGACCGACATCCCGCTTTCGGTCAGGATGCCCATCCGTGGCAGGGGCGGTGTCATCTCACCCCCGTTCAGAAAGCCTTCATAGGCATCCACGCCGCCGCCCATCTGGCGCGGCACGAAGCTGCCAAAGCCCGGCGCAAGCCCAAGGCTGACGCCCGCCTCGCCCGGCGGCAGAGCGGCGATGATGGTCAGTGTGCTGTCGCGGGGCAATTCCAGATCGCCGGGGGCGGGGATGCTCACCGCTGCGATCTCGGCTGTCAGGGCCATGCCTTCGACATCGATCAAGAAACCCTGCGCGATGCGCGGCCAATCGGCCCTGAGCATCGCCTCTAGTTGATCGGCCGACATGGCACGAAGACTGTCATAGATCGCGGCCTCGGGCGCGTCGTTGGTATCTTGCACCGAGGTCAGATCAATGCCCGCCAGCAGCGTTTCCAAGGTGATGCGCAGCGTGATCGTGACCGCTTCTGCCCCGACGTCGACATCGGCGATGGTGGGGCGTATCTCATGGGCTTGTGCGGCTGGCGCGGCGGCCATTGCCACCGCTATTGACATCGCGCAGACGCGCAGCAGGTTCATGATCGACATGGGAAAAGGTGCCACCTTGTGAAAACGCTGAAAATCATTGGCACAATCGCCCTCCTGATGCTCGCTGGCAAGGGTGCGTTTGCCCATGAGTTCTGGATCGATCCCACGGCGTTTGTCGTTACGCAGGATGAGTTGCTTGCCGCTGATCTGCGGGTGGGTGAGGCCTATCGCGGTGGGCCGCAACCCTATCTGACGCAAAGCTTTACGCGCTTCGAGGTTGTCCAAGATGGTCGTGCGCGCCCTGTCACGGGGCGGCTTGGCAATATTCCGGCACTTCAGATGGGCGATCTGTCTGATGGTCTGGCGGTGATCGTGCATGAAACCGCTGGTCAAAGCCTGACTTGGACAGTCTGGGAGCGTTTCCTGGCCTTTGCCGAACATAAGGATTTGGGCGATGTCACCGCCATGCAGGCCGCACGCGGCCTCGATCAAGAAGGTGTGATCGAGGTCTATATCCGTTACGCGAAATCGCTCGTCGCCATCGGAGAAGGGGCGGGCGCGGATCGGCGTGTGGGGCTGCGCACGGAATTCGTGGCGCTGAGCAACCCCTATCTTGACGATCCGGCGCAAGGCTTTGCCGCGCAGCTTTGGCTTGATGACGTCCCGCGCGCCGATGTGCAGGTCGAGGTTTTCGCCAAAGACCCCGATGGCGCGGTCATGGTCAGCCTATTCCGTACCGATGCCGATGGGGTCGTGCGGCTGCCTGTTGGGGCGGGCATGCGCTACATGATCGACGCCGTGGTGTTGGAGGCGGTCGATCCCGTCCAAGCGAGCGATCCCGAATGGCGCACGCTTTGGGCAAATATGACCTTTGGCGTGCCCGGCTAGCACCGCGTCTCTTGCTGTCATGGGGGTGAGCGGCTAAAGCATCTGCGACCCTTCGAGGAGACGATAGATGGACAAGTTCACCACCGTGACAGGTATCGCCGCGCCGCTGCCCTTGATCAATGTCGACACCGACATGATCATCCCCAAGCAGTTTCTCAAAACGATCCAGCGGTCGGGGCTTGGCAAGAACCTGTTCGACGAGATGCGCTATACCGCCGATGGCGCCGAGATCGCTGATTTCGTGCTGAACAAGCCTGCCTATCGCAATGCGCAGATCATTGTCGGGGGCGATAATTTCGGCTGTGGTTCGTCGCGCGAACATGCGCCTTGGGCCTTGCTCGATTTCGGCATTCGCTGCGTCATCGCCCCAGCCTTTGCGGATATTTTCTACAATAACTGCTTCAAGAACGGCATCTTGCCCATCGTCCTGCCGCAAGAGATCGTCGATCAGTTGATGGATGATGCGCAAAACGGCGCGAACGCCACGCTGACGGTCGATCTGGAAAACCAGGTGATCACGCGCCCCGATGGCCAGAGCGTTGCCTTCGAGGTTGATGCTTTCCGCAAGCATTGCTTGCTCAATGGCCTCGACGATATCGGCCTGACGATGGAAAAGGCCGCCGCGATCGAAACCTTCGAGGCCAAGGCCGCACAAGATCGCCCTTGGGTCTGACCGGCGCCATCTACGCCGTGTGATGCAAACAAGCGACACCCGCCCCGTGAATGGGGCGGAAATATGGCAAATTCTCGTCACAATTCTTGTCAGCCCGTCCAGCTTTAGGCACCTTGCCGTCAAAAGAATGCTTTCAATGCGTGATCTTAAACGCATGGGGGCCATAATGGCGGGGCCGATCCCGCCGCTTTGAGGTAGAGTGCGTGTTGTCCAAGATTGTGGGCGCGTTGTTGCGTGCGGCCATCGTTGTGCTGGTGGTATCAATGCCATCATTGGTGCTTCCGGGGACGACACCGGAAGGGGCCGAACTGGTTGTATTGTTGGCGCTGGTACTAGCTGCCTTCACCGCGATCGAATATTCCTCGTCCTACCCGGCCTTGATCGAGTTTCGCGACGCGCCGCCGTTCAATCGGCTGCGTCTTCTGTCGCTGACGCTCATGTTGTTTGTCCTGAGCATGGTGGCCAGCGGTGCGCATGACTCCAGCCTTGTTCTGGTGCTCAACGCGATGGGGCTTTTGTTCGGACAGGTGCTTGAATATCCAGGCAGCCCCTTGGCTGCGATGATCCATCACCTGCCTGCGCAATCGCCCTTCATCACCCCGGTGCAGGCCAAGGTGATGGCGGGGTTGGCTATTTTTATCACGCTTTCGGCGCTCATCATTTTCGCGATCTTGTTGCGGACGCAAAAATGGCCCGATCCGGGGCGTGCCTTCAACGTATGGATCAATCTGCCGACCTTCGACCCGACGGCGGGAGGGGATGTGATCAATCGGTTGATCCGCGACGCGCGCGTTAACGCAATCTTAGGGTTTACCATCACATTCATCCTTCCGACTGCCGGGCTCATGATCTCCGATCATCTCGGCATCCGCATTCTGACCTCGTCGCATGGCTTGGTTTGGGGGATCGCGCTTTGGATGTTCCTGCCGCTCAGCTTGTTCATGCGTGCGCTCGCCATGGCGCGGATTGCGACGATGATCCGCGATCATCGGGCCAGATTGACCGCCGCTGTCGGCATGGATGGCGCGCAGCCGGCCTGATCCTTGCCTTATCGGTGATGCTGGTCACCCAAGCCGCCCACGCCGAGCCGCTCCGCCTTGCCAATTTCCATACCCAACTCAGCCGGGCGGGGCCGGGGCTTTTGCTACGTGATCTGCGGCGTGGCGAGGATGCGCAGATCGCCGCGACCATCGCCGTGATCGCCGAGGCAGACGCCGATATCTTGCTGTTGCAGGATATCGATTTCGATGTGGAATCCGCGGCACTGGACGCTTTGGCCGACGCATTGGCGGCCGTCGGGGCGGTCTATCCCCACCGGTTGAGCCTGAGGCCGAATACCGGTCGGCCCACCGGTGTCGATATCGACGGCGATGGGCGCACCCATCGGGCGCGCGACGCGCATGGCTATGGGCGCTTCAATGGCCAAGGTGGGATGGCGCTGTTGTCCCGCTATCCTATCGGTAAGCTGCGTGATTTTACCGATCTGCTTTGGGTCGATCTGCCCGATAACAGGGCCCGGCTGGTCCTTGGCCAAGATGCTTTGGCCGTGTTGCGCTTGGCAAGTGTTGCGGCGTGGGATGTGGCGATCGAGCTGCCCGATGGACCATTTCATATGCTGGCGCTGCATGCCGGGCCGCCGGTCTTTGATGGACCCGAGGATCGTAACGGATTCCGCAATGCCGATGAATTGCGTTTTTGGCAGCGTTACCTTGATGGTTGGTCCCCGCATGGGCCGTCATTCGCGGCTGATCGGTTTGCCCTGATGGGCACGCTCAATCTCGACCCGGCGCGGGGCGAGGGGCATCGTGATGCGCTGCGCGCCTTGCTCGATCATCCGATGCTGCAAGACCCCGTCCCAACCCGCCCGGACGGCGGCACCGCCACCGCCGATTGGCCCGAGCCCACACCGGGCAATCTGCGGGTCGACTACATCCTGCCTGCGGCTGGCCTTTTGGTCGCGGATGCGGGCGTGCTTTGGCCCTTGGATGACACCGGCCCGCTTGCCCCCGACCTTGTGGCGCTTGCCTCGGATCATCGGTTGGTTTGGGTCGATATCGTGATTCAGCCCGAGTGAGCCGATGGCGCAACGCATTGGCCTTCCTTGACGCCCCGCCGTGTCAAGGCTAGGCGATGGCGACGGATTCAACCAAGGGACAGCACCCATGACCAATCGTTCTCTCCTCATCCTGCCCGGCGACGGGATCGGCCCCGAAGTCATGGCCGAGGTGCGCAAGGTCATCGATTGGTACGGCACGCGCGGCATCACCTTCGACGTGTCCGAGGATTTGGTGGGCGGCTGCGCCTATGACGCGCATGGCACACCCCTGACCGACGCCACCATGGCCAAGGCGCAGGAGGTGGACGCCGTGCTGCTGGGCGCCGTGGGTGGGCCAAAATACGATGTGCTGGATTTCAGCGTGAAGCCCGAGCGCGGCCTGTTGCGCCTTCGTAAGGAGATGGATCTTTATGCCAACCTGCGCCCGGCGCAGTGCTTTGACGCGCTGGCCGATTTCTCGTCGCTGAAAAAGGATGTGGTCGCGGGCCTCGACATCATGATCATCCGCGAATTGACGAGCGGCGTCTATTTCGGCGAGCCGCGCGGCATCTTCAAGGAAGGCAATGAGCGCGTGGGCATCAACACCCAGCGCTACACCGAAAGCGAGATCGCCCGCGTTGCGCGCTCGGCCTTCGAGTTGGCGCGCAAGCGTGGCAACAAGGTCTGCTCGATGGAGAAGGCCAATGTGATGGAATCGGGCGTGCTTTGGCGCGACGTGGTGCAAGAAATCCACGACGCCGAATACCCCGATGTGGAGCTGTCGCATATGTATGCCGATGCAGGCGCGATGCAGCTGACGCGCTGGCCCAAGCAGTTCGACGTGATCGTGACCGACAACCTGTTCGGCGATCTTCTGTCCGACCTCGCCGCCATGCTGACCGGCTCGCTTGGCATGTTGCCCTCGGCCAGCCTTGGCGCGCCGATGGAAAACGGACGGCCCAAGGCGCTTTATGAACCTGTCCACGGCTCGGCCCCTGATATCGCGGGTCAGGGCAAGGCTAATCCGATCGCCTGTATCCTCAGCTTTGCGATGGCGCTGCGCTATTCCTTCGATCTCGGGGCAGAGGCCGAGCGGCTGGAGACGGCCGTCAACGCGGTGCTGGCCGATGGCCTGCGCACCGCCGACCTGATGGGCCCCGATGGCGGCACGCCGATTTCCACGGCGCAGATGGGCGATGCTATCGTCGCCAAGCTGACGGCTAGCGTCTAGGCCATGAAGACGGCGCTGGTCACAGGGGCGGCGCGGGGCATCGGCCTTGCGACCACGCGTCTTTTCCTCGAGCAAGGCTGGCGCGTGGTCATGGTGGACCGCGACGCCACCGCACTTGCCGAGGCCGCGGGGCAGGCACAGGCGCAGGCGATCTGCGCCGATGTCTCTATCCCCGATGATGTGGCGCGGATCGTGACCGAGGCGGGGATTGAGGGCGGTTTGCATGCGCTGGTCAACAACGCGGGCGTTGCCGATTTCGGACCGATCGAAGAAACGGGCTTTGAGCGCTGGCGCCGGGTGATGGAAACCAATCTCGACGGTGTGTTCCTGATGACCCAAGCGCTGACCTTTGCGCTGCGCACGGGGCAGGGGGCGATCGTCAACATCGCCTCGATCTCGGGGCTGCGCGCCTCGACGCTGCGGGTGGCCTATGGCACCTCCAAGGCGGCGGTGATCCAGCTGACCCGGCAGCAGGCGGTGGAACTGGGTGAATACGGGGTGCGGGCGAATTGCGTCTGCCCCGGCCCGGTGCGGACCAAGCTGGCGATGGCGGTCCACAGCCAAGAGATCATCGACGCCTATCACGATGCCATCCCGCTCAACCGCTACGGGTCGGAACGCGAGATCGCCGAGGCGATCACCTTTCTTTGCTCTGATCGGGCCAGCTACATCACCGGCCAGACGCTGGCGGTCGATGGCGGGTTCGAGGCGACGGGCGTGGGCCTTCCGGCGCTGCGCCGACCATAAGGCCGCACAATCCAGCCCCCTTGCGCGATGCCACAGGGCTGGTATCGCTGTTGCTGAAACAGACATCGGGAACAGGCCATGGCCGTCGACAAAGCGACCCAATTGCGCGGTGTTGCGCTCGCCTTGGCCTCTTTTGCGATCTACGCCACCCATGATGTGCTGATCAAATATCTGGGCGGGATATATTCACCCTTTCAGATCGTGTTTTTCAGCGTCTTGTTCGGCTTCCCGATGATGGTGCTTTTCATGATGCGCGATGCGCAGGGTGTCTCGCTCAAGCCGGTTCATCCGGGCTGGACGGCGCTGCGCACCAGCATCATCGTCGTGAATGCCGCGACGGCCTTCTACGCCTTTTCCGTTCTGCCCTTGGCGCAGACCTACGCGATCTTGTTCGCCGCCCCCTTGCTGATCACGCTGTTGGCGATCCCCATGCTGGGCGAAAGGGTGGGGCTGCGACGCGGGGCGGCGGTGGGTGTCGGCCTTTGTGGTGTGCTGATCGTGTTGCAGCCCGGTGTGACGGAATTCAGCCTTGGGCATTTGGCGGCCCTTGTGGCGGCGGTATGCAGCGCGATGAACGCCGTGATCATGCGAAAGATCGGTGGCGCCGAGCGCGCGGTGGTGTTGTTGCTCTATCCAATGATCGCCAATGTCGTTGTAATGGGGGCGGCACTGCCCTTTGTCTATCGGCCCATGCCGGGGCTCGATCTTCTGGCTGCCGCGATCATCGCGGCCTTCGCGCTCTTTGCGACATGGCTTTTGATCTTGGCCTATCGCGTGGCACCGGCGGCCAAGGTCGCCCCGATGCAATATTCCCAGATCATCTGGGCCACCATCTTTGGCGCGCTGTTCTTCGACGAGGCGCTGGAATGGAGCACCGCAATCGGGACTGCGGTGATTGTCGCCTCGGGCATCTATATCGTCTTTCGCGAAGACCGCGGCGGGCGCTCGGCCACAACGCCCGTCCTGCGCAGCCGCGGGCGTGCCGTGCCCTCACCCCTACCGACATCCACGCCCATCGCGGGACCGGCTGCACCACCGCCGGATACCAGCCGCTAGAAGCATTGGACCCCTTGCAAAGACCACGCCCCTTGGGTAAGCCGCGCCCACGGTCGGAGTGTAGCTCAGCCTGGTAGAGCACTGTCTTCGGGAGGCAGGGGCCGGAGGTTCGAATCCTCTCACTCCGACCAGATTTCACCACATGAAATGATCAGCGTGCGGCCCCGCGCGCGCCCCGTGGCACGCGCATCATCCATCGCCACCACGGCGCGCTTATCTGCGCGCGACCTGCGTCCATGACCAACACGCCGCCGCCCCTTCCAGGCCCGGCCTGCGCGCATTTTGCAGCCAAGGTTACTGGAATGAACGCAACCAGCAAACGCGATTCGGTCGCCAAGCTGATGAAGGCTTGGGAAAGCAAGAACGCCAAGCGCGCGCTCAAGGGCACAGCCTTGTCCACGATGGCCGTTA